>SHUF01000080.1 GCA_009694745.1 Acidobacteriota bacterium
TAAGGAAATAACTGACGCATTCTGGCTGCCGAGGCATCCCGCCCCGCGGCGTTGCTCGTCGGTCGAATACACTGGGTATTCTCCCTCCTCGCGCCTGGCGGGATCGGGCGCCTCGGCACCCAGAATTGCGCCAGTTATTTCCTTACGGGCTCTTAATGCGCGGCAGCGGCGGTGGATGCGGCGTCGGGGCGAATGATGGCGGAGAGTTGCGCCGCGATGAGCCGGGCGACCGGCAGCTGATGGCCTTTAGACATCGGCTCTGAGACTTCGGCCGCCAGCACGCCCACGCAGCCGGTGGAGCTGATGAGCGGCACCGCAAGGGCGCCCTGGACGCCCGGCGACGTGCTGGGCACCACCTGGGGCTGTAGGGTGCGGCAAGCGAGTGACGTCACGTTATCGGCCGAGACCGGAAGGTTGCCAAGGTGCTTGAGCATGCGGTCCGAGTAGCCGTGGCCGAGCGAGGCGCGCAGTGTCTGTCCGGACTCGTCGAGCACCCAGAGCACCAGGCCGTCGGCGCCAATGGCGGCCGACGCGCGGCTCAGCAGGGCGGGAAGGTCGCGGCCATCGAGCAACCGCGCCAGATCCACACAGACATCGGCCGCATCGGCCATGTAGGGCGCGTGGAACACCTGGGGGACGGGCTTCATGACCGGCTGGGGTTCAGGCAGCGGTGCAACGGCGACTTCGGCGACCATCGGGGCGCTTTCCACCAACGGAGCCTTGCCGATTTGACGGTAAGCGATGAAGCCCACGATCAACGTGAACAGAAGGCCTCCCGCGAGAAGACCCTGGCGATACTGCGTGGTGGTCGTCAGTGCCTGGCGGGCCGAATAGATCTCGGTGTCGCGCGCGGCCGAGACATTGGCCGAGATGCGGCCGATGATCTCCAGGCTCTCCACAAAGATGACGTCCGAAGCCAGGATGAACTGCCGGCTGTCCACGTAGTTCCTGGCGCGCGCGTTCGAGGTGCGCAACGTGCCGAGTTGTTCGATGGCCGCGTCATAGTGGGCAAGGGCCCCGGCAGACCGCGTGGTCTCCTGACGATCGCGCAGTGTGCTTTCCACACGCGCCGCCACGCTGTCGAACTGGTTCATCCAGAACGGCGCACCCTGACCGGCCGCGACGTATGCGGACTGCGCATGACGCAACTCGCCCAGCGCGAGGTCCGTGGCGTTCAGTTGCTGCGTGATGGAGTCTTCCAGCATGCGATCGGCAGCGACCTGCTGATCGAATCGAAAGGTTTGAATGCCGGCGCCGACAGCGACGACCAAGGCGACGACCAGCAGCACAAGGATACGGCCTCTGTTGGGCGCCCTGTTTGGCATTGAGCGCTACTATAGCATCGCCCCCATGCGTGTTGGCATCGTGATCAATCCGATTTCCGGCCGCCGTGGAAGCCGGCCAGGTGAAGCCTCGCGTCGTCGCGCATTCACGGAAAGCCGCGCCGCCGCAGCGGGCACCAACGCGACCATTGTGATGACAGATGGGCCGGGCCACGCTCGCATTCTGTCGCAGACATTTGTGGACCAGGGTTACGACACGGTCATTGCCATGGGCGGCGACGGCACGGTGAATGAAGTGGCGCAGGCGCTGGTGGGAACGCCGACGACGCTGGGAATTGTGCCGTGTGGGTCGGGGGATGGGCTTGCACGTGGACTGCGGCTGCCCGCGAGTCCGGAGCGCGCGATGGAGATCGCTCTGTCGTCATCGTTCACGGCCATCGATGTGGGAACGGTCGGCGACCGGATCTTCCTCAACATTGCCGGCATCGGATTCGACGCGGCCGTGGCGCGAGTTTTCGCCGGCCGCTCACAACGCGGTGCCGTGGGATACGTGAAGAGCGGAGTGTCCCTGGCGTGGACGTACGCGGCGGCCCACTACGAAGTGAACTGGCACACCGGTGATGCGGAAATGGTGCGACAGGGCCGCAAGTTCCTGGTGGCGTTTGCCAACGCGTCAACCTACGGGAATGGCGCGGTGCTGGCGCCCGCAGCCAGCCTACAGGATGGCGTGCTCGATGTGGTGTTGGTGGAGGCCGGCACGGCACTGCAGCAGTTCTGGCGGGGCCGACGGCTTTTCTGGAGGAGTGGCAGCCCTGCCCACGGTCTCGAGCGGTCACGCGCCACCCGGGCCACTGTGCACGGCTCCACACTCGTGTGCCACGTGGACGGGGAAGCATTCGAAGTGTCCGGTGCGCTGGAGATTGGCGTGCGCCCCAGGGCGCTTCGCGTGCGGACAAGCCCGCTGCGCGTGCGGACTACTCGACCAACCGCAGCGGAATAACGTCGGCGCGCGGCAGTGGACCGAAGTCTTCGCCAAACTTCACCGGTGGCAGGTCCTGGAACATCGAGTCCCACTTGCCGCGTTCGGACGGGTTTGACGCCTGCAGGTATTGCCGTGCAGAGACGGGCCGCGAGAACGCCACCTCAGACAGCATGGCGTAACCTGGCACCGCGGACAGCGCCGAGGCGATGGCCTGACGCACGGCGCCGGCTGACGACTCGGTCATGTCGGCGCCGAAGACCGCCGCCACTTTCGACAGAATCTGCCAATCTTCCGCGGCGTCTCCCGGCGGCGTGATCACGCGCGAGGCCGTCTGCACGTGCCCGGTCATGTTCGTGAACGTGGCGTCCTTCTCAACAAACGCGCAGCCCGGCAACACAATGTCCGCGCTTTCCGACAGCGTCGTCTTCAGCACGCCATGAACAATCAGGGTCGTGATTTTGCCAGCCGCGCGGGCGGCCACGATCCAGTCCGTCTCGCCAAGCGAGCCTTCGTGGCCGGTGTCCATGACATACAGCACCTTCACGCGGCCCGCATCAACCGCCGAACGCAGCTCGCTGATGTCTGCCGGACCATCGATGGCGGCCATCCTGAAGCCGAGATCCTGGGCTCCGCGCAGGTTCGGCGCATCCACCGCAGGAATCCGGAACTTCGTGTTGGCCGGCTGCGGCTTCTCGCGATACCGCCAGCCGAACGTCACCCCGCCGGTGAGGGAACCGAACTGTTTCAAAGCGTAGAGCTCTTCGAGCGACGCGTGACCCGACACCAGCACGCGTGCCTGGGCTGCACCGCCGGCGTCGTCAACTGCCGCCTTGACCGCAATCAGCGCGTCGGCCCACGGCGTGGCATCAGAGCCGCGACTGGTGCGTACGTGCGGCTGCAGCAGCCGCCGATCGCTTTCGATCCAGTGGTAGTCGAAGCGGCCGATGTCGCACATCCAGTAGCTGTTGATCTCGGCGTTGTCCCTCGGCGTCATGCGCACCAACTCCGCGCCCTTCGCCCACTCGGGCTTCGCCTTGATCCACGCGGTGGTGTTGCATCCTTTTGCGCAACCCGTGCAGATGGTGTCAACCGCCGATGGGTTGTCCCACGGTCGTGACTTGAAACGGTAGTCGCGTGTGGTGATGGCACCAACCGGGCACACATCCATCAGGTTGCCCGAGAGCAGCGACACCACGCCGCCTTCTTCGAACGTCGCAATCTCGCTGTGCACGCCGCGCTGGAAGACGCCGATCTGCGCATCGCCGTCAACCTCGGCCATGAAGCGCTGACAGCGCGTGCACATGATGCACCGGTTACGGTTCAGCATGAGCGTGGGACCGAAGTCCACGTCGGCCTTCACCCCTTCGCCGTCAAACACGCGGCGCGGGAAGTCCATGCGGCTCCGCTCGGGACCGTACGAATAGGAATAATCCTGCAGCGGGCACTCACCGCCCTTGTCACACACCGGGCAGTCGAGCGGATGATTGACCAGCAGGAACTCAAACACGCTGGCGCGCGCGGCTTCCACGTCTGGCGTATTCGTGCTCACGACCATGCTGTCTGTGCACACCATCGAACACGAGGTCTGCAGCTTCGGCATCTTCTCGATCTTGACGATACAGACGCGGCAGGAGCCGTCGACGCCAAGCCCCGGGTGGTAGCAGTAATACGGCACGTGACCGCCGCTCTGCATGACGGCCTGCAGCACCGTCTTGCCCTTTTCCACCGTAACCGGAGACCCGTCAATCGTTAGCGTGACCGTTTCCATAACCCATAAATTCTACTTCACGACCACCAGGCTCGTGTCGTTACGGGTGTCCACCCGGCGGACAGGGGCGGGGACGGGCACGACGACATCAACAACCGGTTCGGTCACCGCTACCGGGATCAGCTCCAAGCGCCCGTCGGCATGCTGGATGGTCAGGGTCAGCGGGAAGTCGAACGTCTCACCCAGCTGTTCCACCTTGACGGCCAGGTGGGTGCTGTCGGCCATCCGCCAGGTGAGTCGCACCTGGGGAAGCAGGAACCCGTGGATCCACTTGTCAAAAAAACGGCCGAGGGGCCGGCTTGTTTCTGCCTCAAACGCATTCCGCACATCGTCGGTCCCTGCCTTCTGAAACCGATGGGTGCGGCAGAAGCGTTGAATGCCGCGGTTGAAGGCTTCGGGGCCGACGAGGCCCCTGAGCATGAGCATCACCACGGCGGACTTGTTGTAGACCAATCCGCGAAAAATGCGGCTGTCGCCCTCGACGTGCCCGAGCCGGTAGCCCATGTGCACGGGGCCGTGGCGCGACAGGTCCATCGCCGAGTCGCGCATCTGCATGAACAGGGCACGCTCGAGGTCGGGGCCGCGGTCGTGGCCGGCATAAACGGCGGCGAAGTACTGGGCCAGCCCCTCGCTGAGCCACTGCTCGTGATAGTTATTCCAGCCGATGGCCTGGCCCCACCACTGGTGGGCCACTTCGTGGGCGAGGAAGAACAAGGGGTAGCCGTTGAGTGAGACCGGATCCCCACGCCACGACAGGGTGGTGGGGAGCGTCGGCTGATTCCACACGGCGAAATACGCCGGGCTGTGGCCACTGGGCAGCTCAGAGTCGAGGGCCGCCAGCGAGAAGTCGGGGTACGGGGCCTCGCCGATGACCGATCCGAAGAACTCCACCATTTGCGCGGTCCGATCCGGCAGCGCACGATTGGCCCTGAGCAGTCGCGGCGTGGCCACCACGTCCACATTCACGCTGGTTGCGGCCGCGGGCGGGGCCCCAGGCGGTGCAGCGACCATCGATGGCGCCAGTGCCGGCACGCGGGCCTGGGTGCGTCCGACCGACAGAAATCGCGAAATGAGGCAGGAGAGATACCGCACGGAGCGGTCGGCCATGAAACGGACCGTGCGCTCCGAACGTACTTCGCCACTGCGTCCCGTGGGGTCGGCCATGGGCGACATCGTTGAACTGATGAGGCTGCCCGACGCCACGGCCTGATACTGCGCCGGCATCGTGAGCCGCAGCGAGGCTGTGGCAAAGTCGGTGATCGAGGCCTGGGGATACCAGTAGACGCGGTTGCTGTAGAGATAGCGGGGCTCAGGCAGGCTGGGTCGATCCTGTGACAGCGAGCCCAGAGGGTCTGTTGCCTGTTGGGGGTCGGCGGTCACGCCCAGCGCTTCCCGGTCAATGGACTGCGCGGGGAGTTTGCTGCTGTAGTTGATTTCAAGCACCACCTCGGTGTCGCGTGGCACGGATTGCGGAAGGCTGATTAGCACATTGCTCTGTCCCGAGACGCGCAAGCCCAGCACCTTTCCAAACACCGGTGACGAGAATCGATGAGATCGCCAGCGGCTCTGCCAGCTTGAGCGAAAGTGTCGCGAGGCCATCACGCCGCGTCTTGAGGCGCACCGAACCCTTGCCGCTGATCCACTCGCGTTCGGGATCAAAACGCACGTCCACGTCGTAGTGCTGCACGTCGTAGGCGGCGGTCTCGTCCTCGCTGTAGTACCGTCCGCGCGAGGCGAGCCGATCGGGCGATGCGTACACGGAAATATTGCGGCCACGCGCGCGATCGAAGAGCGAGACATCTTCAGCATCACTGCGGGCAAGGACGTACGTGAGTGTGCCGAATCGTTTTGTGCGCAATTCCGCCAGCACGTCACCCTGCGGCGGCAGCAGCGACTACCGCTCGGATGTCAGGTCACCCAAGCTGAGCGTGTAACTTTTTGTGCTGAGCTCGTCGAAGAGTGATCGCGCGCGCGCCCCGTCGCCCGGGTTGACGGCAACCGGCACCAGTTTCGACGTGCCGAAGCGATCGTTGAAGTCCTGCGGGCTGATTCGAATCAGCAACGACTCCACCGGGGTTTCAAGCGTCGGCCGGCCGCTGAAGGCGCGCACCTGCACCTGCTCAGCCGGATCCTCGGGGGAGAATCGCATCGAGCCTCGTCCCCGGAAGATTAGCGCCGTGCTTCCGCCTTCCACTTGCGTCAGGAACACGGTGCCCGACGACAAGTGAAGGGTGAGTCCCTGTGATGAAAACACCAGGTCGCGTGCGACGAACTGGCGGGTGGTGTCGAGCTCGAGTTTCACCAGACCGTCCACCGACGCCACCGGCGTGGCGCCCGCCACCTCGAAGCGATCCGGGTCGTCGGCCTTGGGCCTGACCAGCAACTGCCAGGTCGCGATGTGCCCCGCGCCACCTCGGCCAAGGAGCATCTCGACCAACACCTTGAAGCCGGGCCCTTCGGGCCGCCGGTCCCGTTCGCGCACCGCTGCGAACCCTTGTCCCTCGCGAAATGACGAGCTGACAAACGCAGCCCCCTCAGCCGGCGGCAACGTACTCGCGGCCAGACGTGCGAATTCATCGATGCTGTTACTGCCGAGCGCGACCTCGAGATCGGTCAGCAACCGCACGACGCCGTCCGCCTGCGTCGGGCGGACCTGTCCGGACACCGAAGTTGCCGCGAGCATCAAGAAGAGAAGGGGACGGGTGTGTTTTCCGCAGAAATGGGCAAAGGGGGACAGGTCTGGACAAAACGACCTCTGAGGTCAGACCTCCAAAACTGCTTCTGAGGTCTGACCTCAGAGGTCGTTTTGTATTACCTGCTCATCTTTTGCCCATTTCTATGGAAAACACACCCGTTCCCCTACCTTCCGAGAATTGCGACCGTCAGATCGTCCGCCAGTCGCACGTCGCCGGCGTGGGCTTCGACGGCAGCGATGATCGCGCCCGCCAGGGCTTCGGGGTCGTGCTGCACGGTGCTGCACGCAAGGACTCCCTCGAGGCCCGAGTCCTCAAAGGCCTGCCCAGATCGGTCTTCGGCCTCGGTAATGCCGTCGGTGTACAGCACCAGCATTTCTCCGGGCCCGATAGTGACATGTCCCGCGTCGTACGTCGCGTGTTCAAACATGCCCAGCGCCATGCCGCCGCGATCGAGCCGCTCGATGGCGCCCGACGGCCGGCATTGACGTACTCAAGGGAGCCATCGGCGGGGTTGTAGACCCCGAAAAAGAACGTAATGAACCGCGACCCCGGGCTGTGCCGGCAGATCTGGACGTTGAGCCGCGAGATGAGTCGCACCGACTCCAGCCCCTCGTCCACAAGCGTACGCAGCATCGCCAGCAACAGGGCCATAGCAGGGCTGCGGGGCTGCCTTTGCCTGCCACATCACCAACCGCCACCATCAGGCGTCCGTCCGCCAGCGGCAGGATGTCGTAAAAGTCTCCGCCCACCGTGTCTGCCGGCCGCGTGAAACCAAAGACCCGCGCATCGCCGGCTTCTTTTGATCCCCGCGGCAACATCGCAAGCTGGATGTCGCGCGCTATCTCCAGGTCGCTTTTCAGCGAGAGCCGATCGGCCACCTCCATCAACACGAGCAACTGAATCGCCAGAAAGGCCAGCACCATCCACGACGTGCCATCCGCCCACTGCGGCAGGTAGAGATCGAGGCTGATCGGGAACAGGAATACGATGACGGTGCCGAAACCGTCGAACAGATCGAGCAGGCCGAACACGGCCGCCACCACCGCAAAGGCGTACAACACGCGGCGCCCCGGCGACAGCCGCATGGCGAAGGCCACAAAAAACAGGCGGATATGTGTGGGCCAGCGCCTGTACCACGGCGCTTGCGCCAGCGCCCGCAGGTCCAGCACCCGCGAAAAATAGTGATACGCGTCGGCGATGTCGCGCGTGAAGAATCGCTGAAACTCCGTGCGATCGAATCCGCGCGTGTATTCGTCGAAAAAGTTCCGGGAGGGCTCCCGCGGCGATTTCATGACACCCCTTACATACGCGGGATCAGGCCCGAACGGTTCAGATCAGGCCGAGTTCCGAGCCCACCCGCTTGAAGGCGTCGAGCGCAAACTGCAACTCGTCCTTGCTGTGGGTGGCGGTCACAATGGTGCGCACCCGCGCCTTATCTCGCGCCACAGTCGGGAACGCGATGCCCTGCGCAAACACGCCTTCCTGGAACAACCGATCCGACAACTTCATCGCGCGCGCCCCGTCACCGGCAATGACCGGCGTGATGGGGCTCTCACTGAGACCCGTATCAAACCCCATGGACTCCAGACCGGCCTTGAAGAATCGCGTGTTGTCCCACAGCCGTTCGATAATCTCCGGCTCCTGCTCCAGCACATCAAGCGCCGCCAGACATGACGCGGCCACGGACGGCGGATGCGAGGTGGAAAACAGGAACGGACGCGCCCGGTGATACAGAAAGTCGATGAAGTCTTTGGACCCGGCCACGTAACCGCCCAGCGCGCCGATGGCCTTTGACAGTGTGCCCACCTGGATGTCTACACGTCCATGCATGTTGAAGTGGTCGATGGTCCCTCGGCCATTCCGCCCAAACACCCCACTCGCATGCGCATCGTCCACCATCATGATGCAGCCGAATTCCTCGGCGAGGTCGCAGAGTTCCGGCAGCGGTCCAAGATCACCTTCCATACTGAACACGCCGTCGGTGATCAGGAGCTTGCGCTGCGAGGCGGGCAGTTCCTGCAGGATCGTGCGCGCGGCCGCCACGTCCTTGTGCGGAAATACCTTGATGGCGGCGCGGCTCAGCCTGCAGCCGTCGATAATGCTGGCGTGATTGAGTGCGTCTGAGATGACGACGTCTTCCTTGGTGAGAATCGCGGACACGGTGCCCGCATTGGCGGCAAAACCCGACTGGAAGACCACCACGGCCTCGGTGTTCTTGAACGCGGCCAGGCGCCGCTCCAGCTCCATGTGGATTTCCATGGTGCCGGCAATCGTGCGCACCGATCCAGAGCCGACGCCGAAGTCGCGAATAGCCTGGATGGCGGCTTCGACCAATCTCGGGTGGGTGGTCAGGCCCAGATAATTGTTCGACGACAGGTTGACGACCGTCCGTCCGTCAAATTTCGAGGAAGCCTGCTGGCGTCCTTCAAGAATTCGCAACGAGCGGTGCAGGCCTTGTTCGCGGAGGGTGTCGAGTTCGGTGGTGAGAAACGCCAGAGGGTCTACGCGCATGGGCCCAGTATAGAACTTGTTCCGGGCCGTCAGCGGACGATGAAGAGTCGGTCGGTTCCGTCGACGAGAATCTCGCGTGCGCCCGAGGCCTTCAGCCAGTCAGAGATTTCGCGCCTCTCTCTTTCTGGGAAAGCTGCCTCGTGTACCAGCACATGCGTCGTCCTCGTCGCGAGTAGCGCACGCCAGGTGGCGTCTGGATCCGTGCCGCGGGAGTTGAACATGCGCACCAGGAACAGGTGGCTTTCGGGGAAAAAGCCAGAGTAACCGTTCACCAGACGCTGCCGATGATACCCGGCGTAATACACCGCGTGCAGATCCCAGGCGGCAGTGCCAAAGGGCAATTCGAGCAGCACCATCGGCAATTCGGAATCGCGAATCGCGCGGTAGACGGGCGGAATGTTCTTGCCCACGCCCAGATGCCGTGGCGTGATGTCGAGCCGCCCGGCCGCGAGCCGGACATTGGTCGGAAACACCGCCGGCCAGCCTTCCGCGAGCATCATCACACCTGCGGCCAGCACACAGACCGTGCCGAACCGGCGTGCGCGGCCGATGAGGGCAGAAGCACCCAGTCCGACGAGCACGGACAGGAACAACGCCATCAGCATCAGGTAGCGCGCGGGCACGCGCAGCCCATCGAACCCCGGCATGTATTGCATGAGCCAGGCGTACGGTCCCGGACTAATCACCACCCCCTTGACGGATATTTCCGGACCCAGCGCGAACGCCGCCGCAGCCAGAGCGGCCACGGCATAAAACCCCCACGGCGATCGTGCGCCCTCGGCGTTCGACTGACCCGGATGCCTGCGGACCAGGATCCACGCCACCGCGAGCATTGCCGTCCGCAGCAGCAGGCCGCCGACGCTGTGGGACTCCGCCCATGCGCCCCCGATAGGGATAAGGAAACTCTCCATCATCAACACCTGCGCCGTGGCGAACAGATGCGCTGCCAGGAGAACGAACAAGGCGCCGGTCAGGATCTGTCGCCGTGGTGACGGCGTCTGCACAACGGAAGCGTGATCCCGCTTCCGTCGGCGCGAGACGCCGGCGGCGATGCCAACGAGCGCCAGCGTCAAGATGGCAAAA
>SHUF01000081.1 GCA_009694745.1 Acidobacteriota bacterium
ACGCCTCCAGCCGCGACGGCAACTGGGAAATCTACGTCGTCAAGGTTGACGGCACCGACATAAGGCGATTGACCTCCCATCCGTCCGACGACAGCGCCCCCGCGTGGTCGCCCAACGGTACACAGATCGCCTTTACATCCGACCGCGGCGGCAGCAATCAGATCTACATCATGAGTGCCGACGGCGGACCGGCCACCAAGATGACCAGCGAGGCCAGAAAAGCCGACCGTCCCACCTGGGCGCTCGACTTCATCGCGTACAGCGCCGAAGTGCCTGGCGGTGTCGAGATCAAGAAAGTCAACGTCGGCACCCGCGACGTCGTACAGTTGACCGACGGCCCCGGGTCCAATGAAAGTCCCACGGTCTCTCCCAACGGCCGGCACATTGCGTTTGTGACGACACGATGGGGCAAGGAACACATCGCCGTCATGGATGCCGACGGAAAGAACGTGCGGCAAATCACGTTCGCAGGCAACAACCGCTACCCACGCTGGTCAACTCGCTAATTGAACGATCAAAAGGACTCCACGCTTATGTCACGCTCCTCGCTCACGTCCCTTCTGGTGGTTGGCGCCCTGGCGCTTGCCTCGGCCTGCGGAGGCAAAACGCCGCCCGCGATCAGCCCCACCACTCCGCCGCCAGGGCCTCAGGCCTTTCCCGGCGCGGGGGGCACACCATCCACACGGCCCCCGGTGCCGCAGGCGCCAGACGCACCACCCGTCATCTCCGCAGAGCCGCTCGTCGTCTCGTCGGACCCGCTGGCGACGATGGACACGGATGAAATCAACCGGCAGGCGCCACTGGGCCCCGTCTTTTTCACCTACGACAGTGACTCAGTGGATGCCGAAGGGCAGAAGGTGCTCACCGACAACGCGGCCATCATCAAGAAGTACCCCACATGGGCGATCACCATTGAGGGCCACAGCGATGAACGCGGCACGGCCGAATACAACCTGGCACTCGGCGAACGTCGCGCGCTGTCGGCGAAGAGCTACCTGCTCTCGCTCGGAATCTCGGCAGACCGCATCCGCACGGTCAGCTATGGCAAGGAGTTTCCGTTTGATCCGGGCCACGACGAGGCCGCCTATTCCAAAAATCGGCGGGGACACTTCGTCGTCACTGCGAAATAGGGTTCGATCCGCGAAGGGATGACGTCATGAATGTTCGGTCACTGACCCGCGCCGGTCTGTTGGCGATCGTGGTGGCGGGCGCGTTCGCGCCGGCTGTCGCCTCGGCACAGAATCGCGAGCATCAGCAAATGTTTGCCGACCTCCGCATGCTTCAGGAGCAGACGCAGCAATTACGGCTGGCCGTGGCGTCACTGTCCGAGACCCTGGCCAAGGTCGGTCCACGCATCGACGAGCAGGCCGGCGCCACGCGCAAACTGTTTGCCGATCAGGGGCTGGAGATTGGGGCGCTCACCGACAATGCGCGCGTCCTGCGCGAGAAACTCGATGCGACGAACGTGAGTCTGTCCAAAGAGGCGCACGAAATGGAGACCATGCGGCAGGAACTGGCCGCCCAGCGGACTCTGCTCACCCAGATCATCACCCTGCTGACCGCAGTGTCGGCGGCGACCGACCCGTCAGCGCCGGCTGCCGGCACAGGCGCCACGCCTCCCGCGGCCTCTCCCCCGCCTACCGCGCCCGCCCCGCCGCAGAATCCGCAGCGCGCGTTTGACTCCGCTTTCGGGGACTACGCCCGTGGTGACTTCGACATGACCATTACGGGGTTCGAGTACTACATCAAGATTTTCCCGACCTCGCCAGACGCCGCCAAGGCCCGTTTCTACATCGCCGAGTCGTATTACGGCAAAGGCGGATTCAAAGAAGCCGTTGCAGCCTACGAACAAGTGATTACAATTCACAAGGGGACGGACTGGGAGCCGCAGGCGATTTACAAGCAGGGCCTAACCTACGAACAACTGGGCCAGACGGCGCGTGCCAGGACAAATTGGGAACTGGTGCGACGGTCATTCCCCGATAGCAGCGCGTACATGCTGGCCACGCAGGCATTGGCGCGTATTAATAAGTAGGGCACTGATCTCAGTGCCACAAGTAGCAGCACCACCTACGCGCGGGGTATACGCGCGAGAGAGCAAAGGACCGGTTATGGGCAGTGTCAATAAAGCAATTCTGGTGGGGAATCTCGGTCGCGACGCAGAGATGCGTTTTACAACCGGCGGCACCGCCGTCGCAACGGTGAGCATCGCCACCACAGATCACTTCACGGACCGCGATGGCCAGAAGCGTGAAGATACGCAGTGGCATCGCATTGTCATCTGGGGCAAAACGGCCGAGGCGATTCAGCCGTACCTCACCAAGGGCAAACAGATCTACGTTGAAGGCAAGATCCAGACGCGCGAGTGGACTGACAAGGAAGGCAAGCAGGTCAAGACGACTGAAATCCGCGCCGACCGTGTGGTCCTGCTTGGCGGCGCCGGTGGTGGTGGCGAGCGCACCGCCGCACGGCCCCAGCGAGACCGCTTCGCTTCAACGGGCGCAGGCTCATCAGGAGGCTCGGACATGCCCGACGACATGGGCCCGGTCGACGCCCCGAACGACGACGACATACCGTTTTAGGTGAATCAGTTGAAACATGTAGCCGGGTCTTTAGACCCGGCTACACCTCAGGTCTTTCTGCCGTACAGGTCTTGGAGCCGCACGACGTCGTCGAGTTCTGGCGTCGAGACTTCCATGATGTCCGAGTCTTCGATGGCCGTCATGCGGTGCACCGTCGGCGGCGTGATGTGGACGGATTCTCCCGGCAACATTTCGCGCTCGACAAGTTGACCGTTTTCCTCGATCTCGAACTTGATCTTGCCCGACCAGAGAAAGATCGTCTCGTCCTTGACCTTGTGGTACTGCAGGCTCAGCGCGTGGCCCTTGTTCACGTGGATGACCTTGCCCACGTAGCGATCCGTCTTCGCCCAGTGCAGTTCGTAGCCCCAAGGCTTCTCTACCCGTATCACGTTCTCCATTGTCTCCCTCACTCCTGTGCGACTATCCACCCGCAATCGCCTTGTGCATCACTTCCGCAATGGGCGCCAACAATCTGTGCACGTCCTCGGCGCCATCGGCGGTCACCGCCTGGCGCGCACAACGTTCCGCGAGCCGGCTATCAACAGCCCGCAGACTGCGTTTCACGACCGGGAGCGCCGCCGGCGTCATGCTGAACGCCCGATATCCGAGCCCGACAAGAAGCGCCACCAACAACGGGTCTGCCGCCATTTCACCACAGACCGAAAAGTCACGGCCCGCTCGCCAGCCCGCAACCGCGACCATGCGCAGAAGCCGCAACACCGCCGGCTCACGCGGCTCGTAGTGGCCCGACAGACGCTGGTCTGTCCTGTCGATGGCCAAAGTGTACTGGATCAGGTCGTTCGTGCCGACGCTCAGAAAGTCGGCGTCGCGCGCCAGGCGATCGGCCGTCAGGGCGGCTGCGGGCACTTCAATCATGGCCCCCACCGGCACCGTGTCCACGCCTGGAAGGCCGCGGCCGATCCCCGCAATGAGGGCGCGCGCCTGGCGGAACTCGGCCGCTGATGTCACAAAGGGCAGCAGGATGCGCAACTGCCCGAACGGAGCGGCCCGCAGCAGGGCTCGAATCTGTACGCGAAACCGATCGTCGTGCTGCAGCGCGGCCCGCAGGCCACGAAGCCCGAACCGCTCGCGGCGGGCCAGTCCATGCGTGACCCGCTCCCACCGCTCTTCGCCCGCGTCGAACGTGCGGATCGTGACCGGTCGTGGGGCCAGAGCCTCAAGAAGCCTGCGGTAGGTTTCGAACTGGGCGTCTTCATGGAGCCCTCCGACGACCGGCGCGCGATCGAGCAGGAACTCGGACCGATAGAGTCCAATGCCTTCGGCGCCCACGTCGAGCACCCGGCCCACTTCCTCCGCGATCTCGAGGTTGGCGTCGAGTCGAATCCGCAATCCGTCGGCGGTGGCGGCCGGCACGGCTCGCCACTCATCGAGCTTTCGCAGGGCCGCGGTCGCCAGTTGTGCCCGCAGCGTCCAGCGCTCAAGCGCCTGCTGATCGGGCTCCACCACCACTTCTCCGGTGGCGCCATCGATCGCGATGGTCTGCCCAGGCAGGATGACCTGCGTTGCGCTGCCAAGTCCCACCACCGTCGGAATGCCCAGCGACCGCACGAGGATGACCGTGTGGTTGGTCGGACTACCGACGTCGCACACCAACCCGCGCACTTTCGTCCAGTCGAGCTGCGCGGCGATGGAAGGCGAGACTTCATCAGCCACCACAATCAAGGGGCCGTCGAGCTCCTGGACGAGTGACACCAGCGGATCGCGGCCGGGGCGAAGGTTGCGTTGCAGCCGTCCGCCCACATCGGTGAGGTCGCCGATGCGCTCGCGCAGCCAAGCATCACCTTCCCTGGCGAAGACTTCGTGCAGTTCCCCAATCGCCCGCTCGAGCGCCCAGTCGGCGTTGATGCGTTCGGTGCGGATCAGCTCATCTACCCTCGAAAACAGCATCGGGTCATCGAGCATGAGCAACTGCGCAGCGAAGATTGCCGCCTGGGCCTGGCCCACGGTCCGCGAGACGCGCGTCGAAATGTCTTCGAGTTGGGTCCGTGTGATCGCCCGGGCCGCGCGCAAGCGTTGCCGCTCTCGATCGACCCGCCCGGCTGCCAGCTTGTAGCGCACCTGCCGTGCGTCGCTCACGGCCACGACGGCGCGGCCGATGGCGGTGCCCTCAGCCACGCCCCGTCCATTCAGACGCACATTCGTGCGGGTCATGGTTCGTCGAATCCCCGCGCGACCAGCGCAGCCAGCGAGTCCAGCGCATCGACCGCATCTGGACCCGACGCAGACAACTCAAGCGTGGCCCCTCTCGGGGCCGCCAGCAACAACAACCCGAGGATGCTCTTGCCGTCTACCGTGCGCGCCCCGCGCGTGATCTTGATCTGGCTCTTGAATCGTCCTGCGTGATGGACAAATCTCGCAGCCGCCCGCGCATGAAGCCCCAGCGCGTTGACGATGGTTACCGTACGCGTCTCCATAGGGCCAATCAGCTGCCCGTGCCGCGCAACAAGTCGGACGCCACACGAATCGCCTGCCGGCCATCGTCGGCGATCGCGCGTGCCGCTGCCAGAACGTTACCGGTGGCGGCCGCGCGCGCCAGTTTGATGAGCATCGGCAGATTCACGCCGGTGATAACTTCGATGCGGTCGGCCTCGAGAAAGGTCATGGCCAGATTCGACGGTGTGCCGCCAAACATGTCTGTGAGCAGCAGCACGCCCGCACCGGTATCGACGCGGGCGATGGCCCGTGACATCGCGCTGGTCGCAACGGGCACATCGTCGTGCCAGCCAATCGAGACCGCAGTGAAGCCCGGCAGGTCGCCGACGATCGTCTCGGCCGCGTTGAGCAATTCCGTAGCCAGGAGCCCGTGGGTCACGATCACGACGCCCACGACCGGTCCGGACGCGGGAAGCACCGGTTCGATGTCAGACATTGGCGAACTCCCTGTGCCGGACCCGCACCTGCACGTGTCGTGTCCGGCGAAGTGCGCGCCCAAGCGCTTCTGCGATGGCGACGCTGCGGTGCCGCCCGCCGGTGCAGCCGATCGCCACGGTCAGGTAGGCCTTCCCTTCCGCCACGTATTGGGGCAGCAAAAACCGCAACAGCGCGGTGGTCAGCGTCAGAAACTTTGTGGCCTCCGGGAGCCCGAGCACGTAGCGCGCAACTTTTCGGTCAAGACCTGTGAGGGGCCGCAGGGTCAGAACAAAATGCGGGTTCTTCAGGAAGCGCACATCGAACATCACGTCGGCGTCAGATGGAACCCCGCGCTTGAACGCAAAACTCTGGAGCGTGACCGCCAGTGGCGTGGTCGCCGGTGTGCCTCCGCCGAAGGCGAGCATCTGCTTTCGGAGGTCGTGGACGGTCAGCCGTGTCGTGTCCAATACATAGTCGGCCAGTTTCCGGATTGGCGCCAACCGCCGCGACTCTTCGGCGACGCCCTCGGCCGCAGAACGCCCGCGCCCAAGTGGATGCGGCCGCCGGGTCTCACTGAATCGTCTGACGAGCGCCTCGGGCTTTGCCTCGAGGAACACCAGCGTGGTGTCGACATCGGCGCGCCGCTTCAGGGTGCGATACACGGCCGGCAGCTGCGACAGCCTGGCACCCTCGCGCACATCCACAACCACCGCCACGCGGCGACGCGTGTCGTCATCCCTGACGATGAGATCGACAAACGTGGGAATCAGCGCAACCGGCAGGTTGTCGATGCAAAAGAACCCCAGGTCTTCGAGCGCGTGAATGGCCTGGGACTTCCCCGCCCCCGACAGCCCTGTCACCACCACGAGCTGCGGGCTCGGGTTTCGTGCCTTCCCCATCAGTCCTCCTCCAGCCCTGCGTCATCCGGCCGCTCAGCCGCACGCGCCAGTCGGTCTTCCAGACGCCCGGCCAGCAATCGGGCCGCATGGCGCCCGCGTGACCGCAACAGCGTGTTTCTGGCCGCGACCTCCACCAGCATGGCCACGTTCCTGCCCGGCGCCACCGGCATCCGGATAAGCGGCACAGTCACACCCAGCAGATCGCTGGTCTCCACGGTCAGGCCGAGGCGATCGTACTCGCGCCCCAGTTCCCAGTGTTCCAGCTGCACCACGAGTTCGATCCGTTTTGACGACCGCGTGGCGGCCACACCAAACAGGTCAGTCACGTTCACCAGGCCCAGGCCACGAATCTCGACGTAGTGGCGGGTCATTTCCGGGCAGCTGCCAATCAGCACCGATTCGCCGCGTACTTTGACTTCCACGGTATCGTCGGCCACCAGCCGGTGGCCGCGGCACACCAGGTCCAGGGCGCACTCGCTCTTACCGATGCCGCTTTCCCCGGTGATCAGCACGCCCAGGCCCAGGATGTCCAACAGCACACCGTGCAGCACCTCGCGTGCCGCCATCCGGTCTTCGAGCAGCGTAGTGAGCCGTGCGATGGCGGTTGGCGTGGTCGCGCGGGTGCGCAGGACGGGAACGCCGGCGCGCTCGGCTTCCGCCAGCAGATCGGCGGGCGCCTCAAGCCCCAACGTCAACACCACACACGGAAAATCGCGGGTGAAGAGGCGTATCAGCGCCCGGCGCCGATCGTCGGCCCCCATGCGCTCGAGATAGCGGACCTCACTCTCGCCAAACACCAGCACCCGACCCGGCCGGAGGTATTCGTCAAATCCCGCAAGGGCCAGGCCCGTCTTCTGGGCATACGGCAACGTGATCACACGCTCAAGGCCCGCAGCACCGGCGAGCAGATCAAAATCGAGGCCGGCGTCAGCTCCGCGGGCCCCAATCAGGGACGCCACCGGCACTGACATCAGAAGAACACCTTGCGTTGATTGGAGGTGGGAATCCGCAACTCCTCGCGGTACTTCGCAATCGTGCGGCGTGCCAGCACCAGGCCTTCGCGCTGCAGCACATTCATGATCTTCGAGTCGCTCATCGGCCGCTTCGGATCTTCTCCTTCGATGATCTTCTTGATCTGCTGCTTGATGGTCACCGACGACACGTTTTCGCCGTACGAATTGCTGATGCCGCTGTGGAAAAAGTACTTCATCTCGTACACGCCCTGCGGCGTGTGCATGTACTTGTTGTTCACCACGCGCGAGACCGTGGATTCGTGCATCCCGATGTCATTCGCCACGTCGCGCAGCACCAGCGGGCGCAAGTGTTCAATTCCCTTGTCCAGAAACTCGCGCTGGAACGTGATGATGCTGGTCGCGACTTTCACGATCGTCTTCTGGCGCTGGTCCACTGACTTCAACAGCCACAACGCAGAACGGAACTTGTCTTTGACGTACGCCCGCGTTTCGTCGGAGGTCTCTCCGCCCTTGTCGAGCAGCCTTCGGTAGACGGGGCTGATCCGCAACTGTGGCAGACCCTCTTCGTTGAGCACCGCCCGATACCCGTCTTCGGTCTTGATGATGTAGATATCCGGAATAACGTACTGCGAATCAGCCGGCGTGTAGCGGGCCCCAGGTTTCGGATCTAGGTGGCGGACCACTTCGAGGTACGCCTTGATTTCCTCGGGCGGCAATCCCAGCGCCTTGGCGAGTTCCGGCACGCGGTGATTCTGCAACTGCGGCAGATGATCCCGCACGAGCGTCTCCACCGGTGTGCCCGCCAGGCCTGCGCCGCGCAACTGCAGCAGCAGGCATTCCTGCAGGTCTCGTGCGCCAACGCCGATCGGATCGAACGACTGGATGTGCTCCAGCGCCTTTTCGACGATCGCCACGGGCCAGGGGCCAAGTCCGGCGATCTCGCCGATTGACGCCACCAGCATGCCGTCGTCATCGATGTTGCCGATGATGGCTTCGCCAATGTCGCGAATCAACGGGTCAGCGGTCTGCAGGCTCAGTTGCCACTTCAGGTGATCCGCCAGCGACCCCCGGTTGGCCAGGATGTTTTCAATCGGCGGCAGTTCGCGCACTTCGTACGCCTGCTTGGGCCGATAGCCGTCGTTGAGATAGTCGCCGAAGAAGTACTCGTAGTCGGCATCATCCCAGGTATCGCCTTTTTCGTCGGTTTTGTCAGGGACAGGCTCTGCCTCGGCGGCAACTTCCGGAGCGGGAACGTCCTCGGCAGATTCTTCGAGGAGTGGGTTCTCGATCATCTCTTGGTTCAGCAACTCCGCGAGCTCGATGGTAGTCATCGGCAGCAGCTTGATCGCCTGCTGAAGCGATGGCGTCAGAATCAGCTTCTGGGAGAGCCGCGCGGAGAGCCGTTGTGAAAGGGCCATCAGTGATGAAATACTGCTGTCGATCCCATCTTAGTCCAGCCGAAAATCGGTCCCGAGGTAAATCCGCTTCACATCGTCATCGTCGGCCAACGCCTGCGGCGTTCCGCTGCGGAAGATCGCACCATCGTGAACGATGTAGGCGCGGTCGGTGATCTTCAGGGTCTCCCTCACATTGTGGTCAGTCACCAGCACGCCGATGCCCCTGGTCTTGAGGTGCACCACGATCTGCTGGATGTCGCTGACCGCGATCGGGTCAATGCCCGCAAAGGGTTCGTCGAGCAGGATGAACTTCGGCGAATTCACGAGCGCGCGTGTAATCTCGGTCCTTCGGCGTTCGCCTCCCGACAGCGTATACGCCTTGGACCGGGCCAGGGCCGTGAGGCCCAGTTCCCCCAACAGCGTCTTGAGGCGCGTGCGCCGGTCGGCTGCCGACAATGGCAGCGTTTCGAGGATCGCCAGAATGTTCTGCTCCACCGTCAGGCCGCGAAAGATCGACGCTTCCTGCGGGAGATAGCCGATGCCCTTGCGCGACCTCACGTACATCGCATCGCCCGTCACATCGGCATCGTCAAGGAGTACGCGTCCGCTATCGGGCGCAGTCAACCCGACCACCATTCCGAACGTCGTGGTCTTGCCTGCGCCGTTGGGTCCCAACAAGCCGACGATTTCGCCCGAGGACACCGAGATGTCCACACCCTTGACGACCGTACGCCCGCCATAGGCCTTGGTCAGGCCTTCACTTCGCAGGGTCGCCATCTACTTGAGGACCTCAGCGCATTTCCGCTCCCGTGCCGTGCCCACTGAGCCTCCCTTGTTCTTCACGTTCGACCATCCTTCCGTGCGCAGGAAGGAGAGTTCCGTCCCGGTCCCGACCTCGCAGATGCCAGGGCCTGCCGTGGCGGAGCGAGACACAAAGAGCGCCTGCGTTCCGGTCACGACATACCGATCAGTCTCAGCATCGTATGTCAACCGCGTGCCGATCGTGACCCGGCCCTCGGGCAGAGTCGCGCGCACTTCCCCCTTGTCTGCGGCCACGGCTTCCAGATTCTTAAGCGCACGCCGCTCGGGCAACATGTCGAGGGTAATTCGCTCTGCCGTGAGCCGTTGCGCCTCGCCTGCTTCAATGGTGTCCATACTGGCGTCGCCCGAGAACACCACACGACGGGTGGCGTCAACAAACGTCATGCGATCGCCGGTGAACTCCGTGCGGCCAGGCTCCTTGGACTGACGCGGTCCGGGAGTCTGCTCGAGCAACAGCTGCGACCGGACGCGACCATTGGCTTCGATGTCCTGCTTCTGTTCGTCGAGCCGTACCTGGTCCGCCCGGATGACGCTGGCTTCCTTATTGCCGTCACCCCTCTGCAACAGCACCACATCACCGGTATACACCGCGATGCCCGTGATCTCCGAGTAGGCCAACTC
>SHUF01000019.1 GCA_009694745.1 Acidobacteriota bacterium
CATTGGCCACGAGCGCCCGCAAGTGCGCTCGATCAGGGGCAGGAAGTACCACGCACAGCGTGGGCATGAACATGCGCCACACCGTACCGAATGTCGATTCGAACGTACAGCGAAATCACGTACTAACAATTCGTACGCATCACACTAGTGGACGGCCGCCGCGGCGGCTACTTCAGCAACTCAGCCAGCTTGGCCTTGACCGCCTCACCCCAAATTTCGTACCCCTTGGCGATCGGGTGCAGATTGTCGGGCCGGAACGTCTCGGGCAGAAAGAACCCTTTGTCGTCGAGAAACGCTGCGCCGATGTCCATGTAGAACACGTGTTTCTGATCGTCGAGCCGGGCGATGATGCGATTCATTTCCGCGATCTTGTCGCGGATGAGATCGCCAGGGACACTGCGGGGAAACACGGCCAGAAGCAGAATCTTCGCGTCCGGGAAGTTCGTGCGCAACTCGAGGACGACCGCGCCGATCCCTTCGGCGATTTCTGGGGCGGTGTTCGAGGCGTTGTTGTTGGTGCCTATCATCAGCATCACAGCCTTCGGCTGGAATCCCTGGCCCTCGCCGTTCCTCAAGCCCCACAAGACGCCCTGCGTCGTGTCGCCAGAAATCGCAAAATTCGCTGTTCGAATGCCTGCGAAGTACTTGTCGAACATCGCCTTGTTCTCTGGACCCTGCACCCACCAGTCGGTGATCGAATCGCCGTGCAGCAACACATCGATGTTCCCCTGCTTCGCGATCTCGACGAACCCGAGGTGCCGGGCCCCACGCCGCTGGGTGGTCTGCGTGAACGTGGCGGCCACGTTCCGGCGTGGTGGCTGAAGCAACATCAGCGACTCGAACTTCTTCAACACGGGTTGCACCGACGGATCAGACGCATCGACAAACGTCTTCACCGCGGCGTTGACCGTCGCCAGTTCTTCTGGGGTGGGGCGCGGGATGGCCACTTCAGGCGGCACGGGAGCCGGCGGACCGATCACAATCGGGGCCGGTGACGCGGTCACCGTCGGGGCCGGTGGCCCCTGGGGGGGAGGCACCGCCTGTGGCGGATTCTGCGCTGCTGAGACCCAGGTTCCCCCTGCGATGACGACACAGACGACGGTGGAGAGCACTCGCTTCATGACATGACCCTTCTATTTGAGGCGCACACGCGCGGTCACAGGAAAATGATCCGACGGCGATCGTCCGTTTGTGGCGGTGCGGACGATGGCCGCGGAGAGGACCTCGGTACCACGAGGCACGAAGATGTAATCGATCTTGTCACCGGCGATACGGGTCGCGTCAAACCCCGTAAACGTGCCGGCCTCCTTTGCGTCAGGATGTCGCACGCGAAACGTATCGACGAACGGCCCCGGCGCCGAGGCACTCCCCGCGAGGGCGGCCAGAGCCGGATTAGACTCGCCCACATTCAAGTCCCCGGTCACAATCGCCGGCTCGCCGCGCTCGCCACGCGCCGCGATGCGCCGGGCCAACAGCTCGGTGCTGCGCTCCCGCGAAGGCTGTGACTGATGGTCGAGGTGCACGTTGTAGTGCCAGAATGCGCGCCCGTCTCGATCGATGAACCGCGCCCATGAACAGATGCGTGTGATCGTATTGCCCCAGGACGTGGACGCCACAACCTCCGGCGTGTCCGAGAACCAGAACGTGCCGGCATCCGACAACGTGAAACGACTGGTGCGGAACAGAATCGCCGAGAACTCGCCCTTCGTCCGGCCATCGTCTCGGCCGACACCTGAGACTGCGTATCCGGGGACGGCCGCCAGAATCTCCTGGACCTGACCGTACAACGCCTCTTGCAGGCCGACCAGGTCAGCATTCTCCGCGCGCATCAGGGCAAACAACGCCTCGCGCCGGTTCTCCCACCGATTCTCGCCGTCATTCGCCGTGCCGTAACGGATATTGAAAGACATGACCGTCAGCGACTCGGCCGACGGCGCCTGCCGCGCGCCAACGGGAGCCACCAACATCAGGACGACGGCGATCCGGGCCAGATGGGAGGTCAAGCGCGCACAGCTTAACTGATCACGAGCAACGGGTGGCGCGCGAGTTTGGTGCGCGCGGCGCGCATGTCGTCGCCCCGCAGTTCGCGCAGGGCTGAGGTGACCAGCGACCTGACCGTCTTCTTGCGCCACACCAGTTCGAAGTCGGTGTTGTCCATCGGCTTCGCCAGTGTGTAGGCATCGTCGGCCACGGACGCGATCAGGTCGTCGGTGAGTGGTTGTCCAGCCAGTCGAGCAGCCGCGGCCGGAACCTCGAGCGGGCGGGACGCCACGGCGCCCAGCACGATACGCGCCTCCACGATGCGGTCGCCGTCAAAACGGGCGGCGGCGGCAACCGCCGCGACGGGAAAATCAAACGACCCGCGGCGGCGGAGCTTCCAGTAGGTGGTGCGCCAGCCATCGGCCTTCGGCAACGTGACGGTCGTGAGGATTTCGTCGGAGCGGCGCGTCAGGTAGTGCATGCCGTCGTTGGCGTAGAGGTCGGTCAGCGCCACCTCACGCGTCCCGGTCGCCGACACCAGGCGCACGGTCGCACCCAACGCGATGAGCGCGGGAGCGGCATCGGTGGATGACACCGCCAGGCACTTGTCGCTCGACGTCGCGACCCAGCACGTGTCACCGTCCTTCTTCATGCAGAAGTTGATGGCCTGCCGCCACTCGAAGCTCTGGTCGTAGTACGTGCAGCGGGTGTCGAGGCAGATGTTGCCGCCTATGGTGCCCATGTTGCGCAGCAGTGGCGTGGCAATCTGTCCCACCGCCTGCCACAGGCCCAGGTATCGCGCGTGCACACGCTCGTCGTGCACGAGCGAGGTCAGCGTGACACCGGCGCCGATCTCCAGTCCATCGCGGTCGTCCGTACGCGAGAGCTCGGTGATGCCGCGAAGTCCCACTACGGTGGACGGCACCTGCTGCCGCCGCTTCATGTTGGGAATCAGATCGGTGCCGCCCGCCAGCAGCATCGTGTCGCCGGGCGACTCGGCCAGCCAGGCGGCCGCGTCCTGCACCGTCTTCGGCGCGCGATACCGGTACGAAGGAAGGCGCATCATGACCTGGCCTCTTTCGTCATGCCGGCCGCTTTCGCTTCAATCCCGGCATCCACTTTCCGATGGGTGGGACGTTTCGGGTCGTTGTCCGCCCGGCCGTCGCCTCCCGCCCACGGTGGCGTGACGTGCAGCGTCTCGGGCCAAGGGATCTCGGGGAATGACGCCGGGCCCGAGCGAGGCGCCTTGCCCGCCGCCTTAGCCTCGAGGGCACGCAGGATCTTCTCAGGCGTGACGGGAATGGAGTCGATGCGTACGCCCACCGCGTCATAGACGGCGTTGGCCACGGCCGGCATGATCGGCAGCAAGGGCCCCTGCCCCACTTCCTTCGCGCCAAACGGCCCGGCCGGATCGGGATGTTCGATCAAGTCGGTGAACACCTCAGGCATGTCCAGAAACGTCGGACTCTTGTATTCCAGAATCGACGGAAACTTGTGCACGAGCGCGTGCGAGAGCTTCGCGGGCAAACGACGGAAGGCCTGCTCTTCCATCAACGCTTCGCCAATGCCCATGTAGACGCCGCCCTCAACCTGCCCGCGCACCAGCACAGGGTTGAGCGCACAGCCGATGTCATGGGCGATCCACACACGCGGCACGGTCACCCAGCCGGTCTCGGGGTCCACGTCCACTTCGACCACACAGGCCGTGTACGAGTACGTCGGCGACGGTCCCACGCCCCCGCCCTTGAACTTCGCAGGCGACTTCGGCGGTGTGTACGACCCCGTGGTGCCGAGGGTGCCAAACTTCGCTTCGGCCATGCACACGGCTTCCCGAAATGATGTCCCCTTGCCGGGGTCCTCACTGTCGAACACGCGCCGGTCGGCGAACACCAGTCGCGACTTCGGAATGTCCAGCTTCGCGCTGACACCCTCCGCGATCAATTCGCGCGCCCGTTCGGCGGCCTGAATCGCAGCGTTCCCCATCATCAGCGTCACGCGGCTCGAGTACGAGCCGAGATCCACCGGCGTCAGGTCCGTATCGCCCGTCACCGCCCGCACGTCGAATGGCTCGATGCCGAGCACCTCAGCCACGATCCCCACCAGCACATCGTCTGATCCCTGGCCGATCTCGGTGGCGCCGCAAAACACTGTGACACCGCCGCTGCGATCGAGCTTCAGCTGCACGCCCGAGTGCGGCAGGTCATTCCAGTTGATCGGAAGTCCGGCACCCGAGAGGTACGACGAACAGGCCAGACCCACGCCGCGACCGTGCGGCAACTTCCGGTACTTGTCGCGCCAGCCCGATCGCTCGACCACCTTCGTGATGCAGTCGGCCAGGCCAATCGTCCCCACCCGAAGGAAGTTCGCCGTGAGGCTGTCGGGCGGCTGCACGATGTTGAGGCGCAGGTCGGCGGGATCGATGACGAGCTTCTCGGCAATCTTGTCGAGCTGCACTTCCTGGCCGAAGCGCGACTGCGGCGTGCCATGGCCCCGCTTGGGGCCACACGGTGGCTTGTTCGTGAAGACCCGGCACCCGCGGAAGCGATAGGTCGGGATGTCGTAGGTCACGGTCTGGAGCGCGCCGGTGTAAAACGTGCTGGCCACGCCATAGGACCCGTAGGCTCCGCCGTCCAGCAGCGTCTGCAGGTCGAGTCCCGTGACGCGGCCATCGTTGGTCACACCCGCGCGGAATCGCATCAACACCGGATGACGACCGCGGTGGCAATAAAACACCTCTTCGCGCGTCAGCGCAATCTTCACCGGCCTGTCGAGGCGCATGGCCGCATGAGCCACGACCACTTCATGGTTGAACGGGTCGCTCTTGCCGCCAAAGCCGCCACCGTTGGGCGTGGCCACCACGCGGATGTGCGCTGCGGGGATCGCCAAGGCTTTTGATAGCGCCCGATGCAGATAGTGGGGCGTCTGGGTGCTCGAGTAGACCACGAGCTTTCCGTCCGGGTCCTTCGTCGCCACCGTCGCGTGTTGTTCGATCGGCAGGTGCGTGTTGCCCTCGAAGAAAAACGTGTCGTCGAACACGTGGTCCGCGCCGGCGATCGCGGCATCGACGTCGCCGAACTGGAGCGCGACGGCCTTGTGCACGTTGCCGAAGTCACCGTAGTCGTGAATGCGTGGCTCGGGATACGCCAGGCTGTCGGCCGGCGAGGCGAACGTGCGCAAGGTCTCGTACTCGACCTCGATCAGGCGCACGGCGCGGTCGGCTGTGGCTTCGTCGCGCGCCACAACGGCCGCGACCGGGTCGCCAACAAACCTCACGACATCTGGGCACAGCGCGTGTTCGTCGTGACTGACCGGGAGAATGCCGTAGGGAATGGGAAACGACTCGCCAGTCAGCACGAGCGATACGCCATCAACCGCTGCGGCCTTCGAGGTATCGATACGCACGATCTTCGCGTGAGGCACGGTGGACCGCAGCAACTTGCAGTGCAGCATGCGCGGCAAGATGATGTCGTCGGCAAACTTCGTCTGGCCGGTGACTTTCGCGCGGCCGTCCACCCGCCGGCGCGGCTTGCCGATGACATTACGCGGCCGCGTCACTTCTTCTGCTCCCCGCCTTCGCCAAGGCGAACGATGGAGGCCTGCACCGCGTCCAGAATCTGCTGGTATCCCGTGCAGCGGCACAAATTCCCGGACAGGGCTTCGCGAATCAGATCCCGCGAGGGATTCGGATCGCGGTCGAGCAACGCTTTGGCCGCGATGAGGATGCCGGGCGTGCAGTACCCACACTGCGACGCACCAAGGTCCGCGAAACACTCCTGGAGCGGGTGCAGGCGGCCATCCACCGTCAGCCCTTCAACCGTCACAACCGATCGCCCTTCACACTCGTGAGACACCACAAGGCAGGACAACACCGGCTGGTCGTCCAGGAGCACTGCGCACGCCCCGCACTCCCCCAATTCACAACCGTGTTTGGTGCCGGTCAACTGCAGGTCTTCGCGCAGCACCTCAAGCAGGGTCTTATCGGGGTCCACCAGCGCTTCGGCCGGTTCGCCATTGACAGAGAGGTTGAGTCGCAGCTTCATAAACGCAAGAGAGATTGTACCCGCAGCGTAGTAACCGCGATCACCGGGGCTGGGTTTGCAGGCGGTAGACGCGGCCCAGCCCGTCCTGATGCACAAGCCGCAGGCGTTCGCCAAAGGACGCCAGCCGGGCCTCATACTCTGCGCGGAACTCCGGGGCGTAGTACTCGAGGTGAACCAAGGCATACGTGACGCCGATATTGGTCAGACGGGTGATGCTCTGGTCTGACGGGAACCGGATCAGGTCGTTGTACATGTCCTGGTACCCCGGCGGTTCCACGCCGCTGTAGCCAAAGACGGTCGGCTGATGATGCGCCAGCGAATGCAACATGAAGTTGGTGGCCATATCGGCCCGGCGCGAGTCGGCCCGCGATTCCGACAACGGGAACTCCGCGACCGAGAACGGCTTCGGCTGGGTGTTGAGCCAGTGATCAATGGCGGTCGAATCAATCTTGAACGGCCTCGCGTCGATCGGCATGAACCCACATTCGATGAGCAACAAGGTGGCAATGCCACCGGCGGCCAATCGCCGCCGCATCTGGGGCCACGACTTGGACACTCGATCAAACCCGAATCCCGCGAGTACGGCCAGGGCGAGAATCCCCAGCAGCGTGAAACGCGACGGCACCCGGATGAAGTTCAACCCAGGGAGCCAGTAGATCCATCGCCAAATCGAGAACGGCGGACCAATGGTCATCCAGGCGGTCACCACAATCATGGCCAGGTACGTCCAACGCTCGCGAGACATAAACCGGGACAGGGCGAGTGCCGCCAGGATCACGGGCACCACACCCGGGAACAGAAAGGCGTCTGGTTCCTGCCGCAGCCAGGTCCAGTCGGGCAAGTTCGACACCAGCCACTTGTGCACGTGCGATGGGGAGCTCAGGTAACTCGACCAGGTGACGCCAACATCGTCCAGCACGCGTGCAAGGCCGACGTCGCGCCGTGCGAGCCAATACGGAATGAACGTGAGGGCCGCCGGCAAGAGCACGACGAGTCCGGTCAGGCCAACATCCCGCAGGCGTGTGACCACCGCCAACGGCATACCCCACACCAGGCGAAACCCGATGACCAGCGCCAAGCCCAGAATCAGCAGCGCGGCTCCATGGCCGCTCGTCAGAGCCTGCAGCGAGAACAGGGTCAGAGCGGCATGCAGGTGCCTGGGCCTGCCGTCGTTGAGATACCGATGCAGGAAGCCGAGACAAAACGGCACCCAGTGGACCGCCAGGTGAATCTGGGCAAGGCGCGCGAATCTAGGCGGCGCGAACGCAAAGATCAGCCCGGTGATAAATGCCGCCGCCGGTGAGAGCCCAAGTGTGCGGCCGAGGAAGTAGCCGCCCAACCCACACAACATCACGGCAACGATGGCCACGACGTTTGTGGATGTAAGCGGGTCGCCTGTCAGCCACATGACGGGAATGGCGAGGGCCGCACTTCCCAGGGCGTTCTCGGAAAACGCCAGCGTGTGTTTGAAGGGAAAAAAGATGTTGGCGTCGAACGCCGCCCATGGGGCATGCGTCAGCGCGTGTGCACCCCAGCCAATGGTCCAGACGTAGAGACTGGGGTCGGCTCCACCTCCCAATTTCAGGCCCGACGGGTTGACGCTGACCGGGTACATCATGATCAGCGTGAGAACGGCGTAAAGACCCACGACGATGGCCAGGCGCATTCGCGACATCACGCGCCATTTTGGCACCATCGTGGCGCCAATTGGACGCTTCGCGCTTGCAACGGCGAAATTACGCGCCGCCGGTCAAGGCAGCGGATAACCCTTGGGCACCTTGACCACATAGGTTCCGGCGGCCAGGTCGTGCCTGGCCCAGCGGGCGAGCGGCCATTACCTGACAAACACAGGAGGTGTGAGAAAGTTTCAGCACTGGTCGTATTTCCGGGGCAGACGTAGACTACCTGCTCGCTCCCTTCCAGGAGATTGACGGTAAATGTTGAAGAAATGGTCACTCCGCTTGTGGTTTAAACCGTAGTGGCGGGCCTCGACTACGCGATCATCGGCCTTTACCTCTGCATGATCGTCTGGCTGGGCGCGAGCTTCGCGAAGCGCCAGACGTCGGCGTCCGAGTACTTCCTGATCGGTCGCACCGTGCCCTGGTGGGCCGTCTGCTTCACGGTGGTGGCCACCGAAACCAGCACACTTACGTTCATCAGCATTCCCGCACAGACCTATGCTGCCTCGGGCAACTTCACGTTCCTGCAACTCGCGCTCGGCTACATCGCGGGCCGGTTCCTCGTTTCTGCCCTCTTCATTCCGAAGTACTTCGCGCGTGAATTGATGACGTCGTACGAGGTGTTGCACGAGCGGTTCGGCGCTCCGGTGCGCAACCTCGGGTCCGCCATGTTCCTGCTGACGCGTAGCGCGGCCGACGGCATCCGCCTGTTTGCCACATCGGCCGTGGTGGCCACGCTCGTCGGCGTGCCGATTTGGGGCGCCATTCTGGTGCTGGGCATCGCGATGATCGTCTACACCTTTTATGGGGGCGCCGCGGCAGTCATCTGGACCGACGTCATCCAGATGTTCGTCTACCTGGCAGGCGCGCTCATCGTATTCTGGTTCGCTCTCGCCGGGGTTCCCGGCGGCCTGCGCGAGGTGCTTGATTTCGGTGCGACGAGCGGCCGCTTCGTGATGTTCGACCTGCGACTTGATTTCTTCCGCGCGTACACCTTCTGGGCTGGCCTGGTCGGAGGCGTCGCGCTGACGCTGGCCACACATGGCACCGACCAGTTCCTGGTGCAGCGCCTGCTCACCGCGCGGTCACGGCAGCAGGCACAGGCCGGACTCTCTCTCAGCGGCATTCTGGTCTTCCTGCAGTTCGCCCTGTTCCTGTTTATCGGAGTCACGCTGGCAACGTTTTACCAACACGTGGCTGCGCCGACGCTGGCACGGCCCGACATGCTGATTCCCACGTTTGTGCGCGACTACGTGCCGGCGGGGTTTGCAGGATTCGTCGTCGCAGCCATCGTGGCAGCGGCGTTGTCACCGTCAATCAACTCGCTTGCGGCCACAACGGTCAACGATTTCTATCTGAAGTACTGGAAACCGGGCGCGAGTGACCACGACATGCTGCGCGTGGCGCACCGCGCTACGGTAGGCTGGGGCATGGTGCAAATCGGCATTGCATTGTTGGCCACCCAGCTCAACCAGTCGGTGCTCGACGCCGGCCTTGCCGTGCTCGGGCTCGGAGCCGGTCCGGTGTTGGGCGCGTTCCTTCTCGCCGTCATGCGCCGCCGCGTCGAGGCCTGGCCCGTGGCGGTGTCGATGCTCGTGGCGTGGGTCACCGTGTGGTTGGTATGGGCATTCACCGTGGCGTGGCCGTGGTACGCGGTGACGGGCGCGTCAATCACAGTGCTTCTGTCGCTGGCGTCGACGATGGTGTGGCCGGCACGGCGTCGGCTGGCCGCACTGTGCGTGCTCGGGCTCCTGGGTGCGGGCGGCTGCGGCCGCGACGCCGAACCCGAGGCCGCACTGACCGGCGCCATTCAGGTTTCGGTGGAACCCGCACGCCTCAATATGCTCCGGCGCATCGTGAGCGCGCGCGGTGCCGTCACGCCGATGCCCGACGGCGACTTCACGGTGCACGCGACCGAAACGTCCACGGTGGTGGAGCTCCCGCTGGCCGAGGGCAGCGTCGTTAAGTTGGGCGACATCATTGCGCGCTTCGAAGTGCCCAGCCGCGTAGCGGCGATTCAGGCCGCTGACCTGGACATTGCGCTCGGCCTGACCAAGGTTGACGCTGCCAAGGCGCGCGTCACGCAGCTCACATCGCTTGTGGGACGGGGATTGGCCCCACGGATAGATCTCGACACCGCCCAGGGCGACCTGGCCAGGGCCCAGAGTGAACTGGGGGTCGCTCGCCAGATTTTGGCGTCCGAGCGTGTCGCCGAGGAGCGCGCCACGGTTCGCGCGAAGTTCGATGGTGTCGTCGCGACCCGGTGGCACTACGCGGGCGACACGGTGCTTGCCACCGGCACCGACCCGGTCATCCGCGTCATCGACCCCACGCGTGTGCAGATCACGGCGGACGTCCTCGTCCAGGATCTCGGCCAGATCGTCAACGGCCAGACGGCCACGGTCACGCCGATGGGTGAAATGCCGATGCCCGCCACGGTCACCCGCGTGACCACACCCACCTCGCCCGATGCGGGCACCGCGTCGGTGACGTTGACTCTGGCCCCTGGCATCACGAGTCCACCCACCGGCACAGCGGTGCTCGCAGAAATCCTGATTGCGTCCGTGCCCGAAGCGCTTGTGGTCCCCACCGCGGCGATCCTGCGCGTCAGCGGCGTGTCGTATGTCATGGTGGCCGGCAGCGACAATCGCGTGATGCGCCGCGACGTGCGCGTGGGCCTGACCACGCCGCAACTCACGCAAATCCTGGACGGCCTCACCGTCGGCGAGTTCGTCATCACGTCAGCGCTGACGGAGATTAACGAAGGAGACGTAGTTTTATTCACGCGGGGCGGATGACATTCATGCGGCAATGAGCCAACTGGACAATGAGGCAAGGCTCTTCCCCAGTTCCCCAGTTCCTAAGTTTTCAGCGGGAGGCGAAGCGCCGCTCGGCGCCCGTTTGCAGCACCCGCAGCAGCTTCGGCTGGAGGCGGGATGGCATGTTCGCGATTTCGTCGAGGAACAACGTACCCTCGTCCGCCAGCTCGAAACAGCCGATGCGGTCCATGCGCGCATCGGTAAACGCGCCCTTGACGTGCCCAAACAACTCGCTCTCGGCCACGCCCTCAGACAGGCCTCCGGCGTTCATGGTGACCAACGGCTTGGACGCCCGGTGCGACAGCCGATGCAGCAGGCTGGCCACCACTTCCTTGCCCGTGCCGTGTTCGCCGGTGATGAGCACACTCGCGTCGGACGCCGCCACGCGGTCGATGGTGTCGCGGACGGCGCGCATGGCCGGCGCCAGCGCGATGAACGTCGGCAGATCCCGCTTGTGCAGGCGCTCGTTTTCTTCCTGCAGGCGGCGGCTCCTGCGCAGGGCGCGACGCAATTCCAACTGGGTCTGCACGGCCACGAGCAGCTTCTCGTCGTCCCATGGCTTCTCGATATAGTCGCGCGCCCCGCGCCGCATCGCTTCCACCGCCCCGGCCACACTGCTTCAACCCGTCATCACCAGCACGAGCAGCGTGGGGTCGATGGCCTTCATGCGGTCGAGCAGCGCAAACCCCTCCTGGCCCGATGTCGTATCGCGGGTGTAGTTGAGGTCGATCAGGGCGACGTCGAAATCCGCCCGCTCAAGCGCCGTGATCAGGTCGCGGGGCGATGGCGCCGTCGTGACGACATACCTTTCGCCGCCAAGCAGCAGCTTCAGCGCATTGAGGACGTCGGACTGGTCATCGGCGACCAAAACGCGCCCTGACGGAATCGGCAATCTCGAATCTGACATCGGTAATCGGAACGCTCCCAGTCCCACTATCGGGATTATGGCCCGTCTGCACTGGGCTGTCGCACCTTCTGTGCCCAATAGAAGGAAAAGCCGTGCCAACTTTTCTGCTGGCATGAGCCTTGTAGATGGACCCGCCGTGGACCCCGCCAAAATTCTTGTGGCCGACGACCAACTCGACATCCTACAGGCCCTGCGGCTGTTGCTGGTGGACGCCGGGCATGAAGCCGACCTGGTCAGCTCGGTCGGCGACGTCATCGACCGGATGGGCGCGCAGCGATACGACCTGCTGTTGATGGACCTCAACTACACCCGCGACACCACGTCGGGCCGCGAGGGCCTGGAGTTGCTTGAGAAAGTCCGGACTCAGGACCCGGCGCTTCCGGTGGTGGTCATGACCGGCTGGGGTTCGATCGAGACCGCCGTGGAGGCCATGCGACGCGGTGCGCGCAGCTTCGTGCAGAAGCCGTGGGACGACACCACTCTTGTGGACGTGGTGAATCGCGAAGTGGCCGAAGGCCAGGCCGCGCGGCGTCGCGACGCGCGGTTCGCCCGCGACCACGAAGAGGCGCGTCAGATTCAGCGGGCGCTGCTGCCCAGCGTCATGCCAGTGCTCAACGGTTGCCAGATCGCGGCCCGGTGGACACCGGCGGCCGGCATCGGGGGCGACTGCTACGACGTGCTGCGCTTCAGCGACACCCGCGTCGCGCTCTCGATCGCCGATGTGGTCGGGAAAGGCCTGCCAGCCGCACTGCTCATGTCCAACCTGCAGGCTGCGGTGCGCGCGTTTGCCAGTGCCGCTGCCGAGCCTCACGAAGTCTGCGGTTCAGTCAACCGGCTGCTCTGCCGCAACATCGCATCGGGCAAGTTTGTGACGTTCTGTAACGCCGTCGTTGACCTTGACGCCGGCGTGATTTCGTACGCCAACGCCGGCCACAATCCGCCCATCTTGGTGCGCGCCGACGGCCGTATCGATCAACTGGCCACCACCGGCCTGGTGCTGGGCGTATCGAGCGACTGGACGTACACCACAGGCACCGCCACGTTTGGCCCGGGCGACCGGCTCATCTGCTATACCGACGGCATGACGGAAGCTCGATCCGCCGCCGACGAAGAATTCGGCGAAGACCGGCTCGCAGACCTGGCCTTACGCACTCCGGCCGGCAGCGCCGAAGCGCTGGTGGATGCCCTGAACGCCGCAGTCATCGCCTAGACCGCCGGCCCCGCCCAGGACGATGCCACGCTCATCGTGATCGAACGCGCACACTGAGCTTGCCGCGTTTTTCGTATAATGGCCACCAGGGAGAATCCACATGGTGCGCAAGAGCCTCGTACTCGTCGCGGCGTTGGTGGCGGTCGTTCTGACGCAGGTGGTTCCCGCCGCGCAGACACGTCCCGTCCTGCGTGATCCGGATGTCATCTTCGTGCCCACGCCGCAATCGGTGGTGGACGCGATGTTGAAGCTGGCGAAAGTCGGCAAGAACGACGTGGTGTACGACCTCGGCTGCGGCGACGGCCGCATCGTCATCACCGCCGCGAAACAGTTCGGCGCGCGGGGCGTGGGCATCGATATCGACCCGACGCGTATCAAGGAATCCAATGCCAACGCGATCACGGCGGGCGTGACCGACCGCGTGACGTTCATCAACACCGACCTGTTTGCCGACAGCACCAACCTGAGCGAGGCCACCGTCGTCACGCTCTATCTGCTGCCCTCACTGAACGTGAAGCTGATGCCGAAGCTGCTGAAAGAGCTCAAGCCCGGCACACGCATCGTGTCCAACAGCTTCGATATGGGTGAGTGGCCGGCCGAGCAGACGCTTGAAGTGGATGGCCGCACGATCTACTTCTGGACGATTCCGAAGTCATAGCTGGTGACGTCGCCTCCGCAACCAGCCAGCGGCCTTCGGCACTGGTTTACCAAGGAACTGACTGAGAGCAAGGGAGAACCCCGGCGCCCGCACGCGGCGCCGTGGTGGCAGGTCACGTGCCTGACCGGGGTCGATTACTTTTCGACGCTCGGCTACCAGCCGTCCATCGCGTTCCTGGCCGCCGGCGCCTTGGCACCCATCGCCACTCTGGTCCTCGTTTTGCTGACGCTCTTCGGGGCGCTTCCGGTGTATCACCGCATCGCCGCCCTGAGTCCCCACGGCCAGGGGAGCCTCTCGGTGCTCGAAGAACGCCTGCCGCGCTGGAAAGGCAAAGGTGCGGTCCTCGTCCTCCTAGGGTTTGCGGCCACCAGTTTCATCATCACGATGACGCTTTCTGCGGCCGACGCCACGGCACACATCATCGAGAACCCGTTTGTGCCCGAATGGGCCGACCATCAGGTGGGCGTCACGCTCCTGCTGCTGATCGCGCTGGGGGCGGTGTTCCTGCGCGGCTTCAAAGAGGCCATCGGGCTCGCGGTGCTGCTCGTCGTGGTCTATCTCACCGTCAACGTCATCGTAATCGGCTACGAACTGTGGCAGGTCGTCCAGCATCCGGAGGTCATCACCAGTTGGCGGCAGACGCTGTTCGCGCAGCATGGCAATCCGCTGATGATGGTTCTTCTCGCGGTGGTATTGTTTCCGAAACTGGCGCTCGGCCTGTCGGGGTTTGAGACCGGCGTGGCTGTGATGCCGCTCGTGGCCGGCGACGGCGACACTGACGAAGAAATTCTCGCGTCGCGCGTGCGCAACACGCGCAAGCTTCTGACGTCCGCCGCCGTCATCATGAGCATCCTGCTGACCGGCAGTTCGCTCGTCACGACACTGCGAGCGCCGGCCGACGCGATGAGCGCGGGCGGCGAGGCCAGCGGGCGGGCCCTCGCGTTCCTGGCGCATCGGGATCTGGGCGATGTGTTCGGAACCATCTACGACGTGGCCACGATCGGCACACTCTGGTTCGCCGGCGCTTCGGCCATGGCGGGCCTGCTCAACCTCGTGCCGCAGTACCTGCCGCGCTACGGCATGGCGCCCGACTGGGCGCGCGCCACACGCCCCCTGGTGCTCATCATCACGGTGATGGCGCTGGTGGTGACGATCGTGTTTGAGGCCGACGTCACCGCACAAGGCGGCGCGTACGCCACGGGCGTCCTGATGCTGATGACATCGGCGGCGGTCGCTGTGGCCATTGCGTTGCCACATCGCCGTGCGCGATACGTGCCCATCGCCGTAGTCTTCGTCTACACGACCATCGTCAGCATCGTCGAGCGGCCTGAGGGCATTCAGATCGCCACCTGGTTCATCGTCGCCATCATCGGCGCCTCGCTGGTGTCGCGGGTGGCACGATCGACGGAGCTGCGAATTGAGGGGATTGAGTACGACGCGCTGGCCGAAGAACTGGTGACAGAGGCGGCGCGCCGGCAATCGCTGCGTATCATCGCCAACCGGCCTGATACCGGCAGCCACGACGAGTACGCGCGCAAGCTCGACGAGGCCTTGAGTTCACACCATTTGCCGTCGGATGCCTTGATTCTGTTTCTCGAGGTCCGGCCCGGTGACACGTCGGACTTCTCGAATCGATTGAAAGTCAGTGGGGCGGACGTGGGCGGGTTCTACGTCCTTCGCTGCACCAGCCCGGCCATCCCCAATGCCATTGCCGGCCTGCTGCTCAACCTGCGCGACCGCACCAACACGGTCCCCCACGCCTACTTTGGCTGGACGGAAGGCAATCCGTTCACCTACCTGCTGCGGTTCCTGGCCTTCGGCGAAGGCGACACCGCGCCGGTGTGTCGGGAGGTGCTGCGGCAAGCCGAACCCGACCCCGCTCAACGTCCTCGGATCCACGTCGGGTGACTTCCCCAGTTCCCCAGTTCCTAAGTTCCGATCTTCTCCAGAAGTCTGTCGAGTAGCGTCATTTGACCGACGTTGATGACGCGGCGAGCGTCGTCGATCGTAAAGAACGAGACGCGGTCTATTTCTGGAATTTCGATCAGGCGTCCCGAGCGCGGCGGCCACTCGGTGGACGTCACATTGCTGCAGGCTGCGGCCGGATCACAGTCGCCCTCGAAGCCCCAGGCGTGCACGGTCTTTCCGCTGCGCTGAACAACGCTGCCGAGCGCGAGATACGGCGCCGAAGAGTCGAACCCTGTTTCTTCTCGGAATTCCCGAATCGCGGCCTCCAGAGCCGTCTCCCCTCGGTCAACGCCGCCCTTGGGAATCGACCACGCCCCCGCGTCTTTGTCGGCCCAGTACGGCCCACCGGGATGTGCCAGCAGCACCTCAAGCCGGACAGACGCCGTCAGGCCTCGACGATACAGCAGCGACCCGGCGCTTTCGCGATGTCGCATGAAAACAGTCTATGGCCACTTCCCCCGTTCCTCACTTCCCCAGCTATAATCGCGCCATGCTGACCACTTTCACCCTCAACGGGAAATCGACCACCGTGGATGCCCCGACCGACATGCCATTGCTGTGGGTCCTGCGGGATGTCCTGAACTTCACCGGCGCCAAGTACGGCTGCGGCACCGGCCAGTGCGGCGCCTGCACCGTGCATCTGCGCGGTCGCGCGGTGCGCTCCTGCCAAACGCCGTTGGCCAACGTGGCCGGCGCGGCCGTTGTCACCATTGAAGGCCTCTCGCCGGACGGCTCGCATCCGCTCCAGAAAGCGTGGGAGAAACTCGACGTGCCGGAATGTGGCTACTGCCAGGCCGGCCAGATCATGGCCGCCGCAGCGCTCCTCTCGACGCGGCCAAAACCGACAGACGCCGAGATCGATGCGGCCATGAACACCAATCTCTGCAGGTGTGGCACCTACATCCGCATCCGCCAGGGCATCCACGAAGCTGTGCGAACGGAGTCCAAATGAGCCCGACGATGACGCTTGACCGCCGAGATTTCCTGCGCGTCACGGCCCTGGCCGGTGGCGGCTTCATGATCGCCACCTACCTCGAACCGCTGGACATCTTTGCGCAAGGCCGCGGCAACGCGGCGCCGCTCGATCCCAACGCGTTTGTTTCGATCGACGCCAATGGCATCGTGACCATCACCGCCAAGAACCCCGAGATCGGCCAGGGCGTGAAGATCATGCTGCCGATGCTTATCGCCGAAGAGCTTGATGCGGACTGGAAGGACGTCCGTATCGTGCAGGGCGACCTCAACCCCGCGAAATACGGCAATCAGTCAGCCGGCGGCAGCACGGCAACGCCGAACAACTGGATCCCCATGCGTCAGATGGGCGGCGCCGCGCGCCACATGCTGATCACGGCTGCGGCCGAGCAGTGGGGTGTGCCGGCATCTGAGATCACCACAATGCCCGGCCGTGTTGTGCACGCGTCGTCGAACCGGTCTGCGGGTTACGGCCAGTTTGCGGCTGCCGCAGCGCGGATGACGCCGCCGGCGCTCGCGTCGGTGGTAATGAAGGATCCCAAGACCTACCGATTCATCGGCAAGCCAATGCCAGGCGTGGATAACCACAAGATCGTCACCGGCCAGCCGCTGTTTGGCAGCGACATCAAGCTGCCGGGCATGTTGCACGGTATCTATCAGCGATGCCCTGTGATTGGCGGCAAGGCGATCAGCGCAAACCTTGAGGCCATCAAGGCACTACCTGGCATTCGTCACGCATTCATCATTCCGGACAGCGTGGGTGGCGGCTCGATGAGCGGCGTCGCCATCGTCGCCGACAGCTGGTGGTACGCCGAGAACGCGCGGAAGCAACTCAAGGTGGTGTGGGATGAGGGGAAGACCGCGGCTGACAGCACCGTCGGCTTCGCCACGAAGGCCGCGGCGATGGCGCCGATGGCTCCCCAGAGCACGACGCGCGCGGACGGCGACGTAGACGCCGCGCTCGCTGGCGCGGCCAAGACAATAGAGGCCGCGTACGCCTATCCGTTCCTCGCGCACGCGCCGATGGAGCCGCCGAATGCAACTGCGGTCTTTGCCAATGACAAGCTCGAGATGTGGGCAGGCACACAGCAGCCCGGTGGCGTGGTCAATACGATCGCCGCGGCGCTCGCGATTACGCCGGCCGACATCACCGTGCATCTGCCGCGCATGGGCGGCAGTTTCGGACGCCGCCTCTACAACGACTACGTGATCGAAACCGCGGTTATCGCCAAGACGATTGGCGTGCCGGTGCAGATCCGCTGGTCGCGCGAAGACGAAATGAAGCAGGAAGTGTTCCGGCCCGCGGGTTATCACCACCTGAAGGGCGGTCTGGACGCGTCTGGGTCACTTGTCGCCTGGCGCAATCACTTCATCTCGTTCAGCAACGAGGCGCCACCTCCGGCTGCCGGCGCGCCGGCTCAGCAGGGTCCGGCCGTGCGTCCCGCACCGTCCTCCACACTGGGCGCCACGGAGTTCCCGGCGCGGTTTGTCCCGAACTTCGCGACCCATGCGTCGATGATGCCGCTGGGTGTGACGACTGGGGCACACCGGGCGCCGGGCGCGTGCTCACTTTCGTTTGTCATGCAGTCGTTCCTGGATGAGTTGGCACACGCCGCCGGCAAAGACCCGGTGCAGTTCCGGCTCGACCTGCTGGCTCGCACTCCGATCGCGCTTCCCCAGCAGGGCGGCGGCGCTGGCGGTGGCGGTCGCGCCTTCAGCGCGGAGAGCATGGCTGGTGTGCTCAAGCTGGTCGCTGAAAAATCAGGCTGGGGCACACGAACGCTGCCGAAGGGCACCGCGATGGGTGTGGCATTTCACTTCAGTCACCAGGGTCATTTCGCCGAAGTCGCCGAAGTGAGCGTGGACGCAAACAAGCGGATCAAGGTCAACAAGGTCTGGGTGGCTGGTGATATCGGCCGGCACATCATCAATCCGCTCAATGCCGAGAGTCAGGTACACAGCGCGGTGATCGACGGTCTGAGCCAACTCATGCTTGAGATCACGGTGGATGGCGGCAAGGTTGTGCAGAGCAACTTCGACACCTACCCGGTTCTGCGGATGCGGCAGGCGCCGCCGGTGATTGAAACGCACTGGCTCATCTCCGACAACAACCCAACGGGACTGGGTGAACCAGCGCTGCCGCCAATCATCCCGGCCGTGACCAACGCGATCTTCAGTGCCACGGGCACGCGCGTGCGTTCCCTGCCGCTGACCAAACACGGATTCAGCTGGAGGTAAGGCTCGTGACGTTCGGCAAGACGTGCGCCCTCATCATGGGGGCCGTGGTCGTGTGGTCTGCGTGTGCGCTGGCGAGCCAAAAGACCACCAACGACGGCATCTACTCAAAGGCCCAGGCGGATGCCGCCAAGGCGCCGTACGTGAAGCTCTGCAGCGAATGTCATGCGTTTACGGTGGCAGCGCTCAAGCAGCCCAAAGACCTGCCCCTGGGTGAAGAGCCCTTTCTCAAGAAGTGGGAAGGCCGGACGCTTGACGAGCTCCTCACGCTCATTGTCACGACGATGCCCAATGACGGATCGGCTGTCGTGAACGACGATGAGGCGCTGAACCTGCTGGCGTATGTGCTTCAGCAGAACGGCTTCGCTCCGGGGAAGGCCGCGTTGTCCAAAGAAGGCGCGGCGGCGGTCATCGAGCGGCCAAAGAAGTAAGTCCAGTGTCCAGGGTCCGAATATGAGAATGATCACTTCCGTCGTCTGCTCAGTTATCGTCGTCATGGCCGCCGCGACGCTTGTCGCGCACAACATCACGTTCAAGGGGACGGCGCTTGAGGCCGACAAGGCCAGCGTCAAGGTGAATGTGGTTGATGCGAAGACCAAAAAAATCGCGCCAATGGTGTTCGCCGTTGACGCAGAGACCAAGGTCCTGCGAGACGATGTGGTGGTGACGTTTGCCAATGCGAAGATTCAGAAGGGCGAACCCATCTCGGTCACCGTGGACCATGACCTCGACGAGGAACTGGCGCAGGTGATTCGTCTCGGCAAGACGAAGTGAGCGCGATGCGGCCGCGTGCCTGGCTCGGAGTGCTGCTGGCTCTGGGCCTGGTGGCGATGATTGCGCCTGAGACTCTGTGGGCGCATGGCGTCTCCAACCGGGACGCCGCGTTTGTACGTAGCGTGACCGGCGCCGTGCCCGCGCCGTTCATGTATCTGGGCGCGAAGCATATGGTCACGGGCTATGACCACCTGCTGTTCCTGGTGGGCGTGATCTTCTTCCTCTACCGCACCGGCGACGTTATCAAGTACGTGAGTTTGTTCACCCTGGGCCACAGCCTGACGTTGCTGCTGGGCGTGCTCGCGCAGGTGCCGGCCAACGCGTATCTCATTGACGCGGTGATTGGCCTGTCGGTGGTGTACAAGGGATTCGAGAACATCGGGGGTTTCGAACGCGTGATCGGGTTTCGGCCCGATGCGCGCGTGGCCGTGCTCGTGTTCGGCCTGTTCCACGGTTTTGGGCTCGCGACGAAGCTGCAGGAACTGTCGCTGCCAGCCAATGGTCTGGTGCCTAACCTCGTCGCGTTCAACGTAGGCGTCGAGATCGGCCAGGGCCTGGCCCTGATGGGAATCCTGATTGCGCTGACCTGGTGGCGGACACGCATCGGATTCCTGCGACACGCGTTCGCGACGAACACCGTTTTGATGGCCGGGGGATTCCTGCTGATGGGCTACCAGCTGGCGGGATACGTGGTGAATCGATGACGACCCCTCCCGCAACTCGGCGTATCCTCGCGGCCGCTGCGCTGGCGCTGATGGTCGCCCTGGTCGTGCTGGTCGTGGCGGTGCTGCCTGCTGAATACGGCATCGACCCCCTTGGCACCGGCCGCGCGCTCGGGTTGACGGCGTTGGCCGGCACCGACGAAGAGGCGGAGTCGGCGACTGCACAACCCACCCAGATCCTCGGCGTAAACACGCGGCAGTCAGGCGCGCTGGCCCAGGACGTGTTCACCGTGGAACTGCGCCCGTTTGAAGGTGTTGAATACAAGTACCGGATGGAACAAGGCGCGAGCCTTGTATACACCTGGACCGCATCCGCGGCGGTCGCCTTCGATTTCCATGGGGAACCTGATGGTGCGCCTGCGCGTTATTCGGAGAGTTACGGCAAGGGCACCGCAACGACGGCCCAGGGTGTGTTCATCGCCCCGAAGCCAGGCATCCACGGGTGGTTCTGGGAGAATCCCGGCGCCGGACGCGTGACAATCACCCTCACCACATCGGGTTTCTACACTGCGTCAACGGAGTACCGTGACGGTGAAGAGCGCAGGCGGAAGTTCGGAGGGCAATAGAATCGGCAGGGCTGACGTCATACGGAGTCTCGGCTAACGAGCCGTCCCGGTGCCTTAACCGTGGCACAATCGCGCTGCAGTCCCCATGACCAGCCTGCCTTCCCTGCTCTCCATGTTCCTGGTCGCCGGCGTGGCTCTTCCTGTTGGGCAGCAGGCGCCGCCAGCCGGCCGCGGCACCGTTCCGGTGCAGGGTGCCGAGCCCGACATCGCGCTCGTCGACCGATTCGACAAGGACGGCAACAAGCGACTCGACCACGCTGAGCGAAGTGCCGCGCGTGAGTACCTGACTGCGCACCCGGAGCTTCGTCGTGCCGTCCGGCCACCGTCGATGACGCGCCGGGGATCTCCCGGGCCAAAGCTCTCGCCAAAAGACGTGCGGACGTTCCCTGCCGACGTTTCTCTCTACGACGCCGGCTCATTGCGCACGATGTTCCTCCAGTTTGAGGGCGACGACTGGGAGCAGGAACTGGCCGCGTTCTACCATACCGATGTCGAGGTTCCGGCCACGGCGATCGTGGATGGCAAGACGTATCGGGACGTGGGTGTCAGTTTTCGCGGCAACAACTCGTTCACGGCGGTACCGGAGAGCCTGAAGCGCCCGCTGAAGATCTCGTTTGATTCCGTGCACGCCGATCAACACTTTCTCAGATATCGCACGCTTCATCTGCTCAATGCGAATCAGGACCCGACCTATCTTCGGAGTCTGCTTTACCTCGACGTCGCCAGGGAATACATCCCGACGCTCAAGGTCAACTTCGTACGCGTTGTCATCAACGGCGAAAGCTGGGGCGTGTATCCAAATCAGCAGGCGTTCGGCAAGGAGTTCCTGCGTGATGTCTACAAAGACACGACCGGCACGCAGTGGAAGTCGCCCAATAATTCAGTCGGCGGAGGCCTGTCGTATCTGGGCAACGATGTCGCGCTCTACCGGCGTTGGTACGAAATGAAAGGGAAGGACGATCCGGCAGCCTGGGCGGCGTTGATCCGAGTCACGAGGGTGCTGAACGACACGCCGGTGGAGCAACTGGAGCAGGCGCTGGCGCCGATCATGGATGTGGATGGCGCGCTGAAGTTCCTGGCGCTCGACGTGGCGCTCATCAACGGTGACGGCTACTGGAACGACGGGAGCGACTTCAATCTGTACTTCGACGCGAAAGGCCGGTTGCATCTGACGCCCCACGACGCGAACGAGGGATTCCGCGGCGGCGGTCGTGGGGGTCCGGCGCTCGATCCGCTAACGGCACTCGACGATCCGAACAAGGCGTTGAGACACAAGCTGCTGGCGGTGCCCGCCCTGCGCACGCGGTATCTCGCCTACGTGGGTGATATCGCGGAGAAATGGCTCGACTGGGGCCGGCTGGGCCCGATGGTGGAGCGGTACCAGAAGCTCATCGGCGCGGACGTCGCCAATGACACGCGAAAGCTGGACACGACGGAGGCATTCACGACGGGTGTCCATGGCGACGGTAGGACGGAGCCCGCGGCCACGACCATCAAGGGGTTTGCCGCCCAACGCCGGGCGTTTCTACTCAATCACCCGGACGTCAAAGGAGCTCGCGCCAAGCTTGTGGCCGAGGCACAAGCCGTGCCCGAACCGTACCAGGCGGTCCTGACCACGCTCGGCAAGACCGGAGACTTCAAGGACGGCGTCCTCAAGGTCAACATTCCGCGCGGCGACGTGACGGTGACGATCGCCGGCCGCCCTGCGCCGACGCCGTTCGGCTTCGGAGGCTGGGTGGCCTTCACCAAAGGCGATCACGACATGGACGTCATGATGGGCGACCTGGTGCTCACCGAGGATGAGGTCAACCCGGTGATGTCCGCGATTCTCACCAACGGCCTTCAGGTCACCGCGCTGCACAATCACTTCTTCTGGGATCAACCGCGGATGTTCTACATGCACGTGCACGGCCACGGCACGGCGGCGGCAAGAGTGTCTTTGGCATGAGTTACTCCCGGTTGGGTGACGGTAACGTCTCGGTCATCCGTATAGCGGCGACAACTCCGGAGGCAAAGGTCAACACCGCGATGACCCACATGGCGGCACTCAACCCGAACGCATCCGCAGTGATGCCTGCGAGGAGTGCGCCCACCGCATAACCGAGGTCACGCCAGAGCCGGTACACGCCCACGGCCGAAGCCCGCCACACCGGGAGTGCGACATCACCAATCGCCCCGAGCAACGTGGGGTAGACCATCGCCGTCCCGATCCCGAGCAGCACTGCGCCCACGGTAAATCCCTCGAACGCCTGGGCCATCGTCACCACCACGATGCCGACCGCCTGGATCCACATGCCCCATACGATGAGCGGCTTTCGCCCGGTGCGGTCCGACAGCGGACCAGTGGCGAGTTGCGCAAGCCCCCACGTCGCCGGGTAGACCGCAGCGAGGGTTCCCACCTGCGCCAGGCTCATGCCATGCGCCGCGAATACCAGCGGGAAAAGGCCCCACGCCATTCCGTCGTTCAAGTTATTGACGAGGCCAGCCTGGCTGACGCTCGAGAGGTTGTGGTCGAGCCAGGTGGTGCGCCAGAAGACCTGGCGGGGCGTAAGAACGCCGGCGGGCATGCCGCCCACCAGAGCAGACTCGTGGGCGACATGATGCCGTGTTTCGCGCACGAGAAAGACCGACAGCGCGAACCCCACGATCACAAAACCCACACCCAGATAGAGCGGCTGCGGGCGGACGCCGTACCGTGCGGCGATCCAGCCCGTGGCCAACGCGCTGACCGCCACCGCCAGATACCCGGCAAACTCATTCAGGCCCATCGCCAGTCCGCGCTGCTTGGGACCGACCAGATCGATTTTCATGATGACGGTCATCGACCAGGTCAGACCCTGGCTGATGCCGAGCAGCAGATTGGCCGCGAGCACCCAATTCCACGTCGGAGCCCACATGAGCAGGAACGGCACGGGCACGGCCACCAGCCATCCGGCCACCAGCACGTGCTTGCGGCCGATCCGGTCCGAGAGCTGGCCTGCGCCGTAGTTGGTGAGCGCCTTCGCGAGGCCGAACACCACGATGAACGACAGCACGGCGGTCCGCGCGGCTAGGTGAAATTCCTGCTCGGCCATCGCCGGCAGAATGCTCCGCTCCAGGCCAACCATCGCGCCAACAAACGCGTTGACGACCACGAGCAGTGTGAACTGTGGAAGGTTTTCGCGGAGTCCGAGCTGCACGCTCACGCCCGGCCCGCCATTTCCGCTCAATGCCGTCAGTGCACCCTGGCGCCCTTCGCCAGCATCAGGTGGTGCTCGGTGTGATGGTCGCCCTGCACGAGGAGGCCGGCAAATCCGAGGCCGCGAATCTTGGCGACCCTGCTCTCGTCGCCGGCGGACTTCGCCGTCACCGTGAGTCGGACGCCACCGGCGATCGCCGCTGTTGTGGCGCTCCACGCGGGCATCGCGTCGAGCATCGTGGCGTGCGGCACCACCATCCGCTTGATGGCCGCCGCCACTGATGCATCACCGGTCACATCCATGACCAAGCCATTCGCCACCTCTCGAGCCCTCACTCGAGACCGGAGCATCACCATGTCCATGTCGGCCAGGTGTTGGCGCAGGGCCTCAAGATTGACCTTTGACCAATCCGTCTTCGGATCGGCTTCCAGCAGCTTCACGATTTCACTGATGGCGGCAAACGCGGCTTGCCCACCCTGCGTGGACATCGGGCCGGCGTCATGCTGCATGTCTGGTGTGTGCTGCATCCCGGGCTTGTGTTGCATCGGCGCGGCAGGTGGCGCCTGGGCCACGGGTGGCGTTTGTGCGACGAGGCGTAACGAGAGGAGCACGACCGACAGAACGGCGAACACCAGCAGGCGTGGTTTCAAGAACATCGTCATGTGCAGATAGTACGCCTTTGCGAGCAGAAGTGCCGGCTGGGATCCCTCAGGTTCGGCGCCGATGCACCCAGGCGTACAACGCCGGCAACACCAGCAGTGTCAGCGCCGTCGACGAGATCACGCCACCAATCACGACCGTGGCCAGCGGGCGCTGCACCTCCGACCCCGTTCCGGTGGCCAGGGCCATCGGCACGAACCCCAGGGCCGCGACCAACGCGGTCATCAGTACCGGCCGCAGACGTTCGACGGCTCCGTTGCTGGCCGCATCAAGCCCCGACTGCCCTTCGAGGCGCAACCGGTTCATCAACGCCACCATGACCAGCCCGTTCAGGACGGCGATCCCCGACAACGCCACAAACCCGACTGCAGCCGTAATCGACAGGGGCATGTCGCGCAACACCAGCGCGGCAATACCGCCCGTGAGTGCCATGGGTACGCCGGTAAACACGATCAGCGCATCAATCCAGCTGCCCAGCGACATGACGAGCAGGAACACGATGAGCACCAGTGCGATCGGCACCACGACCCGCAGACGAGCGCGCGCGGATTCGAGTTGCTGGAACTCCCCACCCCATCCGGTCCAATAACCCGCAGGCAACTGCACCTCGGCGGCAATTCGCCGTTGCGCTTCCTCAACAAACGACCCGATGTCGCGACCGCGGACATTGGCGGTCACCACGACGCGGCGTTTGCCGTTCTCGCGGCTGATCTGGTTCGGTCCCACGATGGTGGTTAATGACGCGACGGACTCAAGCGGCACAAACGTATGGGCGGTGTGCGTGGCCGACACAGCGGCGCCAGGCACCACCGCGACAGGCAGATGGTCAAGAGCGTCCGGATCTTCGCGCAGGTCGGTCGGCAGGCGCACGACCAGATCAAACCGGCGGTCACCCTCGTAAATGTCGCCCACCTTCGTGCCGGCGACGGCAGCCGTCACTACGGCCTGGATGTCGGCACCGTTGAAGCCGTAGCGCGCCATCGCCTCGCGATTGAGGTTCACCGACAACATCGGCAAACCTGTGACTTGCTCCACCTGTACGTCGGATGCACCGGCCAGCGTGGACAAGACGGCTTCGATATCCTGCGCGTGCTCGGCCAGCACGTCCGGGTCGTCGCCAAACACCTTGACCGCCACGTCGGCACGCACCCCCGCGATCAGCTCGTTGAATCGCATCTGGATGGGCTGCGTGAACTCGTAGTTGTTCCCGGGCAGCAGCCGCAGCTCTTCGTCCAGTTGACGCACGAGGCTGTCGGTCGGCCAGTCCGGGTCGGGCCATTCAGTGCGCGGCTTGAGCATCACAAACGTATCGGCCACGCTGGGCGGCATGGGATCGGTGGCGATGTCTCCCGTGCCGATTTTCGAGAACACGTACGCCACCTCCGGATAGGTCTGCAATTTGCGCTCGAGCTGCGTCTGCATCTCGACCGCCGTCGATAGGCTGGTTCCCGGAATGCGCAAGGCGTGCACGAGCAGATCACCCTCGTCGAGCGCGGGCAGAAACTCGCTGCCCAGTTTTGAACCCACCGCCAGTGAGCCGAGGAACAACGCGATGCTCGTCACCACGACCGTCAAGCGATGCCGCAGGCAGACGTCAAGGACACGATCGTAGATACGTGCCGTGCCCCGCAGGATCACGTTGTCACGCTCGGACAGATGCCCACCGAGGCCCACCGCCACGGCCGCCGGCACGAACGTAATGGACAGCAGCAGCGCGCCAACCATCGCCGCGACAACAGTGAAGGCCATCGGCGTAAACATGCGCCCCTCGACACCCGTCAGCGTCAGGATGGGCACGTACACGATCATGATGATGACCTGGCCGAACACGGCAGGCCGCAGCACTTCGACGGACGCGGCGGTTACCTCCTCGGCACGCTCGGCGATGGTCAGTGTGGTTCCCGCGGCATGTTGCCGGATCGACAGCCGCCGCACACACCGCTCCACCACAATGACCGCGCCATCGACGATGATGCCGAAGTCGAGCGCGCCAAGGCTGAGCAGGTTCCCGCTGATGCCCCAGCCCTGCATCGCGATCACCGCCACCATCATCGACAGGGGAATCACCGTGGCCGTGATGAGGGCAGCGCGAATGTTGCCCAGAAAGAGAACCAGCACCACCACAACCAGGCCGGCGCCGAGCAGCAGGTTGTGCTGCACCGTCTCGAGGGTGGCGTCCACCAGTCGCGTGCGGTCGTACACCGTTCGCGCTTCCACTCCGGCCGGCAGGGATCGGTTCACCTCGACCATGCGTTCGGCCACGCGCTGCGCCACGTCACGGCTGTTCTCGCCGGTCAGCATCATTGCGTTGCCCAGAACCACTTCGGTGCCGTTCTCGGTCGCGGCGCCTGTGCGCAGGCCGTGTCCCTCCTCAACGCGTGCCACGTCGCGCACAAGCACGGGGGTCCCCTTGCGTGAATCGAGGACGACGCGTTCGATATCGTCGATGGTGACCAGCCGCCCCGGCACGCGCACTAGCAGTTGTTCTCCGCGGCGCTCGATGTAGCCGGCGCCGGCATCCGCATTGTTCTCGCTCAGAGCGCGCAGCAGGTCCTGAAACGTCAGTCCGAGCGCCATGAGGCGCGAGGGGTCGGGCAACACGTGCAACTGACGGGTGAATCCACCGGTACTGTTGACCTCTGCGACGCCGCGAACCGTACGCAGCTGCGGGCGGATGATCCAGTCCTGGATGGTGCGCAGATCGGTGGGCGAATAGGCCTTGCCCTCAGGGGTCACCGCGCCGGGCAGCGCATGCACGACCCAGAAAAAGATGTCACCCAACCCCGTCGTAATCGGCCCCATGTCGGGCTCGATCCCCTGGGGAATCGCACCCTCGGCGGTGCGCATCCGTTCGCTGACCATTTGTCGCGCCCAGAAGATGTCCGTGCCATCTTCGAAAACGACGGTGATCTGGGAAAGGCCGTACTTCGACAGCGACCGCAGTTCGACCAGCCGTGGCATGCCGCTCAGCGTCGCCTCGAGCGGCACGGTCACCCGCTGCTCGGCTTCGAACGGCGAGTACCCGGGTGTCTCTGTATTGACCTGCACCTGGACGTTCGTAATATCGGGAACGGCGTCGATGGGCAGTCGATCGAATGCCACCACACCCAGAGCCCCGAGCAGGATCCACAACACCAGTACCGTCCAGCGGTGCCGTACCGAAAACGCAATCAAACGAGCCAGCATGTGATGGTCCTTTGCCCGATCAATGGTCGTGACTGGCGCCGCTCTTCAGGACGTCGGCTTTGACTGCGAACGCATTCTTCGACGCGAACTTCTCGCCGGCGCGAAGGCCGCTCAGCACCTCGACGACGCGGCCATCCTTGCGGCCGATCTCCACAGGCCGCGCTTCAAACACATCGCCGTACCGGACGAAGACCACCGTCCAGTCACGGAACGTCTGGAGGGCATCAACCGGCACCACCACGGTCGCCTGTGTGCTGGCGAGGTACACGGTCACTGACGCGAACAATCCCGGTTGCCACAATCCTGCGGTGTTGGAGAGCGCCACACGGGCGGTGGCCGTGCGCGTGTCGTCGCCAACGACCGGGCTGACCGACACGATGGTGCCTGACGCGGTCAGGCTTGGTCCGACCGCGCTGACCGTGACCCTGCGGCCGGGACGCACCTGCGCCAGGTCCCGCGCATGCACCTGCACGTTGATCCACACTTCGCGCGTGTCGGTGATCGTGACGAGCGGTCGATCCGGCCCCACTGACTCACCTGCCGCGGCCATCTGCTCGGTCACCACGCCGCCAATCGGCGCCCACACTTCCAGGCGCGAGAGGCTGGCAGGCTGCGCCGTCGGCAATCCCGCGATGGTCGCGGCGTCGAGCCCGAGCGTCGCCAGCGCCTGGCGCGCGAGCGCCAGGTCGGTCTGCGCTAGGCTGTAGGCCTGGTCGGCGATGAGAAAGTCCTGCATGGCGGTAATGCGGCGCTTCGCCAGGTCCTCTTCACGATCCCGCGTGACACGCGCAAATTCCGCCTGCTTGCCGGCCGCGAGGAATGACGCCGACGCATCCGCCAATTCCCGGCTGGTGACGACCGCGATGAGGTCGCCCTGCCGCACGGATTGACCGACCGTCGCGCGCAGATCCGTGAGCACGCCGCTCAGGCGGGCCGAGACCCTGACTTGTCGGGTGGACGGCACCACGACCTCGCCTGGCAATTCCAGGAGCGGCATCAGTTGTCCGGGTCCTGCCGTACCGATCTCAATGCCACTGCTGGCGAGCGCAGCCTCCGCGATGGTGGTCCGCCCCTCCACCTGTTCATACGACAGAGCCGAAGTGCGTCCCTGGTAGGTGGCGGTGAACATCACCGTAAATGAATGCGGCTCTTCAACGGTGCTGGTGCCGAGCAGGTAATCGCCCTCAGGGCGGAACTCAATGCGGTCCACCGAGCCACCGAGCCGTTCAAGGGCGGCGTTCAGCCTTACGTCGTGTGGCGCCAGCGGAGCGCCGTCTGCTGTGGTGGGAAACACTCGAAACTGCGGCTCCACCCCTTCTTCGTAGATGGTGACTTCCAACCTGAGGCCTTCACCCGTGAGCAAACGCCCGCCGTGTGGCCCCCGCGGTGCCTCGGCTTCCTCGTGCTCATCGGGCGGCGTGGCGCCACCGCTGCCAGAAAACGACTGCACCGCAAGAGTCACAAGCACGCCTGCGACAATGCCCACTACACCGGTCGTCCATTTGCTGGTCACTATCGGCCGCCCTGCACTGATGACGGCGCCAGAACGGGAGTGGCGCCAAGAATATTTTGAATCGTGATGAGCGCGCGTTGCAGATCCGCGAGTGTGCGCACGCGATCCCTGCGCGCCTCGCTGAGACTACGGCGCGCATCGAGGACGTCGAGCAACGCGAAGCGGCCCGCCTGGTACCCCTCAAGGACGGCCGCATAGGCGCGCTCACTGGGAGGTATCACCCGTGCGTCCAGTTCGTCGAGTGCGGCTTGCGCGGCGATGGCGGCCGCATGCGCGGCGGTGATGGCTTCGCGAAGGGAGAGCATCGCCGAGGCGCGCTCGAGGCCCTCGGCCTCGACGCGGAGATTGGCGGCGGTGACGCGATCCTTCTGACGATCGAACAGCGGCCACGGGAGGGTGGCGCTTACGATCCAGGCATGGCTCTCAACATCGTGAAGCCGGCGGTAGCCGGCGCCCAGGTCCAGATCCGGCACCTTGGCCGCCCGCGCGGTGTCCGCAACCGTCTCACGACGGGCCTGCTCGGCGGCCCAGCGAGCGATGTCCGGAGAGGCCTCAAGCGCGGCGTCGAGCGTCGCGATTGGGGGCACAACCGCGACCGACGCGAGCGATCCCGCGAGTTCGACATTCGACGCCGCCGGCGCGCCCCACGCCGATGTCAGCGCGATCACGGCCTCGCGCCGGGCTTCCTCGACGCGGCTCACCGCGATGCGCGCGGCCGCGGCAGCGGCCTGGGCCCGATCGAGTTCCGGAGGCGCCGTCACGCCGGCCGTGACGCGCGCCTCGACGGTGGCGGCCACCTCGCGAGCGGTCTCGGCATCCGCGCGCGCGAGCGCCAACTCGGAGTCGGCTGCCAGCACCCGCACAAATGCCTGGGCCACGCGGCCCTCAAGCGCCACGCGAGCCCTCTTCAGATCCCACTTGGACAGCTCCTGCTCAATCGACGCGAGCGATGTCCGCAGCTGGCGCTTTCCGCCGAGCTCGAACCGTTGAGCAAGGCTCACGGTCGTCTGGCTCGGCATGGCGGACCCCACGTTGCGGCCCAGGTCCTCCACATCAACCGACACGGTCGGGTTGGGTCGCCGTGCAGCCTGGGCGGCATCAGCGGCGCGCGCATCCATCTCCAACTGGAACGCGACCAGCGCCGGATGTTGCGCTACGGCGCGCGCGATCGCTTCGGCCAATGTGACAGCGGCGGCGGGCGACGAGGCCTGCTGGGCAAACAGCGGGGCGGTGCTGCACACGCAGACGACGGCAAGACACAAGAGACGACGAGCCATACACCACTCCTCGAAAAAGCAACAACCAACAGGGACGGCGCGCCAAGACAGACGCGTCGTGCAACTTCAGGCGACCAGCGGAAGGGTCAGGCGAGCGGAGGGTGATAAGGGGGCGGACCGGCGGCGTCGGCCAGATTGGCGGCCGCGTCATTCAGCACGGTCACGACGCCGCTGGCATGCTGAAACGGGAAGACCAGTTCGCCACAGATCGTGCGCGAACAGCAGAAACAGTCTTCACCGTCATGCCCTGCGTCGGCCGTGTGGTCTCCGGCACAGATCGTGGCCGTCAAAGGCCCGACCAATGGCACATCTGCGCAACCGGCCGGGTACGCCAAGTCTGCCGCTGCCACAAGAAGCAGCGCCAGCGCCAGGCGCCGAGCAAGAAGCCGGAAGGCATCCATGGGGAGGTGAGCATAGCACACGGCATTTATTGACCTGCGACGGCGCGCAATGGGCCTGGCCAAACGGGCAGCCCTTCTCGGCAACTGCCATTTATGGCTATAAAAGTCATAATATGAACGCCAACATAGCTACATTAAAAAACAGCCTGTCTCGCTACCTGAGAACGGTGCAGTCTGGCGAGGAGGTCGTCGTGCTCGGTCGCGAGTGGCCCATCGCCCGCATCGTACCCTTCCGGCAGGCGCCGGAGCCTGACGGCACCGATCCACTCGACGCCATGGTGCAGCGAGGTTCGATCACTCACCGCGGCAGCCCTGACGACACCGCCGGGTGGCTCAAGACCAGAACGCCGGCCAAGGTCGCATCCGGGAGCGCCTCGCTCTCGGATGTCCTGCTCGAGATGCGGGCCGAGGAACGCTGGTGAGGTTCTGGGACACGTCGGCACTGCTCCCCCTGTTTGTGGACGAGCCGGCCACCGACGCCTGCACCGCGTTATTGTCATCAGACCCGAGCGTCATCGTTTGGGAAGGCACGAACGTGGAACTGCAGTCGGCGCTTTCCCGCTACCGTCGCCACTCGTCAGGCTTCGACAACTTGTGGCCGGGCGTGCGCCACGAGATGCTGCAACGATGGACGTCGTGGTCTCGTGTGGCAGACCTGGCCAAGACGACGCTGCGTGCGCAGCGGTTGGTCAATGTCCACCCTCTCAAGACCGGAGACGCCTTCCAGTTGGCGGCGGCTTTGGTGGCCTGCGAGGATCAGCCATAGCGAATGGACTTCGTCACGCGCGATGCAGCCCTGGCCTCGGCTGCCCGACTTGAGGGATTTCGAGTCGAGGCACCTTGATGATTCCCTCGTGGGGACTGCGCGACAGCGGTACCCGGCGCATACGGCTCATTGCGCTCCTCGCAGTGCGGAACGGCATGCGCCACCTCCCTGGCTTCCTTCGCAATGTGGCACCGCAGGCAGATGGCATTGTCGCGCTCGACGATGGCTCGTCCGACGGTTCGGGGGATCTGCTGACACAGCACGAGGCGGTGATCGAGGTGCTCCGCAGGCCGGCCGTCAACGCCAGCAAGGCCACGACCAGTTCGAACAACGCCTGACCGGGCAGAAGACGGCCGAGATCATCGGCGAGGGCACGCGGGACCAGCTCGGGCACGCGCTACGTTTTCGACCTGTCGCCCCGTTCAGATGGATTCAGGAGCGGGATGCCGAGGCCGGAAAAGTCGCGCACATTCCTCGTGACCAGAGTCAGTCCATGGACCTTGGCCGTGGATGCGATCAGTGCGTCCATCACGGGCACCGTGCGTCGCGCCCGCATTCGACCCCATTCATCGATCACCGAACTATCAACGTAGAGAAGTCGGTCTTCATAGAACTGCGCCAGGCCGTTGAGCCAACGGTCCAGGTGGACCGCCTGTCTGGCATCCCGCCTACGCAGTTGTTCCACACCCTGCCGTATTTCACCGACCGTGACGATGCTGAGAAACAGCTGGTGTGCCGGCTGCTCGTCGAACCACTCAAGCAGCCCCGCACACGTTGTCGCCTTTCGAAGGTCAGAGAGGACGTTGGTGTCGAGGAGGAAACTCACAGGTTCACTGATCGACCCTGATCCCGCGAGCGAGTCAGGCGCAGACCAGGGGTGGACGACGCCGCGCGCAGAAAGGCTTTGAAATCCACCTCCGGGGGGGCGGCCAAAAGTACTCGCTCCAGGATTTCCCGGTGTTCGGCTTCGGTGGACCGGCCGTGTTTGGCCGCGCGCGCCTTCAGCGCCGCGACCACGTTCGGGTGAAGGTTGCGAACCAGCAACTGAAGCATGATATCAATGATATTACACGGCGACTATGTGCCTGCTCCCTTCGCAATAAGCGTCATTGTGAAGCGGCCGTACCTGCAGTCTTTGCGCCAGCTGTCTTCGGTCACCGTCAGGCCGGTGATGCCATCGAGAGGTAGCCACTGCTCCTGTTCGGGCGGCTGCGGACCCGCTGCGGCGATGCGCACGCGTTGAGATTTCACGCGGATGCTAGGCCGACCGTCGGGCGAGGCGGCCAGCGCGGTGCTGAACGTCCAGTACTGATCGACGCCAGGTGCCGCAGCCACGGCATTGGCGCGAGCGGCCAGCGTGCACTCGGTTTCCCAGACGATCGCTGAACGCACCTCGCCGGCCTTGACCGTGAGGGTGACCGAACCTCGATTCGACGTCTCGTCCTGCCCCACCGCCGCATAGCTCACCACGACTGTCGCGGGCGCAGGCGGCGGCGAGCCCTGCCATGAGGTCGCCATTACACCAACAAGTGCCGTGATCGTGCGAATGGTCATAAAGTCTCCACTGCCTTATGCTTTCGGAGACGCAATGCGTTCGCGATGACCGACACCGAGCTCAAGCTCATCGCGCCAGCGGCGATCATCGGGCTCAACAACAATCCGAAGAACGGATACAACACGCCCGCCGCCACCGGCACGCCCACCGTGTTGTAGACAAACGCAAAAAACAAATTCTGCTTGATGTTCGCCATCGTCTGGCGCGACAGATGCGTGGCGCGAGCCACGCCACGGAGGTCGCCCTGCACCAGCGTGACGCCGGCGCTCTCCATCGCCACATCCGTGCCGGTGCCCATCGCAATGCCGACCTGCGCCTGCGCCAGTGCCGGCGCGTCGTTGATGCCGTCACCGGCCATGGCGACGATGCGTCCCTCGGCCTGCAGCTTCTTGATGGCCGCCGCCTTGCCCTCGGGCTTCACGTCGGCGATCACCTCGTCGAGCCCCAGTTGCTTCGCCACCGCCTGCGCGGTGGTCGCATCGTCGCCGGTCATCATCACCAGACGCAGGCCCTCTTTCCTGAGCGACGCAATAGCCTCAGGCGTGCTGGCCTTGATGGGATCAACCACTCCCAGCATCCCGGCAAACACCCGATCGACTGAGACAAACATCACGGTCTGCCGCAGCGCGCGCAAGGCTTCCGCCCGAGCAGCAAGCGGCGTCACATCGACACTGACCGACTGCATGAGCTCGCGGTTGCCGATCGCCACGTCTCGGCCACCCACCCGGCCCCGTACGCCCTGTCCAGTAATCGATTCAAAGGTCTCGGTCGCCGCCGCGTGCAACCCCTTCCCCTCAACACCCTTGACGATGGCGTCGGCAAGAGGATGTTCACTGCCCTTCTCGAGGCCCGCAGCGAGCGGCAACCACGAGAGATCGTCGGCCGTGACGGACTCCACGCTGACGAGCGCGGGTTTGCCTTCGGTCAGGGTGCCGGTCTTGTCGAAGACCAGGGTATCCACATCACGCAGCACTTCAATCGCCTCGGCGTTCCGGAATAACACCCCCATCGTGGCGCCGCGGCCCGTCGCCACCATGATGGACATCGGCGTGGCCAGGCCCAGCGCGCAGGGGCACGCGATGATCAACACCGCCACCGCGTTGATCAAGGCATGGGCCAGACGCGGCTCGGGTCCCACGAGGCTCCAGACAACGAATGTCACGACGGCCACAAGGATCACCGTCGGTACAAAGATGCCGGAAACGCGGTCCGCCAGCTTCTGAATGGGCGCGCGACTGCGCTGCGCTTCGGCCACCATCGCGACGATGCGGGCGAGCAACGTGTCGGCGCCGACACGTTCGGCGCGCATGATGAACGAACCTGTGCCATTGATCGTGGCGCCCACAACTTTGTCGTTGGGCTTTTTTTTCACGGGAACGGGTTCGCCGCTGATCATCGACTCGTCCACGCGGCTCGAGCCCTCGACCACCACGCCGTCCACAGGCACTTTCTCACCGGGGCGGACGCGGAGGCGGTCACCTGGGTGCACGTAGGCGAGTGGCACCTCGTGTTCGCTGCCGTCTTCCTTCACCTGGCGCGCGGTGGCCGGCGACAGCCCCAGCAGCTTGCGAATGGCGGACCCGGTCTGGCTGCGGGCGCGCAGTTCGAGTACCTGGCCGAGCAGGATCAAGGTCACGATGACGGCGGCGGCCTCGAAATACGCGGCCACGGCGCCGTTGTAGCTGAACTGATGCGGGAAGATCCCCGGTGCGAGCGTGGCCACCACGCTGTAACCAAAGGCCACGCCGACACCTAATCCAATCAGCGTGAACATATTGAGGTTGCCGGTTCGCACCGAATTGACGGCGCGCACGTAGAACGGCCACGCCGCCCACAGACACACGGGCGTAGCCAGCGCGAACTGCATCCACGCGGCCGACCGCATTGAAAGCGGCGCGAGACCAAACATCTCAACCATCGCCACCGCCATCACGGGCACGCTCAACCCGGCCGAGATCCAGAACCGGCGCGTCGTGTCCTTGAGTTCGTGGTTCTCCGGCTCCTCCGCTGAGAGCGACGTTACTTCCAACTCAAGCGCCATCCCGCACTTCGGACAGTCGCCCGGCTTGGACTCGCGGATCTCCGGGTCCATGGGGCAGATCCAGACCTGGGAAGGGGCTTGCCCCGCCGTAGCATTCGCGGAGACAGGGCCCTTTACGGTCAGCGTCATGGGCTGGGCCTTTGGCCCGCCCATGCCCTTCGGCCCACTCTTGAGCCAGCCTGCAGGGTCGGCCTCGAACTTCAGCCGGCACCCCTGGCCGCAGAAGTAGTACGTCGGCCCCTCGTACTCGAAAGAACCGCCCTTGTTTCTTGCGGGGTCCACGGTCATGCCGCAGACGGGGTCGGTGTGTCCGTGAGTCACGGGCTACCGGCCCAACGCCGTCATCACCTGTGTCGTGGCAGCCGACCCCGGCTTGGTGGCCACCACCTCGGTCCAGGCAAACACGAGTTCCCGTCCGAACTTCGCGAGCCTCGGGTAGCCGCTCGACCGGTTGCTCGACATCGGCGCGACCGTCACGGCCTGCCCGCGAGATCCGTTCGGGTGGAGCCGACGAGCGCGCAGCTCGGTACGCCCGACCCCAAGTTCCATCCAAGTCGCCAGTGCCGACCCATCGGGCATCAATTCCACGTCCACCCGGCCATGTGAACTCTCGTCGTCCACACGGATAGGGGAACCAAAAGTGCGACCGGCGTCTTTCGAAAACGCGACGAAGACGCGGCCCGGCGGCACGACACCAGTGAACCACGCGATCGCCACGTCGCCCCCCCGCGCGCTCAGCACGGGTCCGTTCACGGGACATCCTGAAATCTGCCAGTTGTCGTTGTGCACGGCCTTGGCTTCGGTCCACTTGCCGTTCTCAAGGCGCGACACGTAGATGTCACGTATCTCATCCTGCGTACGGTTACGGAACGCCGCGATGACGCCATCGGACGTCACTGCGGCGGTCGTCGGGCAACATTCGCACACACGAAGGTCCACCGGAGCATCTGCCACTTGCTTCCAATTGGCGTCGAAGGCCCCATACCGCAGGGTCATGGCGCCGCCGCCTTCGGCATGTTCGTCGTGCCCCCCGCCGGCCTTCATCGCCCGGCCGTCGAGCCAGACCAACCCAAGCCCTGCGCCAGGTGCCTGGAACATCGACGCGAAGCCGTGTTCGGTCTTGGTGTTGTCGTGATGCGGCAGGAATGACGCCGACCACGTCTTGCCCTGGTCGCGTGAGTACGCCAGGCGAACATCGTACGCGTAGGTCGATGGCCCGCTCTTCTGCAGCCAGTGGGCGGCGAGCGTGCCATCGGCGAGCCGCATCACGGACGGCACGTCGGCCCAGTTCACGAACCAGTCAGTACCCGACGCGGCGATACGAACGGGTGACCAGCCCGCCGACGTCCGTTCCGCGAACTTCAAGCTTGAGGTGGCGCCGAGCCGCTCAGTCCAGCTCAGGAGCACACCCTTGTCCGAGACTGTCAGTTGCGGCCCTGAGCTGTTGAGGCCTGCGGGCGACGCCAGCGTCTGCACCCGGATGTCCGGCTGCGCGCCGACGGCCATCGACGACGCGGGTGGAAGCACGAATGCGGCCACAAGGAGTACGGCCGAACCGGCCAATGCTGTGACGCCTGTCTTCATGATGGTCTCCCTGTCTGAGCTTCACGACTTTACTCTTACGCCTTCGTCAACCGCAACGCATTCACAGTGACCGACGCGGAACTGAGGCGCATGACCGCTGCGGTGAGCACCGGGACCGGGCCGCCCGAGTCGATTTCGTGCGCCACTTGGCTCACGAACACGAAAATGTGCGAGGTCTGGTACTTGTTATCCCGAATTGCACATCGCCCGCGACCACCGACGAGGCATGGTAGGGCAGCAGCGCGTGCGAGCATTTGCTGCCGCCGCTCAGACTAGGCACTAGCCGTTCACGAGGAACCCCAAATGCCGCCGATCGGCAAAGTCTTTGTTTCGCACGCCAGCGCGGATAAGCCTTTCGTTGACCGATTGGTAGGCGATCTGGTCGCCCGATCGATACCGGTCTGGTACGACAGATTTGATCTGCGGATCGGAATCCGGTGACGGGGTGCACGAAGATCAGCCCCGGCTGAGCGCATTGTTATGCCGAACGGATGGCGGCGCGATTGCAAGCAATGGGACAGGCCAACTACGCGAATGGGTTCGCCCTGACGCTGCAGCCGCACATGCTTGAGTTGCCGCTGCGTTGGAAGAGGTCGCAGACGATTTTCGTCAACTCAATGAGTGACCTCTTCCACGTGAGCGTGCCACTGGACTACATCCAACAGGTCTTCGACGTCATGGCCAGAGCCCACTGGCACCGGTTTCAGGTCCTCACGAAGCGTGCCGATCGCCTCAATGCCATCAGTGCCGAGATTGACTGGCCCGCAAACGTGTGGATGGGAACCAGTGTGGAGAGTGACCGGTATCGCAGTCGGATCGACGACCTTCGGGCATCCGGTGCGCACGTCAAGTTCCTGTCCCTCGAGCCGCTTCTCGGCCCGCTGCCCGATCTGGATCTCGCCGCAATCGACTGGGTCATTGTGGGCGGAGAGTCGGGGCCTGGTGCCCGGGCGATGGATCCAGGGTGGGTCACTGATTTGCGTGACCAATGCCAACGCGCCGGCGTGCCGTTCTTTTTCAAGCAGTGGGGCGGCAAAAACAAGAAGCAGACCGGACGCGTGCTTGAGGGGCGCCTGTGGGACGAAATGCCCGCTGACCGACTGGTGCTTCACTCCGCGGAGGCTTAGGCCAACAGTTGGTGGCATGGACGTCCTCCTGGTCGTCCAGGCTCGGACCCAAGCCACCCCGACGTGCCGGTCATCGCGTTATGGAACTCGCGCAGTGACTCCGGGTGACTGTCCGGTTCACGGGCGATTGACGGACCAGTCATCCACACGCAGTCCAGGCACTCGGACCATGTGTGCGGTGTTTGCGGTGATGAGCGTCGCCCCTGCGGCGACCGCGTGGGCCGCAATGGCGGCATCGAAGTCTTCGATGCGCTGCCCCCGCTTTTCCAGCGTCGCCTTGATGCGGCCGAACGCCTCGCTGACGGCGTCCGACCACTCGGCCCGTGGCAGTTCGGCTTTCATCAAGTCGAAACGCTCCTGTAGTCGGGTGCGACGCGCAGACCGCGGCAGACGTTCGATTCCGTACGCGATTTCGGCGAGCACTGGCTGCGGCACGGACACGTCTGCGGGACTCGTTCGCGCAAGATGAGCCACTGCCGACGGCAGGCCCTTCATCAGGGCCGAGACAACATTGGTGTCAAGCACGCACTTCACAGGCGAGACGGCGCCTTCGACCGTCTGGCTTCGGTCACTGCCTCCAGAAGGGCATCGACGTCTCTGGTCGTGTCCGAATCGACGACGCGCAGTCGGTCCAGGAACGTCGGCGACCAGTCGGCGGCCGACACAAGCTCGCGCTCGAGCGCCTGGACGATGAGGCGATTACGGCTGATGCGCAAGGTCTTTGCACGACGATCGGCGGCCGCCAGGAGCGGCTTGGGGAGATGAACCGTGGTCGGCATGGTTATATTCGGAAGTATATTCGTTCAGGCGGCCCAGCTCAACACCCGCGCCGACCCCGACAGAGCCACGTAACCTCACCATCCCGAGGTGCCGGTCATCGCATTATGGAACTCGCGCAGTGAATCCGGCTCGCCGCAAGCCTTCGGCGATATAGGGGCACCGGCGCATCAACTGCCATAACAGCCCGCTTCTTTCCGTCGAAGATGCCCCAGACAAGCAGTACACCGACACTGAGCAGCACAGGCATCCACATCCAGCCGAACCCGCCCATCTAGGTGGTTTCCATCATGGCTCCACCCGCTCCGCCCCCTGTCATCGCTCCGCCGCCGAAAAGTGCGACCAATCCGATGACGATGAGGACTGCCTGGCGTGTCATTTGTGTCTCATCATCGGGCACATGACCATGGAGTCCTTGCCCTCGGCCATGTGTTCCATCATGTGGGTCATCATGCCCTGCTGCATTTTCATCATGCCGTCGCGCATCGCGTTGCGCTGCGCCACGATCTCGGTGACGACGATGGCGGAGCACTTAGCCCCGGCTGTTCCATTGAGGACATCCGCGAGGGGAGACCGCAGTCGGCAGGGTCACGTCAGTCCTTCACCGGTGGGGCCCTGAATCCGGGTTCGACCTTGGCACCCAGACCATCACGCCGCCCCTCGCACGGTCCTCTCCAGCGTGACACGCCTGCAGCAGACCGGTCGTGATGATGTAACGCCACTCGACGCGGCCCAGCATCGGTTCGTCGGGATGGCGCGGGGGCCGCTGCAGGACGTCTTGCTCGGGAGGATCGACGACGAGCGCGAGCGCGGGTAGTCCGTCGGTGCCCACGTTAATCCAGAGCAGATGCAGCGGCAGCAGCGGCAAGGGGAGGCCGGCGAGCGCCGACAATGCTGGCGAAGTTGTCATCGGCCAGCTCAGAACCAGGTGCGCAGGCCGAACACCATGCGAGCACTGCTGACATTCGTGCCTGCGGCGCGCGCAAAGTCGGCCGTCCCGAAGAACTTCTTCTCCCACGTGACGCCCACATACGGCGCCAGCTCACGGCGGAGTTCGTAGCGCAGGCGTAGTCCGGTCTCAACAGAAGTCAGACCGGCTCCGAGGCCACGGGTCTCATCGGACTTGCCGTAGACCTCCGCCTCGATCAGCGGCTGCAGAATGAGGCGATTGGTCAGGAGGAGCTCGTATTCCACTTCCAGGCGCATATGCGTGCGTCCGCCCGCACCCACATAGCCCGTGGCTTCGACCTCAAACCAGTACGGCGCAAGCCCCTGGATGCCGATCGCGGCCCATGTCTGTGCCGCTCCCGGGCGGAAGTCCTGCCGCACACCCGCCACCACGTCCCACCATCGAGCGACACTGCGACCGTACAGTGCCGTGCCGAAGGCGTTCTCGACGCGGCCACCGTCGCCTTCCCCCTCGGTGCGCAACAAGAGACGGTTCACATCGCCGCCAATCCACGAGCGGTTCTCCCAACTCGCCCCTCCGTCTCCGGAGCCCCGCCATTCGAGCTGATCGAACAGCACCATGAAGTTCGGGGCACCGTCGTGCACGGCGTGCCCCTCAAGGCCTGGTGGAAATGCCGCCTTGCGGTCGGCGTCGGTCACCGGAGGAATCGGGTCCTTCGGCTCCGTCTTCTTCGCGGTCTGAGCCAGATGCGCCGAGTGATCCTCCACCGGCGGCTTCGCCGTCGGCGGCTGCGCCGCGGCGGTCGCCACGGTTGCCAGGAGCGCGACCGTCCCGACGAAGGCCGCCACCATGCGGGCGATCACTCGTCCACCCGCACTTCGCGGAACATGCCGGCCTCCATGTGCATCAGCAGGTGGCAGTGATACGCCCAGCGTCCGAGCACGTCGGCACGGACACGGTACGAACGTTTTGTACCAGGCGGCATATCAATCGTGTGCTTGCGCAGCTGGAACTCCCCGGCATCGTTTTCCAAGTCACTCCATAGGCCATGCAGATGAATGGGATGCGTCATCATCGTGTCGTTGACCAGCACAATGCGTAACCGTTCGCCGTACTTCAATTGCAAGGGCTCGGCATCAGCGAACTTGACGCCGTCGAACGACCACGCGAACTTCTCCATGTGCCCGGTCAGGTGCAACTCCACGGTGCGGCCGGGCTCTCGACCGTCGGGGTCATCAAACAGGCTTCGGAGATCCGCGTATGTGAGGACCCGGCGCCCGTTGTCACGGAGCCCGACACCCGGGTCGTCCAATCGAGACGTCGGGGCCATCGCCTGGCCGTCTATGAGGGGGTTTCCCTTTTCGCTCGCCGGATGGGCCTGCCCACCGCCCATGTCCATGCCGCCCATGTTCGACATGTCGTGTCCCGCGTGCGGGTCGGCCGCTGCGCCATGCGCCATCCCCATGTCCATCATCCTCAGCACCTGCGGTGCGTCGGGGTCGGGAACAGTCGTCCGCAATCCCTGCCGCACGGCCAGTGTCCCGGCGGCGTAGCCCGTGCGATCCATCGACTGCGCAAAGATCGTGTAGGCGTCCTGTCCAGACGGCTCGACGATCACATCGAACGTTTCGGCCACGGCGATGCGGAATTCGTCAACTGAAACAGGATGGACGTACTGTCCGTCTGCGGCAACGACCGTCATCTTCAGTCCGGGAATCCGCACGTCGAAATACGACATGGCGGCGCCATTGATGAAACGTAGTCGCACGCGTTCGCCAGGTGTGAACAGGCCGGTCCAGTTTCCTGCCGGCGCGGTCCCGTTCATCAAATACGTGTAGGTATGGCCAGTGACATCCGACAAATCCGTGGCAGCCATGCGCATCTCGCCCCACATTTTCCGATCGGCCAACGCGGCTCCCAACCCCTGGCGTCTGGCGGCACGGACGAAGTCACCAACCGTCCGCTTGTTGAAGTTGTAATAGTCCGACTGTTTCTTGAGCTTGCGGAAGATTCGCGCCGGGTCCTCGTCGGTCCAATCCGACAGGACAATCACATGGTCACGGTCGCATTGAAACGGTGCGGGTTTGAGGGGGTCGACGACGATGGCGCCGTAGACGCCGCGCTGTTCCTGGAATCCGGAGTGGCTGTGGTACCAATACGTGCCGCTCTGCCTGACCTTGAACCGATAGGCGTAAGTCTCCCCGGGCCGAATGCCGTGAAAGCTCAGCCCAGGGACGCCATCCATGTTCGCCGGCAGCAGGATGCCATGCCAGTGAATGGATGTGTCCTCCGCCCGGAGGTCGTTAGACACACGCAGTGCGACCTCGTCGCCTTCTCGCCACCGGAGCGTGGGCGCGGGAATCGATCCGTTCACGGTGACGGCAGTACGCAAGCGCCCCGTCACGCTCAGAGGCGTCTCGCCAATGCGCAGGTCGAATGAAGTGCCTGACAACTCCGGCGTCGGCTGGCGCGTTGTCGTCTGCGCCCAGACCGACGGCTGCCAGAGGCCGAGACCGGCCGCCGCGCCACCCACTGCGAGCCCTTTGACGAATGTACGGCGGGTTGGTGATGCCATGACGTCCTGGTGCTATTGGCCCACGAGTACGGCCAGACGGATCACCGTGGCGTCGGTCATCGATTCGTCGTGGTTGACCGTAACAGCGATCCGTTCGCCCTTCTGGATCCGGGCATCGGCGAAGGTCACCACCTTGTCGCCACGGAGGACTTTGGTCTTCGCCGTGACCGCGAACTCCATGGTGGATTCCTTTTTCGTCTTGTCGTCGATGACGTTCACCTGAACCTTGGCCGCCAGCGTGGCGATCACCGTCCCCTTGAACGTTTCATCGTGGGCCAACAAATTGGCGCCACCCACCCCCATCGTCATCACTGTGAGTATCAACACTATCAGTATCAGTCGTTTCATCGTCGTTTGTCCTTGCCACCAGAGAGAAAGTCATCGATTTCCGTTTTTTGTTGCGCCTCCGCCGGGCTTCTCGGATTCAAGGTCTCCATGGTCAGCCGCTCTTGATCCGAGAGTCGTGGCAGGTGGCGAATGAACGCGACCAAGTGCCACGACGCCCGTTCGCCGCCCGGGGTGCCGGTGCTGCGGGCCGGCATGCCGGTAAACGGAATACCGTGCTCGATGACATAGAACAGCTCGCCGTCGGTCATGCCCTGCGTCGCCGGACCGCGCATGTCGGGAGCCGGCGGGTACAGGTTCCGACCGATGGCCGTGTCGCCGCTGCCATCATTGGCGTGACAGGTCGCGCAGAAGTCGGCCCAATGTTTCAACCCAGCCTCGACTGCCTCCGGCCTCTGCGCAACAGGATTCACCCCATGTCGCATGGCGTCTGGCGTGGCCCATCGCCTGGCGGCCCGCACCATCCACTCTTCAGCGCTCCACGGAGTGGCGCGCGCCGAAAAACCCATACCTCTGGTCACCATGGCTGCGACACACACGGCGGCAAGCCCCCCGACCAGCCACCACACGAACCACTTCCTCATTGCGTCCTCAGCGACATGTGCACCGACGCGACCCGGCGCGTCTTCCATTGATAACATGCCGCGCGCGACGGCAACCGTCGCGCGCCTTCTATTAATGAGATTTAATGTCTGCGCTGGCAGCAGAACGGTTGAGCGATGAGATCATGATGCCTGTGCACATTCTGGTAGTGGAGGACGAACCCAAGGTCTCTGACCTCATCCACAAGGGACTGACTGATGAGCACTTCCAGGTGGACATTGCCCGCACCGGTGCACGGGCGCTGGCGATGGTCGATGCCACCAGTTACGACCTGTTGATTCTCGACGTCATGCTCCCCGACATCGACGGGTTTGACATCTGCCGCGCGGTCCGAAGCGGCGGGCACAGCGTGCCGATTCTGATGCTGTCGGCGCGCAGCCTCGTTGAGGATCGTGTGCGTGGGCTCAACACCGGCGCCGACGACTATCTGACGAAACCGTTCGACTACGCCGAGCTCAGTGCACGAATCCGTGCATTGCTGCGGCGCGCCCACGAGCCGTCACTCATCCCGCTCGTGGTGGCTGACCTCGTCCTGGAACCCGTCACGCGAACTGTTCATCGCAGAGGGCGTCGTATTGACCTCACCCCAAAAGAATTTGCCCTGCTCGAGTATCTGATGCGTCACGCTGGGCATGTCGTGACCAGGCCGATGATTGCGGAATACGTCTGGGATTTCACCTGGGATCGCCTGACGAACGTGATTGATGTCTTCATCAACCACCTGCGTAAGAAAATCGAGCTGCCAGGTGAGCCGCGCCTGGTTCACGCTGTTCGAGGAGCTGGTTATGTCATTCGTGAACCGCAAGCCACTGATTAGAACCCTGCGGGGGCGGCTCACGGTCCTGCACCTCGGCACGCTCACATTCACCCTGCTCCTGTTTGCGGTGCTCGCCTACCAGGTGCTGTCACGCACGCTCTACGGCCACCACGACGAGGAATTGGCACGACAGGCGCATGATCTGGTGCAGGCGCTGGACGACACGCCCCTCACGGCGGCGAACATCCGGCAGGCGTTCGGCCAATCGTCGGTGGGATCGCGGTTTGTGATGGTGCGGGACAACCGCGGCGCGCTTGTGTATCGCGACCTGGTGCTGCAGCCCACCGAGCCTACTCTTGGCGAACATCAGGTGCTCGTGCATGCCGCC
>SHUF01000020.1 GCA_009694745.1 Acidobacteriota bacterium
AGCCCCTCAATAGCGGCGACGAGTACCAGATTCAGCGGTCCAGGGAAGAAGTGGCCCACATCGACCCCACGTCGGTGTTTGGGGACGGGGCCTCACCCGGGCGCGGGTTCAACGAGCTGACCATGGCCCAGCTCGACCTACAGGCCGCAGAAAAGGTCGCCGCGGGCCAGAGCCCGCACAACGAAATCATGTACAAGCACCAGCGGTTCGCCTTTCCGCTGGCCTGCCTCGTCTTCGCCATCGTCGGCGTCGCGCTCGGCGTGAGCACCCGCAAGGACGGCAAACTCGCCGGATTCGCCATAGGCATCGGCGTGATCATGGCCTATTACGGCATCATGACCCTGTTCGACGGCCGGGCGAAAGGCGGCGCCTTCCCGGCCGTCTGGGCCCGATGGATGCCGAACATCATCCTGGGCGCCATTGGTGTGGCCCTCCTGTTGTGGCGCACCCGCGGCGCGATGCCGATGCCGGCCTGGCTCGCGGCTCGGTGGCCGGCGTTCCTCTCGTCGAGGACGACCGCAGCATCTGCGGGCTCGAGCAAGGTGGTGCTGGTCATCCGTTTTCCGGAGCTGTCACTGCCCCGTCCCAGCCTGATGGACGTGTATGTTGGCCGGAAGTACCTGCGCACCGTGATTCTGGCGTTTGTGGGCCTCATGGCCCTGTACTACATCGGCGAGTTCATTGAGTTGTCCGAGAAACTCTCAAAGGGCCAGGCGACGATGCCGATGATCGCGCGGTACTTTTACTACGCGACGCCGAAGTTCATCTACTTCATCGTCCCGCTGGCCACGCTGGTGGCTGTCCTGACCACACTCGGTGGATTGTCGCGCACCAATGAACTGACGGTCCTTCGGGCGTGCGGCATCAGCCTCTATCGGACGGCAGTGCCGTTGCTCGCGTTGGCCCTCATTTCAAGCGGCTTGATGTTTGCCCTCGAAGACCGTGTGATGGCGCATTCGGAACGACAGGCCGAGGTGCTGCGCAACACGATTCGCGACCGGCCCCAGCGCACGTTCAACGTCGCGAACCGCTCGTGGATGATTGGCCGCAGCGGCGAACTCTATCACTACGCGGTGTTTGACGTGCGCGCAAAGACGCTTCACCAGTTGTCGATCTTCAAGACGGCGCGCAACCCGTACCGCCTCATGTCGCACACGTTCGCCACGCAAGCCGTGTTCTCCGATGGAGCATGGCAGGCCACAGACGGATGGGTACAGACGTTCGACGACAAAGGCAAGGTACGTCGCACGGCGTTCAAGTCCGAGACACTCCCACTTGAAGAGCCGGGCTTTTTCGGCGCCGAGCAGTTTGAAGCGGAGTTCATGAGCTACGGTGAGCTTCAGACCTATATCGAGGAACTCGACCAGAGCGGCATCAGCTTTGCCGCACACAAGGTGGAACTGCAACGCAAGATCGCGTTTCCGTTTGTCACGCTGGTCATGACACTGATTGCGATTCCGTTTGGCGTGACGCTCGGCCGTCGGGGCGCGCTCTACGGCATTGGATTGGCGATTGTGCTGGCCGTCGCCTACCTGCTCGTGTCTACCCTGTTCATTGCATTTGGCGTGGCCGGGTGGCTGCCTCCGGTGCTGGCCGCATGGGCCACCAACATCGTCTTCGCCGCCGCAGCGCTTACCGCACTGTTGACGGTGCGGACGTAACGAGCGACACGCCCGAGATCCATGCGCGGCCTGCAGACCCTGGCCGCGTGTGCCAGGTATCCACCACCAGCGACAAGGATCGAACGAGATCGAGCGATGGCGTGGTCGCCAACCCCTCACCGACGGCCGCGAAGTCCTGAAGATCGAGCGTGACCGTTCGTGGTGTGGCATCGACATACACAGACCGCTGCCACCGGTCGCCATCCACGCCTCGAGGCACCCGCCACTGAATCGACACGCGCATCGGCGGCTCAGCCCGAAGGGTCATGGTCACCGCGTCGAACCGATCCTGGCCCGACAGCGGGTACGCCATCGCCGCGTACTGCCCACTCGCGCGACCGGGCGCGAGCGAAAACGCGAGACCCACTTCCCCGTTGCTGGCGGTCAGTTCGCCGGTTGACGGCTCGTGCCGTTCGATGGCCCACAAGGTCGGGTCGTCCAGCGCTTTCACGACGACGGTGGTCCCGAGCGCGGGAATCGCGGTTCTTGGTGGAGGCACCGACGAACCCACCCTGATCGCATTGGTGACAACCCATGGCAGGGTGCGCCCGGGAAGCCTGACTTCGGCCCGATAACTCGCCGGCGCACCGTTGTGAATGTACACGGCACTTCCCTGGCCCGACGCCACTTCTTCGCCGCCCCGCAGCAGTACGACGATCGCGTCATCGGGTTCCGGCGCGGTGGCTTGCAGCGTCACGGGCTGATCAGTGCTGACTGACTCGCCCATCGCCCAGGTCATGGCGTCGTGCGACGCGGTGAACGATACCCGGCCAGGCCACGCGATCGCGCGGACGACCGAGTAGGTGCGTCCACTTCGCAGGGCGCTGAGGATGACGCCGGCGTCGTCTGCTGCATGCTGCGTCAGCGGCTGTGACAATTCGATTCCCTGCAGCACGGTACCGAACATATCCAGATAGCTGGGGCGGGCGAGGATGGTCGTGGCGTTGCGGAAATCCCCTGACCCATCGACACCGACACGCGCGTGCGCATCAACCCCGGCCAGGGCAACGACCGGACGCTCGCGAGCGAGTGTGTCCCAGCGCTCAAGCGATGCCGTCGGGCGGTCGAACAGGCCCGCGATCGCTTCGGAGGGGCGAATGAGGTAGTGGCCGATTGTTCGCGCGAGGCTGGTCGGGGATTCGTCGCGCCATTCGGAGTCGGCGTTGAGCCATTCCAGACCATCCGCGCCTGTGGTGTCCCCGCGCCACCTCAAGCCGGGCTTTGGAGAATCAGGATGTGCGATCACCGCCCATCCCCCCATGCGATGCACGTCCTCGATCGTGTCGCGCGCTTCGCCACCGAGAGGAAACGGCGACGCAGTTGTGAGACCGAGCGCGACCACATGACCTGATGTGGTGGAGATCTCGACGGCGTCGATCATCAACACCCCGTGCCGATAAAACGGCGGATCCGGTGTCCGGGTGGCATCCCCATGATCGGAGAGCACCACGAACTGCAGGTTCGCCGCCGCAGCGGCACGCGCCACGTCGTCTGGGCTGCCGCTGCCATCCGACCGATTGGTGTGAACGTGAAAGGCGCCGAAGACAGTCGTGGGTTGAACGGGCGCGAGCGTCCGCGAGGCGGACGGCAGCGTCACGCCGATGTACACGACAACGGCGGCCCCAAGGGCCACCGCTGTGATGAGTATCGTCTTTCGGATGGGGCGCATGCCGGCTTCGTCTGAGGCCCCGCGGTGACCGTCAGATCCCGGCGTCAGCCTTCAGCGCTGCAGCCTTGTCGGTGCGTTCCCAGGTGAACTCCGGCTCGGTGCGTCCGAAGTGCCCGAACGCCGCCGTCTTGCGATAAATGGGACGACGGAGATCGAGGTGACTGATGATGCCCTTGGGAGTCAGGTCAAAGTGCTTCTTCACGAGTTCCGCCAGTTTCTCTTCCGAGACCTTGCCGGTGCCGAATGAATCCACCAACACGGAAACGGGTTCGGCCACGCCAATCGCGTAAGCCAGCTGCAACAGGGCCTTGCTGGCCAGGCCCGCGGCCACGATGTTCTTCGCCACGTACCGCGCCATGTAGGCGGCCGAGCGATCCACCTTCGTCGGATCCTTGCCCGAGAATGCGCCACCGCCGTGCGGCGCCGCGCCGCCGTAGGTGTCCACGATGATCTTGCGTCCGGTCACGCCGGCATCCCCATGCGGGCCACCGACGACAAACCGCCCGGTCGGGTTGATATAGATCTTCGTGCTCGCGTCCATCAGACTGGCCGGGATGCTCGGCTTGATGAGCTTCTCGGTGAGGTCGCGGTGCAGCGTCTCGTTGTCCACTTCTGCCGAGTGCTGGGTGGAGACTACGACGGCATCCACACGCACAGGCGTGTCGCCGTCGTATTCGACCGTGACCTGAGACTTGCCGTCAGGCCGCAGATAGGTCAGCTCGCCGGAACGGCGCAGCGTCGAGAGTCCCCGTGTGAGCTTGTGCGCCAGCATGATGGGCAGCGGCATCAACTCGGGCGTTTCGATGCAGGCATACCCGAACATCAGGCCCTGGTCGCCGGCGCCGCCCGTGTCCACCCCTTGGCCGATGTCGCGCGACTGCTCGTGAATGGACGAGAGTACCGCGCACGTTTCGGCGTCGAAGCCGTACTTGGCGCGGGTGTATCCAACCTCGGTAATCACTTCGCGGACCACGCGCTGTGTATCGATGGTGCAGGAGGTGGTGATCTCCCCCGCCACCACGGCCAGGCCGGTGGTCACCAACGTTTCGCACGCGACGCGCGCGATCGGATCCTGCGCGAGAATCGCATCGAGAATACCGTCTGAAATCTGGTCGGCGATCTTGTCGGGGTGACCTTCGGTCACCGATTCGGACGTAAACAAATAACGGCCAGCGCGTCCCATCCAGGAGCTCCTCACATTAGGGCCGCGCGACGGCCCGGTAAAGCCACAGCGTACCAGACGCTTCTCGTACGGGTCAATCGGGAAAGGCCCGACAGTTACCGTCGCGGGTGGAATGCGTCGTACACCTGGCGCAGGCGGACTTCAAGCACATGCGTATAAATCTGGGTGGTGGAGAGATCCGCGTGACCCAGCATGGTCTGAATCGCGCGCAGATCGGCGCCGCGCTCCAGCAGATGTGTGGCGAACGAGTGCCGAAGCACGTGCGGGCTCAGATGCGTCTTGAGACCGGCCGCGTCCCCGTAGTCTTTCAGGATCTGCCAGAAGCTCCCCCGGCTGAGCCGCCGGGCTCCGCGTTGGCTCACAAAAAGCCACGGGGGATCTTTCTTTTTCACGAACGTGGGCCTCGCGTCTGACAGATACTGCTGCACCCATTTAGCGGCGACGTCGCCGAGCGGAACGATCCGCTCCTTGCTGCCCTTGCCCAGGCACTGCACATACCCCTGCTCCACGCGCACGTCGGCCATCTGCAGACTGACGAGTTCCGACACGCGGAGGCCCGTCGCATAGAGCACCTCGATCAATGCGCGGTCGCGAAGCCCGCCGGGTGTGGACACGTCGGGAGCGGCGAGCAACCCATCGACCTCCGCCATCGAGAGGAAGCGCGGCAGTGACAGAAACGCCTTGGGTGCGTGCAGGTCATCGGCCGGGTTCTCGGCAATGTCACCGCGCCGGCGCAAGTGCAGGTAGAACCCCCGCACAGAGGCCACCAGCCGCGCCGTGGAACTCGGTGAGAGCCCGCCGGCCATCGCGTCGCGCACAAATCCTTCCAGGTCCCGGCGGTCCAGGCGCGCGATTTCACGGCCCTGGCCTTCGGCGAACGCGCGCAAGCGCGCCAAATCACGGCCATAGCCATCCAGCGTGTGCACCGACAGGCGCCGCTCGACCTCAAGGTGCCGGAGATAGGTGACGATGGTGTCCGGGCTCATTGTCGAGTACTCTACGCACTTTCGGCGTTTGTGTAACTCATGGCTTACCAATCCAAGTGGCAGTATCTTCCCACCGAGGGCATCAACAGCGCGTCGATGGCCCTCGACAGGATGCCCGTGCTCGAGATCGTCGACCTCGTGCTGGCGGAAGACAAGAAGGTAGTCGCAGCCGTCCAGAAGGAGCGGGAACGCATCGCTCATGGCATCGACATCATTACGGCCGCACTCAAGAAAGGCGGCCGTCTGGTGCTGGTGGGCGCGGGCACGAGCGGCCGGCTCGGGGTGCTTGAGGCGGCCGAGATGCCGCCAACGTTCAGCACGAAGCCTGAACTGGTCCAGGCCATCATGGCCGGCGGCCAGGAGGCGATGTTCCGCGCACGTGAGGGCGTGGAAGACAACTTCGAAGAGGGCGGCCGCAGCATTGTCCGGCTGCGCATCGGCAAACGCGATGTGGTGATTGGCGTGTCGGCGAGCGGCATCACCCAGTTCGTCAGGGGCGCGCTCACTGTGGCCCGCAAGAAAGGCGCGCGGATCATCTTCGTCACGTGCTGGCCGGGCACCGAACTCCAGAATTTCGTGGACCTGATCATCGCGCCGTCGGTCGGGCCCGAAGTGATTGCGGGGTCCACGCGGCTCAAGGCCGGTACCGCCACCAAGATGGTGCTCAACATGCTCACCACGGTCTCGATGGTCCGCATCGGCAAGACCTACGGCAACCTGATGGTGGACGTGAAGACCGGCTCAGAGAAACTCAAGGACCGCGCGCAACGCATTGTCTCGATGGTGACGGGCGCGGATCCCGACGAGGCGAAGGCGTTGCTGGTGCGCGCCAAATGGAACGTGAAGATTGCGATTGTCATGAAGAAAACTGGGCTGTCGGCGGCTCAGGCCGGCGCACGCCTCCGGCGCGCCCACGATTCCATTCGCGAAGCGCTCGGCGAAGATATCGAGGTGCCGGTTTAGCGCCTCGATTGGGATCGCGGCACCTTGAGGTCCGCGGCGAGGTGTGCGGCAGCCGCCCGGTCGAGAATCACGATCACATCCGGATGTGCCTGCAGCAGCGATGCCGGCACGCGCGTGGTGATGGGCCCCGTGAGCGCGCGCGCCACCATGCGCGCCTTGGCGGCCCCGGTCACAAGCAGGATGACTTGACGGGCACCCAGGATAGTGCCCACGCCCATTGACACCCCGTGAGTCGGAACAGCCTGCCACTGTCCACCAAACAGACGGGCGTTGGCCCGGCGTGTGGTGGGCTGCAACGCGACGCGGTGCGTGCGGGCCTGCAGGGAGTCTGCAGGTTCGTTGAACCCGATGTGGCCATTGCGTCCGAGGCCGAGCACGATCACGTCGAGCCCGCCGGCACGGGCGATACGTTGTTCGTAACGCGCGACTTCGCGCCGCCAATCGGCAGATCGACCATCCGGTACACAGGCGCTGCGCGCGCGCAGATTGACGTGATCGAAGAGGTGCGCCTCCATGTACGACCGGTAGCTGCCAGCGTCTGCCCTGCCCAACCCTGCGAACTCGTCGAGGTTGAATGTGGTGGCGCGGGAAAAATCTGCGCGGCCGGCGCGGTGGGCACGGACGAGGGCGCGGTACATCGGGACGGGCGTGTCGCCGGTGGGCATGCCAATCACGAGTGCCGGATGGCGGCGCAGGAGGTCCAGCACGCGTGACGCCGCTGCGGCGGCGGCTCGAGCGGCGGTGGCGTAAGTCATTACGTGCATCGTGGAATGGGACACAGACACTTACTCGTCGAGATACGTCGGTAGCACCAGCGCATCACTCGCGCCGGCGCGGGCCAGAGAGACGGCCCCTGTCGCAGGCTCCGCCAGTAATAGTGTCACAACAATGCCGGGCCACCGGCCGGTCAGGTGCGCGGCCACACGCTGGCGCAGGCGCGGGCCGGCCTTGAACATCCCGCCGGCAAGAATCACCGGCCCGTGCGAGAGCCGCAGGGTGTGGCACACCGACAGTGCCGCGAGCCCGAGTTCGCGCGCACCCGTGTCAATCAAGTACACCGCGATCTCATCGCCTTCGTCGGCCGCGGCCTCGACCTGCGGTGCGAGCGCGGCCACAGTGGCGGGCTCAAAGGTGCCGTGATAAATCTCGCGCACCAGGTCCTGCGACCGGGCCACACCGAAGTGCGCGAGCACGCGGGCCGTGAGTTGTGTGTGCGGCCCCCGGCCGTCGGCCGAACGCACCACCGCCCTCAGGGCCTGTCGTCCCAGCCAGTAGCCGCTCCCTTCGTCGCCGAGCAGATGGCCCCATCCGCCCGCGCGCGCGGCCCGGCCCTCACGATTACGGCCGTAGGCGATCGACCCGGTGCCGGCAATGATCACCACGCCTGGGGCTCCGGGCAGACCGGCTTCGAGGGCGATGAGTGCGTCGTTGACCACGATCATCCGACTGTGCGGCGCCACTCTGGAAAGGATGGCGCGCGCCGCCGATTGATCCGCCGCGCGATCCACGCCGGCCATGCCGAGACACACCACCGTCGCTGGTTCAGACGCGCCCGATAACACGTCGGCGATGACGTGATGCAGCACCCGCTCGACCTGCACTTCCCCGGCATGTTGCAGATTGGCGCCAGGGCCGCGCGACTCGGCCAGGACGCGGCCGTCGCGGTCCGCAAGCTGGCACACGGTCTTGGTACCGCCAGCGTCGATGCCGATGACGAACACGCCAACAGCCTACTCCATCGACCTGCCCCGTCGGCGGCTTGACACGGCCAGGGGCAGGACTGGTACCTTCGACCCTTCCGATGTCTGACCTGTGTGATCGCGGCCGGGCTGTACTTGAGGAGGCGCTCGTGGCCCGCGCGTTTCCCGTTGCAGTCTGCGAAGTAGGCCGAGGGGCCGGCCCGATCTGGGTCGAGGCATTCGGCCGGCTGTCGTACGACCCCGGTGCAGCCGCTGCCAGCGCAGACACCGTGTTTGATCTGGCGTCGCTGACGAAGGTCGTGGTCACGACGTCGGTGGTGATGGCACTCGTACGGCAGCAGGCCCTGTCGATTGATACGCGGGTCGCGGCCGTGGTGCCCGAGTGGCGCGGCGCCGATCGCGCGAGCATCACCGTCGGCCAATTACTCGATCACTCCTCCGGCTTGCCCGCACAGTTCCGCCTTCCGCCACAGGCACGAGTCCGCAGGGAGGCGCTCGCGTTGTTGTGCGCGGTACCGCTCGAACGGAGTCCGGGCGAAGCGGCAGTGTATTCGGATGTGGGGTTCATGCTTCTGGGCCGACTGCTCGAGATCGTCGGCAGCCGTCCACTCGATGTGCTCTGGCGCGACTTGTGGGACGCGCGTCCCGGCGCCGATGCGATGAGCGCGTGGCTCGGGTTCAGGCCAGACGCCTCGAAGCGGCCGTTCATCGCCCCCACAGAATTTAGTGCCGAACGCGGCGGCGTCTTGCGGGGCGCCGTCCACGACGAAAACGCTGAAGTGCTTTCCGGTGTGGCGGGACACGCGGGCCTGTTCGGCGCGGCACCTGCGGTGGGCGTGTTCGCCTCCTGGGTCCTTCGGTCGTTCCATGAGTCCACATGGCTCGCCACACCCGGGTTGATGCGGCAGTTTGCCGCCCGCGGCGTGGTCCCTGGAAGTTCGCGCGCGCTGGGATGGGACACGATGCTGCCCACGTCGTCGTGCGGCTCACGGATGTCGCCGACGGCGATTGGCCACACCGGATTTACGGGGACATCACTCTGGATTGACTGGGAGCGTGATGTGTATGTGGTGTTGTTGACGAACCGGGTACACCCCACGCGTGATAACGAGCGCTTCCTGCCGTACCGCGCGCGGTTTCACGATGCGGTGAGTTGTTAGAGACCGCCGCGTCCCCGGCCCGGGACCGGTGCGGGAAGACCGCCGCGGCCAGGCGGCACCTCGATGCCTCGCCCGGGGCCGCCGCCTCGTGGCCCACCCACCGGCCCGCCGCGAGGGTCACCAGGGCCACCACCACTCCCTACCGGTCCGCCCCTTCCGTCACGGCCACCACCGGGCTGGCCGGGCTGGCCCGCACCGCCGGCGCGTCCCATCAACAACAGCGCATTCTGCACGGTGAATGGCCAGTCGATATACCGCTGCTGACTCAGGTACACCCGAATGGAGGTATTGGTGCTCTTGCTGTAGACGCCCCCGATCGATCCGAGAATCTGCGTGCCCGTCGGCGCGCCGCGGCCGGTCTGCGGCGCGGCACCTCCGGTGCGGCCGGTGCCCCCCGCCCCAGGCGCTCCACGCCCCGCAGCACCCGTGGGCTGTCCTGCCGGCAACAATCCAAAGTCCCCCCCGGTGATTGGGTCCTTGTATTTCTTTCGAAGGTACTTCCCGGTGTGGAGTACCTCAATGTCACTGGGCAGCAGGTTGTTGTTCTTGCGCGAATACAGGGCCAGCGCTCGCGCGTACTGATTGCCGCGGAAGATCAACTCCTCTTCCTGCTCTCGAATGGCCTGTTGGCGCCAGGTGGGCAGCAGGGCGGACATGCCCATCGCCATGATGGCCATCACGACGAGCAGCACGACCATCGTGAACCCGTCGGCGTCCAACCGGGAGCAAGGGCGATCGGTCAGGCGTTTCACGTCCTGACAATCTTGACCCACTATGTCCATGAACGTAATATCCTTGAGATCTCGCATGGTACCACACGCCCTTTCAGCGCCTCGCCTCGCCCGCCGCTCCATCAACGGCATGGCGGCGCTGGCTGTGGTGCTCCTCTTCGCCTCGGCCGCCTGCGACAAGGTACCCCTGACTGCGCCCGCCGGAACCGTCATCACCCTGGTGGCCTCCACCAACGTGCTGCCCGTCAACGGCAGCACTGATCTCATGGCCGCGCTCATCGAAAACGGCACCACCGGCACCGGCACTCCGGGCGGCGCGGCCACCCCCTCAGTCGGAACCCCGGTCCACAACGGCACGCTGGTCACCTTTACGACGTCGCTCGGGCGGATTGAGCCTGCCGAGGCGCGCACGACGAACGGTCGCGTCACGGTCAAGCTCGTGGCCGACGGGCGGTCTGGCGCGGCGACCATCACGGCTTTCTCCGGGAGCGCGACGACGTCGCTCGAGGTCAAGATTGTCGCGGCCGCGGCCGAACGTGTGGCCGTGACTGCCTCATCCGCGACCGTGCCGGCCAACGGCGGTACGGTCACGATTTCCGCGCGGGTTGAGGACGTCAATGGGAATCCCCTCACGGGTGTCCCTGTGTCGTTCACCACCACCAGCGGAACCTTGAGCGCGGCTTCGGCTCTCACCAACGACAGCGGCGTTGCCACAACATCACTCTCCACCTCGGCAGAAGCCCTTGTCACGGCCAGCGCAGGCGGCAAGACAGGCACGGCCACCATCAAGGTCCGGTCGCGCTCGAAGATTACGCTCGGGTCTCCGGCCGGCAGCGTGTTTGTCGGCGCGGCGGCCGCCTTTGCCGTGACTCCTGACTCCGCTGTTGCGTTCAAAGACGTGACGATCCTTTTCGGTGACGGTGAGTCACGTTCGCTCGGCGCCATCTCCTCGACGACCACCGAGGTGCATGTTTATACCAGCGACGGTGTGTTCCCGGTAACGGTTGTTGGCACCGACGTGGATGGCGGAACTGCGGAAGCGTCTGGGAGCGTCGCCGTCATTCCCTTCACGTTCACCGCTGGCGGTTCCCCCACGTCCGGTCCGGTGACCACGATCTTCACGATGAGCGTGACCGGCATTCCAGTCAGTGTGCCAATCACTCGCTACGCGTGGAATTTTGGCGACGGTTCTGGCGCGCAAAATACGAACACGGGTACCACCACTCATGGCTACCAGTCGGTCGGCCTCAAGACCATCACGGTCACCGTCGTCCCGCGTTATGGAAGCGCGGTGTCGACGACGTTCCAGATCCTTGTGACCGGCACCTGATACCACCGCCTGCTCCGAAGTGACGAGCACCACTCCGACCGAACGAATCGAAGCACACCCCCAGGAGCGGCCCATCGAGTGGCCTGAAGTCCTGTTCATCGCGTCGTTCATCCCGCTGGCGGTCTTTTCCTGGGTCGGCATTCTCCTGGCTGAATTCGGCGTCTTCACCGCTTGGCGCATCGCTGCGGCAGGCGGAGTGCTGAGCGCCATCGCGTTGGCCGCTGCGTGGCGCGATGTCAGGGGCGCGGGTCACATTCAGCGCGTGTCGGGCGCCACCTTGCTCTCGGTGGGACTCCTTGCGGCACTCTCCGCGACGCTGCTGTCTCGTCCGGGTGAGTACCTGATCGAGGGGGCTGACGCCTCGGTCTACCTGGCCGTTGGGCACAACATCGGGCGGACGGGCGGCATCATTGCGACGGACCCGGCCGTGAGCCTGATGCCGCAGGACCTGCGCCTGAGCGCGGTCGCGCAGAGTGCCACTAGCGTTAGGATTGGTATTGATGCGAGTTGTTGGGCGAACCGCCGCGGGTACGGGCGCTATACCCGCGAGCTCGTGGCCGCCATTCTGGATGCGGACACCGCGAACGAGTCACCCTCTTCCTGGACTCCGTGACCGAGCGGCAGTGTCCCGACCTGCCGTCGGGGGCCAGTAGGGTGATCATCTCCACGCGAGCCGCCGCCGCCGATGCCGCTTCAGCGGCCGGCCACCGGTCGCTCGGGGATCTCTGGGCCATGGCGCGGGGGTCTCACGCGGCAGCCGCGATCTCGACCTCTTCTATTTCCCGACCGTGTACACGTTTTTCCCCGTGCCCGCCCGCCTGAGACCCATGGTCACGGTGCACGACACGATTGCCGAGCGCCATCCGTATCTGGTCTTTCCGCACTGGCGCAACCGGCTCTTCTGGAAGCTGAAAGTGGAATGGGCCGTCAGGCAGACCGCGCAAATCATCACGGTCTCGAATACGGCTCGGGCGTCGGTGAGTGAATATGTTGGCCTCGATCCGAACGCGGTCCGGGTCGTGTCGGATGCGGTCAGCGAGGAGTTCCGCCCGGGCCATTCGCCCGCGCAACTCGATCGCCTGCGCGCGGCGCACGGGCTCGCTCCGGGCGGCCGGTTCATCCTGTGCGTCGGCGGCATCAGTCCGCACAAGAACATCCAGCCTCTGGTTGAGGCCTTTTGTTCCCTCATGGACAGGAGTCCCTGAAAGACGTGAAGCTCGTCCTGATCGGTGATTATCAGGGCGACGTCTTCTTGTCCTGATCGACGCCTTCCGCACGGTGGCACACAGTGATCTCCTTATCTGCGGACAAGGCACCCACGAGTCCAGGTTGCACGAGCTCGCGAAGGGACTGCCCCACATTCATTTTCTCGGACGTCGGACACATGCCGACTTGCAGGATCTGTACGCGCACGCCGTTGCCGCGGTCGTCCCCTCGGTCGGATACGAAGTGTTCGGCGTCGTCATCCTCGAAGCGCTGTCTCAACGCACCCCCGTCATCGTGCACGACCTCGGCACTCTCCAGGAGGTCGTCCGCGACTTGCGCGGGGGCCTGCTCTATCGTGGTGAGGCGGGCTTGCGTGCGGCGATCGAGACATTGCGATGGCAACCGCAACTCCGGAACGCTATCGGCGAAACGGGCGACCGGGCCGTGGCTGAAATAGCGACTCCCGATGCGCACATCCACCGGTATCTGGCGCTCATCAAGCGCCTGGCCGCAGCCAAAACATCCACGCCAGCCTAGAGCGGCAACATCGCTTCAGTTCCAGTCGGCGTAGCGCGATCCGTTCAGGGCTGTGGCATCCGACCCGCTATGCACGTCGTAGATGCCGGGGTCGGTCGTCGGCCGTGACGGGTCCGCTTCGGCGGGCACCGTCGTCCATGTATCGGTCGACCGGGTGATGGTGTCCATCGGGAGGGCCCGCAAGTAGCCTTCACTCACCAACTGTTGTATTGACGACGGGTAGTTACCCTTGTCAGCGAAGTACTGGTCAATGGCGTCGCGCATCCGGTAGAGGTTGGACTTGAGCGTGGCCTCCTCCGCCGTGCGAATGGATAGCCGATACTGGTTCATCGCCACTGACGCCAGAATCATGATCAGCGACAGTACGACCAGCAGTTCGATGAGGGTCCAGCCGCGGTCGGACCGGTGACGGCGCGTGGGAAGGTGGCGCATTACCAATCCTTGTATTTGGTGCCGTCGAGCGCAATGCCCGCCGACTTGGAGTACACGTCGTATACGTTCTGCCCGCCCCAGACTGCCGAGTCCGGCCGGTCCTGATAGGAGCGCATCCCCCACTCGGCCTCGCCCGTCATCGGGTCGATGGGAATGCGACGCAGCAACTTGATCTTGCTGCCCGTGGCGTCGTTGTTGCGCGAGACGCCCTCCACCAGTGCCGTGAGCGACTTCGGATACCCCTCGCTGCCGAACGGGACCTCCATGGGCGCGATCACCTGACTGTCTGCCATGTCCTTGAACCTGTCGATGGCGCTGCGCATCTCTCGCAGACAACGTCGCAACTCCGATTCACGCTGACGTTTCATCGTCACGCGGGCGAGCGGAAGGGCGGCGGACGCTAACACCATCAGGACGGCTGTGGTGACCAGCAGTTCGATGAAGGTGAAGCCCCCAACGGCCTTCCGGAAGAACGCCCGCCGAGTCATTACCGCACCGTCACGGTTGAAGGCACGAACTGAAGGGGTATGGGCTGACCGGTTGGCCCGACGCCAATCCCCGACAGTGTGATCTGTGACGTGCCCACGCCAATCGCTTCGAACACGATGGACGCCAGCACACCGCTGCCCGATGCGCCCGCGGTGTCACCCGTCCGTGCCACCGCGAGATCGATGCGGCCGATGTTGGCGTCGATGGTCGGCACGAACGACGTCTTCGCACCGTCGCCACGCAGCACACTGCCCTCATTCACCACAGTGGCGCGCAGCACCGCCGGGTTGTAAGTGATGGTCAGCGACACCGATGACAGCCCCGCCGCGTTACTGAGCGTCACCGGCACGTTGTATGGCTGCCCGCCCATCTGAAGCGGCGTGGCCGGCGCGGTCACAGCCAGTCGCGCGGGGCCGGTCGCGGGTGGGAGCGCCGGGCCCGCCACGGGGTCCCCAGCTGTCACAGGCACGATGCCCACGGCGCGTCCGCCGCCGGCAGGTGGCGTCGCGGGAGGCGGTGCTGCTGTCGTTGCCGGGGGCGGCGGTGCAGTCACTCCCGCGGTGGGCGGTGTCTGAGCCTGGGCCGGAGGCGTCGTCACGGGCGGAGTGGTCGCGCCGCCTGAGACTGGCTGCGACGTAATGAGCGGAGGCGTCATCGTCGCGCCGAAGTTGCCGCCCGTGCCGACATACATCGGCGCAAGGTCTGCAGCCGTCAGTTCCTGCGACCGCAGAATCCTCGGCGTGATGATCATCACGATATCGGTAGAGCCGACCTCGGATCTGGTGCCGCCAAACAACGCTCTGAGAAACGGAATTTGATTCAGCCCCGGGAAGCCCTGAGCCGTGCGGCGGTCTTCTTCTTTGATCAGCCCAGCGAGCAGATTCGACTCGCCATCCCGCATGCGCAGCTTCGTCTGCGCTTTGCGTGTGCCGAACGACGGTAACGACTGACCGTTGATATTCACATCAGCGCTGCGCGTGCTGCTCTCGACCATGACCTCGAGAATAATTTCGCCGTCGAAGCTCACCTGCGGCGTAATCACGAGGTTGATGCCAATTGGCCGATACGCAAACGAGGTGGTTGGGGTCGTGGCCAACCCGCCAGGCACCTGGGATGCAAAGGTCGTCTGCGGTACCGGAATTTCTTCACCCAGATTGAGGCTCAGCGGCGAGCCTTCCTGGCCTCGAAGCTGCGGTCGCGCCAGAAGCCGGCTGTTCTCGTCACTTTCGAGCAGCCTGATGAGCGCTGACGGAACGGTGGCATAAAAGTCTGCGGTACTCACCCCCTGGCTGATGGTGTTCAGATTAAAGGGTGACGAATCACCAGCGATGGAGGTGGGCCGCGCCTCAGGAGACAACGCGAAGCCCAGCGCGTACTGGCTCAGGTTGAGGCCCATCTCCTTGACACGCTGCCGATTGACCTCGAGGATCTCGACGTCAATGATCACCTCGGCCTTGGGCTTGTCGTTGGCCTTGATGATCTGATCGAACACCTTGAGCACCGGCAACGTGCCGCGGATCGTCAGCGCGTTGGTGCCCTTGTTCGCTTGAATCTGCGGTCTCACACCGGGCACAGTCTGTACCAGCGTAGTCAGCAACTGCGACATCTCCGCCGCCTCGACGTGTGAGAGGTAGAACACCTGCACGAACACATCGTCATGCGCCGTACGGCCCGCCTGATCGCTGCCGTAGACCATGATGCCGCGCGGGTTGATGACCTTGAATGTCAGCTGGTTGGCGTTGAGTACCTGGCCGAGCGCGGTTTCGAGTGTTTCTCCCTGAAGGTCGATCGAATAGGGTCGAAGCAACTGCGGCCCTATCTGCTCGACGAACGTCACGTTGATGCCGGCCATTGCGCCAATGGAGGTCAGAATTTCGCGCACGCTGATGTTGATGAACCGGAACGTGATCGGGACTGTGGGGTCGATCAGCGTCGAAATACCGGGGTTCTGTTGCGCCTGTCGCCGCAGTACATCCATGCGTGACGGCGGCCGCATCGCGAGCAGTTCTTCGCGAAGCCGGCGCTCGATCGACGCAGCCTTGGCCGCTGCAAACACGTTGGCTGGGTCGAGATCAGCGGCCAGCCGGTACTCCGCCGCCGCGGCCGACCACTGCTCCTGCATTTCTATCTCTTTCGCGCGGGCCATGTGTTCAGCCGACGCGGCCAGCGTCGCACGCTGCAAGGCGATGCGAATATCCACCCGGGTCGGTCTGCCCTTCAGCGCCTCGCGATAGTGTGCCACCGCCGCGTCCCACTCCCCTTTTCGTGCCGCCTGTTGGCCGCTCCGGAACGCGCGCCCGGTGGCGCACCCGGCCACAAGGACCAGGGTCACGCCAATCGCCACCGCTCGCTGCATGCTCGCTCTCTTCATTAAGGTTCCTTATCCGCCCGACTGTCGAATCGTTTGCTGGCCCTGTCCATCGAGATATGTCATCACGATGGACTCAAGGCCGACCTTCAAGAGACGGTACCGTCCGTCAACGACATCACCTTCGCGCGTCAGCACCACAAGTCCGCCCACCGATAGCGAGACGACTTTCCCCAGCTTGCCCGACTCCTCGGCGAATCCCAGGAACTTCACCGGGATCTGCGGCCTTGGCGGCGGGCCCACCGGTTTCAGTGGAGGCTCTGGCACATACACGGGCGCCGGCCGCGGCGGTGGCGGGGGCGGCGCGGCCGGTCGTGGTGGCACACCAAAACCAAACGGATCGCGCAACCCCATGCTGGCTTCCGGTACCGGCTCCAGCGACGCGAGCTTCAACGCCTCGGGTAATGCTCCTGCCGGGCTCGTCGCTCGCGGAGTAGCTGCTGGGGTATTGGACGCCTGGGTCGTGACTTTAGTTATGGGCGGCGACAAGCGCGTGTACACCAGCCCGCCGGCGACCACCAACAACACCGCGAGCATCGCGATTTGCCGGATCTGCTGCGTGCGGTTCCCCGCCATCAGCTTCATCGCGACGCCGCCCCGGCGTGGCTCGAATAATAGGTCGCCACTGACAGCACCACCTCGAGCGACCCCTTGCCACCCTCACTATTGGACTGGCCCAGCTTTACGCTTTCCACAACAAAAAAGCCCTCGGACGTCTCAAGGTCATACAGGAATCCCCGCACGTTGGCGTACTCGCCGGTCAACGAGATATCGACCCGGAACCGCATCAGCGCGCTGCCTTTAACCTCTTCCGGCTCATAGCTGCTGCTCGAGAAATCCAGGCCGTTTTCCCGGCTCAGTGTGCGGACCTGCAGGAACAGCAAATCCCTAGCGACGGAAAGATTCGACGGAAGCACGTCCGCATAGAACGTCTTGAGTTCCTCATCGGCGCGAACCTTGCTCGCTCGGGTATCGTTTGCGGAACGCTCAGCCCGCCGCGCCTCACCAAGAGCCATCTGCGCGGTCGTCGCGCGTTCTTCATCACCGGCCACGCTGGCCTGCAGGGGAAACACCACCAGCACCAGGACCGCGATGTTGACGGCGACTGCCGCAAGCAGTGGGATGACCAATCCTCGTCGTTCCGCCAACACGCGCTGCCAGAGGCTCATCGGCCACCTCCTGCCCCGGCACGGCCGGGAACCGGCTGCGTGGGTGCGGCGGACGCGTTCTTGGCCACTGGGAGGTAACCCACGACGACGGTCACGCGTTCGAGTCCTTCCTCCGTGCGGTCGTTCACGGTCGGGCGGGCGTCGTAGAACGCCCCGGTGTCTTCGAGGCTATTCATGAAGTCCGCCACGTCCTCGATCCGCCGCCCCATCAACAGCATGGTCACCGTGATATTGCCGTCTTCGATTTCCGGCGACACCGCGGTCAGCCGGACACCCATCGGAATGGTGTCTTCGATATAGCTGAAGAACGTAGTCCAGCTGAACGTGCGGGCGTCAATCAGACTGTTCGCCTCGCGAGCCGATCCCGCCAGCGCGGTCAGCGCAGACGGGTCCACGCTGCTCTGCACCGCCACCGCATTCTGCCGCAATCGGGCGGCCCCATCGGCATCGGCGCTCGCCTGCGCGCGCAGTTCCGACCGGCGCGCGGACAGCTGCATCAGACGCGTGCCGTTCGTGACTGTGAGTGCCACCGCCACCACCGCGAGCAACCCGAGCAGCAGGGCGACGATGCGTTCGTTGTAGAAGGGCCGGGTGGCCAGATTGCCGCGCAGCATGATCAAGCACCCATCCTATCGCGCAGCAACGCGCCAAGCGGCGCGGCGATGGCGTCGAGCACGGCCGCGCTGACGCCGATGCGATCGGCAAACGCCGCGGCGCCCCGCACATCCACCGGTTGTGCGTCCACGCTCAGGCGCTGGCTGATTTCGCGGCGTATCGCCTCGCCCCCCTCGCCCGCCCACGAGGCTCCGCACAGCCAGACGCGCGCAAACTTCCCGCCCTCGAGGCGATCCTCGTGGTACATCGCCGTCTGGTGCACCAGCGCGCCGAGGGGTTCCTCATCGATCGCGTGGCGGTGACGATAAAAGACCAGCTCACCCGCGCGCACAATCGCCAGCACGGTCGATTCCCTTGCGACGCACACCAATAAACAGTCTCCGGCCGCAGTGGTGTCGCCGGCCAGCGCAGCATTCAACACGCTCACGCTCGCCAGGTCCACCACACCAGGATGGGTTCCAAGTGCCAGTACCACCTGCTCGTACTCGACCACGGCTGCTCGCCGCGCCGCGATCGCCGCGAGCGTCGTCGCGCCAGTGTCCTGATGCGCGATCGCGTGCGTCACTTGTGCGTCGTCGAGAGGAAATGGCGTGGCCTTCTTGATCTGCCATCGGACGAGTTGGTCGACGTCGGCGGCCTTCGGGGGGAGTTCCTCGAAAGTCAGGAGCGACAGACGTGCTGCCGAGTCAGGCACGACGAGCGCGGCGCGCCGAGGCGGACGAATCCCGGCTGCTTCGCATGCCTGACGGATCGCCGCTGTGACGACAGCTGGGTCGTGGATGTTGGTACCGGTGAGCGACGGCGTGACGACGCCGGCTGGGAGCGCGGCTGAGGCGCAGGCAGAGACGACAAGCCCGCCCGGCCTGCGGTTAATTTCCACGACAGTCACGCGGCCTGCGGCAATTTCAATCGCGGCCGTTGCCGGTTGGGCCGACAGGAACGACGAGCGCGGCGGGGAATGCGTCCGGGAAGTCATTCGACGAACGTCACCTTGTTGATCTCCCGCAATGTGCTCTCCCCCCTCATGATCAACCCGACCGCGCATTCCCGAAGGAACCGCATGCCCTCGTCGCGCGCCGCGCGTTTGATCTCGGAGGTCGGCCGTCGCTCGAGAATCATGTCACGGATGCGATCGGTCAAATCCATGAGCTCGCAGATGGCCGTCCGGCCCTTGAACCCGGTGCCGCCGCATTCGATACACCCGGCGCCCTCGAAGAATTGTTGGGTCGTGGCCAGCCCCGGATCGAGCGCCGACTCGATCAGCATCTCGCGCGAGATCACGGCCGGCCGTTTGCAATGCAGGCAGATGCGGCGCACAAGCCGCTGCGCCAGGACGCAGTTGAGCGCGGACACGAACTGGTATGGCTCCACGCCCATGTTCAGGAACCGGCCCAGCACGTCGATGACGTTGTTTGCGTGAACGGTCGTGAAGACGAGATGGCCGGTGAGCGCGGACTGGATGGCGATTTGCGCGGTCTCGGGGTCGCGGATTTCACCCACCATGATCTTGTCAGGGTCGTGCCGAAGGACCGATCGCAACCCGCGGGCGAACGTCAGTCCTTTTTTCTCGTTGATCGGAATTTGCGTGATGCCGCGCAGTTGGTATTCCACCGGGTCTTCGATCGTGATGATCTTGTCTTCACTGGTCTTGATCTCGGAGAGTGCGGCATACAGCGTGGTGGTTTTACCGCTGCCTGTGGGGCCGGTCACCAGCACCATGCCGTACGGTTCACGGATGTACTTCCGGAACCGCCGCATCTCGTCCTCGGGCCAGCCCAGGATGTCGAGGCGCAGTTCCGTGAACTGTTCACTGAGCGATTCCTTGTCGAGAATACGGATGACGGCGTCTTCGCCGTGCACGCTCGGCATGATCGAGACGCGGAAGTCGATCGTCTTGCCGCGCACGCGGAGTTTGAAGCGGCCGTCCTGCGGCACGCGTTTTTCGGCGATGTCGAGTTCCGACATGACCTTGATACGCGAAATCAGCGTGCTGTGGTGGCGCTTGTCGATCGGCTTCATCGCCTGCTGCAGCACACCGTCGATGCGGTACTTCACATGCACCGCGTCGTCTTGCGTCTCGATATGGATGTCCGACGCGCGCCGCTGCAGCGCGGTGAACACCATCGTGTCCACAAGACGGATGACTGGACTGATGTCGGACGTGAGTTTGTCGACCGTCAGGTTTTCGTCACCGCCCGCGTCCTCGTCACGGAGAATCTGCATCTGGAAACCTTCGGTGGCTTCCTCGAGCACGCGGGTGGAACTTTCACTCTTTTTCAGGATGGAAAGAATCGCCGACGGAGCCCCCACCGTCACCCGGACCGGCGTTCCCAACTGCAGACCGATTTCATCGATCGCCTGCAGGTCACTGGGGTCGGAGACCACGATGAGCAGGGTGTTCCCGTCGCGCCGGTACGGCACAAAGCCGTACCGTAGCATCAGATCTGCGGGAATACTGCGGAACAGATCGTTGTTGATCTTGAACTGCGTGAGGTCCACAAACTCGAGTTCGTAGCGATCGGCCAACTGGCGTGACTTCGCCGCCTCGGCGGCGTAATCCACCGGCGAGTGGTCGCCGTCCAACTCCAGGTCATCGGCGGCGTGCGGGGGAGGGGGCTCTGTGGACATAACGGGCGATCAGGTGAGGCTCGAGAGTTGAAACAGCGGCATATAGAGCGATAGCAGCAGCGCCGCAATCACAATGCCCATGATGACGAGCAGGAGCGGCTGCATGAGGTTGGAAAACCGGGTCAGACTCGTGTCGTTCTCCTCGTCGTAGAAGTCCGCGATGCTGTTGAGCATCTCGGCGAGCGCGCCCGTGGACTCGCCCACCTCAACCATTTCGATGGCCACATCAGGAAACGTGCCCCGGCGCGACAACGAGTCGTGCAGGCTCATGCCTTCGCGCACTTCCCGGGCCACCACGTCGAGGTCCTGTGCCACGGCGCGATTCCCCACCGACTTGGACGCGATGTCCAGCGCATTGACCAGCGGGATGCCTCCCGCGAGCAACGTCGAAACGGTCCGCGCCACCTGCGCGGTGGAAAACTTTCGGCTCAGCGGACCAAACCACGGCAGGCGTAGCATCGCGCTGTCGAGCCGCCGGCGTTGCCCGGGTTGCCGCATCCAAATCCAGCCCAGGACCACCACCAGCACGACCGCCGGCACCCAGACAAAGACATTGTTCACAATGCCTTCAGAAAACGCCACGATCAGGCGCGTCGAAGCAGGCAGCTCCGCGCTGGCGGAAAACCCTTTGTAGAAGGCGCCGAATTCCGGCACGACCTTGAAGACGATCAAGCCGACCACCACCGCCGAAACCGCCAGGAGTACCATCGGGTAGATCAGCGCCGACACCAGGCGCGACCGTACCGACGAGATGATTTTCATGTGCGCCACGTAGCGCCGGAGCACCGTTTCGAGGCTTCCGCTTTTTTCGCCCGCCATCAGCGAGGCGTGGTAAATCCCCGCGAACATGCCGCCTTGGGCCTCAAAAGCATCTGACAACGCGCTGCCGGATCGAACGCGTTCGTAGACATCGGTCAGCACGGCTTTCAGGGTGGGGTTGGGGACGCGGCGGCGAAGAATGTCGAGCGACTGCACCAGAGGCAGGCCCGCGCGGAGCAGCGTGGCCATCTCTTGGTTGAAGATCAGGAATTCGGAATTTGAGATGTGTTTGCGCGACGGCAACTGGAGCGAGAACTGCCCCACACCGACACCGCCGACGCGCTGCAGCGACAGCAGGAACAATCCTTTGCTCTCGAGTTCGTGCCGCAACGCCAGTTCGCTGTCTGCGACATACGTGCCTTGCGTGACCTGGCCGGCGGCGGCCGCGACTTTGCAGCGAAATTGCATCGGCGTCCTTTGCGGCCTACCGTCCCGTCAGCGTCAGGATGCGACGGACGTAATTCTGTGTCTCGCGAAACGGCGGGATGCCGCGGTACCGCGTGACCGCGCCCTCGCCGGCGTTGTACGCGGCCAGCGCCAGTGACTCGCGGCCCTTGCCGTACCGGTCGAGCAGGCGACGCAGGTGACGCAGGCCGGCGTCGAGGTTCTGGGCAGGGTCAAACGGATCCACCAGCGCGTACTGCCGGGCGGTGGCCGGCATCAACTGCATCAGCCCCATCGCGCCCTTGGGCGACACGGCCCGGTACTCGTAGTTCGATTCCACCTTCACCAGGGCGTGGGCCAAATCGGGACGCACGCCATGCTGCGCCGCCATCCGATCCACCAGAGCCATCAACTCGATGCGGGACGTGGGCGCAGCTTCGGCCTCCACCGACAGGATCGGCACGGCAATGCCGTCGCCGGCCTTTTCTTCCACAGGCGCCACATAGGGAACTTCGTCTGGCGTCACCGCCACCACGAAGTCTCGCGGCACCCACATCTTGCCGCCCGTACGCAGGGTGACCACTGCGCTGTCGCCGCTGAAGGTGACCGAGGCGACATTCAACACCCGTCCGCCGCGGAAGGTGACCAGGTCTGCGTATGCCACAGACGGCACCAGCACCATCACCAACCCGACTATTGCGCCAAGACGGGTGTGCATCACAGATAGTCTCCGGCGCCCAGGCTAGGAGGGCCCGATAAACAAGCGGTAGATGCGGATCCCCAGTTCACGCGTGTCCTTGAAGCCGCCCGGCAACTGGGCCGGGATCAGGGACCGGTCGACACTAATCCGCAACTCGGACATGTCGCCTGTACCCATCTGGTCTGCACGCATTTGTATACGACGCAGAACGGGGTTGACGCTATCGGCAGGGAACGTGGCAACACTTTGGCTGCCTAGATAGACGTTGACGATCTGCGGTTGGTCGAACAGATCGGGCCGTCCGTCAAATTCGAGGTACAACGTCGAGTCCTTTTTGGGGTTTTGGAACGAGGCGACGTAGTCCCTATTGGTCCAGAACCAGTCGCGCGCAGGGTTTTCCGCCGCCCACTCGGCAGGATGGGCGCCAGAGCGCAGCACGATGAAGACGTTCTCGGACTGCGGCAGCACCCGAAGTGACGCCACCTTGTAGGACCGCGAGTCGGGTGCCGGCCCCTGCAGCGGCGCACGGGTGTCCGGTGCATCCAGTCGGTAGAGTCCGACCCGGAGGGTCGCCTCGCCAAGGTACGGCACGACCGGCATGAAACTCGTCCGCGTGTACTCGACGGGTTGCCCCGGCCGCCACGTCGAAGTCCTGGTTGGCAGGTCGTGGTCGTCGCTCCACCGGTTGACGCCATCGGCGTCAAGCATGTGCATGAACACCCGATAGTCGCCGTCGAAGGCGGCGCCAGGCAGCACCTCGAATCGGTAGGTGAAGTCGATGGGACTGCCGAGCGCCGCGGCGGTCTTATTCAACGTCAGGGACACGGACGCCATCGGCGGGGCATCGTCTTTGGCCCCACAACCGGCACAACTCATCGTCATTAAGGCCGCGACCACAGGCGCGGCCGCTCTCAAACGCGGCGAGTGAATAACCACCGTGGCATGTTACCGTATTGCCCCTATGCTGTTCAATATGTTAGCCTTCCGGGGAAATTGTCCCTTGACCCTCTCATGAATGCAGACGCCCTCGGCATGATTGAAACGCGCGGCTTGATCGGTGCGATCGAGGCGGCAGATGCCATGGTCAAGACGGCCAACGTGACCCTGATCGGCAAGGAATACATCGGCGCCGGGTACGTGACCGTCTTCGCCCGTGGAGATGTGGGGGCGATCAAGGCTGCCGTTGATGCCGGCGCTGCGGCGGCACGCCGCGTGGGTGAACTGATTTCCGTCCACGTGATCGCGCGGCCACACGCCGACGTAGAGCGCGTGTTGCCCGGCGCCACGGCGCCTGCCAAGGGCTGACACCGTTCGCTGGGGCCAGATGAATGGCACAGCCACCCGCTGATACGACCACCCCCCCCTCACCCGCCGTGAGTGACTCGCGACGGATGGCCGTGCGCGCAAAATCCGCCGCCGCGCGACTGGCCGAATGCTCCCAGGCCCAGATCGACGCCATCGTCGGGGCTGTGGCCGCAGCCGCGCAGGCGCGTGTCGAGTCGTTCGCCCAACTCGCCGTGGAAGAAACCGGTTTCGGCGTGGTGGCCGACAAGATTCAGAAGAATCGTTTTGCGGCCGAGCGGGTCTACGAGTTCATCAAGCCGATGCGCACCGTCGGCGTCATCCGACGCGACGATGAGCGGAAGGTTGTGGAGATCGCGGAACCGTTCGGCGTGGTGGCGGCGATCGTGCCGTCCACCAATCCGACGTCAACCGCCATCTACAAAATCCTGATTTCGCTCAAGGCCCGGTGCCCCATCGTCATCAGCCCGCACCCGTCGGCGGCTCGGTGCATCACCCAGGTGGCCGAGACGCTGGCCGAGGCGGCGTACGCGGCGGGAGCGCCGGATGGATCGGTGAACTGGCTGACGCAGGCGTCGCTCGAAGGCACGCAGGAATTGATGCGTCATCGCGACGTGGCGGTGATTCTGGCCACCGGAGGCATGGGACTGGTGCGGGCGGCGTACAGCGCGGGGAAACCCGCGTATGGCGTGGGCCCGGGCAACGCCCCGTGTTTCATCGAACGTTCGGCGGACCTCGCCAAGGCCGCGAGCGACATTCTCACCGGCAAGAGTTTTGACAATGGCGTGCTCTGCTCGTCGCCAAACTCTGTGGTCGTCGAGAGCGCCGTGGCCGGCGAGACGCGCCGGCAGTTCCAGGCGCAGGGCGGCTATTTCCTGTCACCGGCCGAGGTGGACATTGTCAGCAAGGCGCTGGTGACTCCGCAGCGGCTCCCCAATCCGAAGTTCGTCGGCAAGTCGGCGACGTATCTGGCCAAGGCGATGGGCATCACCGTGCCCGATGGCACGCGGGCACTGATTGCCGAATTGGGCGGCGTCGGACGTGAGTTCCCACTCTCGATCGAGAAACTCTGCCCTGTGCTCTCGTACTACGTCGTGGCCGACTGGCAGGAGGGGTGCGAACGGTGCAAGCAAATCCTGCGGTATGGCGGCATGGGCCACACCATGTCCATCCACTCGAAGAACGAGCCGGTCATCCTCGAGTTTGGTCTTAAGAAACCGGCGTTCAGAATCGTTGTGAATACCCCCACCACCCACGGGTCGATCGGCCTCACCACCGGCCTTGACCCGGCGATGACGCTCGGTTGTGGCGGCTACGGTGGCAACATCACGTCGGACAACATCACGCCCATGCACTTGCTGAATATCAAGCGCCTGGCGTACGAGATTCGCCCGGCCTCGACGGGCCGGTCTACTCCCCCGGTCGCCCCAAGGGCGAGCCTAGCTCCGGCCCCGCTCCCCCGGGTGGTGTCTGCTCCGACCGAGCAGGGCCTGTCAGCCGCCTCTGTCACCTCGCATGTGGAGGCGTTCCTCGGTGGAAGGGCTGGCGCTGGGTCAGTGGCCGAATTCGTCTGCGAAAGCGACGTACAGGAAGCCCTTGAGAAGGGCAAAACCATCCTCATCGGGGAGCGAACGATCATCACCCCCCTGGCCCGCGATTTGGGCGAAGCCCACAAAGTGCTGGTCAGCAGCGCATGGCCCGCCCCGTCTCATCGATAGGAACTCCAATAGCTACGGGTACTTAGGGTTGACTCACGGCCGGCGAGGGCTTACCATCGCGGCACATGAGTTTGGCCCGGCTCCTCACCCGGCTTGTTGCGTTGTCTGGCACCGGCCTGGTGGTGGCTTGCGGAGCCCGCGCCACACCGGCCCTGCCGGTCATCCCATTGCCCGTGGCGCCTCCCGCCCAGGTGTCGGTTCCGGCGGTGACGCCGCCCGCCGCCCCCCTGGTTGACCCCACCACTGCGCTTGTCGAGGCGTCCGAAAAGCTCTTTGCTCGAGGGCAGGCCGAGTTGTCCCTGGGACATCTGACCGCCGCGCGCGGGTTGTTTGATCGGTCCGTTGACATGTTGCTCGACGCCCCACAGGGCGCCCGGGTTGAGCCGCGCCTTCGCGTGCAGCTCGAACGCCTGGTCAGCCGCATCAGCGCACTGGAAATCCTGGCCCTCCGCGAGGGTGACGGGTTCACGCAGGCTCGAACGGAGCCGGCGGTGATCGACCAATTGCTTGAGGCCGCGACACTCGCCCTACCTGAACCGACGCGTGAAACCCAGGCCGCAGTGGCGGCCGACCTGGCGTCCACCGAGCACGACTTGCCGATCGACAACAACGACCGTGTGCAGTCGTTCGTTGAGTTGTTCCAAGGCAACCTCCGCGACTTCATGCAGGAGAGCCTGGCGCGCAGTTCGAAGTACCTGCCGATGGTGCAGGAGATCTTCCGCTCCGAAGGCATCCCCCTCGATCTGGCTTATCTCGCCATCGTCGAGAGCGGCTACAAGACCAACGCCCTCTCACGGGCTTCGGCGCGAGGCGTGTGGCAATTCATGCCGGCGACCGGCGCTGAGTACGGACTTGACCAGACGTGGTTCCTCGACGAGCGGTCAGACCCTGAGAAGGCCACGCGGGCTGCTGCGCAGTACTTGAAATCGCTCAATCGGATGTTCGACGGCGATTGGAATCTGGCGATGGCCAGCTACAACGCGGGCCCGGGTCGTCTGCAGCGCGCCGTGAACAAGAGCAAGATCAACGACTACTGGAAACTCACCGAGACGTCGAAGTTCCTGCCGAAAGAAACCCGTAACTACGTGCCGATGATCATGGCGGCCGTGCTCATTGCCAAGAACCCCCAGGCGTACGGGTTCGACGCCGTGCCCGTGTCCCCGCTTGTGTTCGACCGAGTGACCGTACCGGACGCGCTCGATCTTCGGACCGTGGCCGAGTGGACCGGCGCCACCATCGAAGAGATTCGCGCGCTCAATCCCGAATTGCGGCGCACGACCACGCCGATTGGCTCGCACGATCTGAAAGTGCCGCTGGGCATGGCGCCCGTCGTCGAGGCGAAGCTGGCCACGGCAGACCCGTCACTGTTCGCGCGGTTCTCCTATTACCCTGCGAAGGCAGGCGACAATCTGGCCGCGATCGCCCGGCGGTTCAAGATCACGCGTACGGACCTGGCAGCCGCCAACCGACTGCGCACAACCTCGAAGCTCAAGGCCGGCCAGAAGTTGTTGATTCCTCTGGTCGTGACGTCGGCGCTCGCCTCGCGCCCGGCCGTGGCAACAGCCGCGGCGGGCGTGGCCTCGGCCGTGACGTATCGCGTCAAGCCCGGCGACACGTTGTTCGGCATTGCGCGGCAGTTCGACACCACAGTGGACGACATCCGCAAGTGGAACTCGCTGACGTCCACCAAGCTTGCCGTCGGCGACCGGCTCACGATTCATCGCAACTAGACATGTGTCGGGGTCTTGGGGGCCCGGAGTCTCGGGGTCATCCTGGGCGCGTCCATTGAAAAACCTTCAAGCCTGCGACGGCGCACAGATCGCAGAATCTGCGGTCTTGGCAGCTCTGTCCTTCCGAAACACTGGAGAAGTAGCGGGGAAAATAGTGGCCCCGATGTTGCGCTCAGAGCCGGCATGTTGGCTCGACTCAATGCAGCGGCAGTATTCGGAGTGGAAGCACTCCCGGTGTCAGTTGAGGTAGATGTCTCAGGTGGCGGGTTGCCCGGCATCACCATGGTGGGCCTGCCCGACACAACGGTCAGGGAAAGCCGAGACCGCGTTCGCTCCGCGATTCGCAATTCAGGCTTCCCGTTTCCAGTGGGGCGGGTCACAGTGAGTCTGGCCCCCGCCGACGTGCGCAAGATTGGTGCAGCGTTTGATCTGCCGATCGCGCTCGGCATCCTGCCGCAGCGCGACGGACGGGAGATGACCATTGTGGGCGGCTTGTCGCTCGACGGAGGCATTCCTCCGACGCAAGGCGTATTGCCAATCGCTGTCTCCGCGCGCAAGACGGCGAGACCGGCTCTAATCTTCCCCGCAGCGAATCTCGCTGAAGCCGGCATCGTGGCCGACCTGCGGCTCTTTCCCGTGGCGTCGCTCAACGACGCGGTCCGCATCCTCTCGGCTTCCGACCCTGAATCGGCACCGCCTCCCAGACCAGCCGCCGCCCATCAACCAGCAACCGGGGAAGACCTGGCCGACGTCTGCGGCCAACTGCGAGGACGACGGGCGTTGGAAATTGCCGCGGCCGGCTCGCATCACCTGCTCTTCTCCGGCTCGCCCGGCGCGGGAAAGACGATGCTCGCGCGAAGACTGCCGGGGTTGCTCCCGCCACTGGACTTCGATGAGGCGCTGCTCGTGACGTCGATCCACTCAATCGCCGGACTCCTGCCACCAGGCTCAGGCTTGGTGGTCGCGCGGCCGTTCCGCGCGCCACACCACTCCTGTTCGGACATGGCGCTTGTGGGAGGTGGTGCGTCGCCGCGACCAGGCGAGGTCAGTCTGGCGCACGCCGGCGTGCTGTTCCTTGACGAGTTGCCAGAGTTCAGCCGGCGCGTGCTCGAGACCCTGCGGTAACCGCTTGAGGCCGGCGTGGTGCATGTGGCACGCGTGGCGCGGAGTGTGACCTTCCCGGCCCGCGTCATGCTCGTCGGCGCCATGAATCCCTGCCCGTGTGGCTTCCACGGCGACGCCCGGCGTCCCTGCCACTGCCCGCCACCCCTGGTGGACCGGTATCAGCGGCGCCTGTCGGGCCCCCTCCGAGACCGATTCGACCTGGGTGTGGAGGTGCAGGGCGTGCCGTGGAGCGACATCAGCGGCGACCCCGTGCGCGAAACAAGTGCCGTGGTGCGCGCACGGGTGCACGACGCGCGACGCCGGCAACTCGATCGGCAGGGCCGCCTCAACTCGGAACTGGACGGCCGCGCCCTTCGCGCGCACGCGCCGCTCGACCGCCCGAGTCATGCACTCATGGCCACGGCGGTCACGCGCCTTGGGCTGAGCGTTCGCGGCGTGACACGCGTGTTGCGGGTCGCTCGCACAATCGCCGATCTGGCCGACGACGTTAAACTCCGCGCCGACCATGTGGCCGAGGCGCTGCAGTTCCGTGTCCCCGAACGAACCTAAGCGGGCTTGGTGTGCTTCGCGTAGACCGTCGTCTGACCGGTGGCGTTGAAGGTCAGTACGGTGAACGGCTGGAAGGGCTTCACGTCCATGCCGGGCGCACTGGCAGGCATGCCGGGAATGGTCAAACCGAGAATGCCCTTGGGCTTTTCCTTCAGCAGCCGCTTGATGTCCGAGGCGGGCACATGCCCTTCGATCACGAAGCCGCCAATCAGCGTGGTGTGGCAGCTTTGCAGGCTTGCGGGGACCTGGTGCTTCACCTTGATGGGCCCCATGTCAGCCTTGATCACCATGGCTCGATAGCCGTTGGCGGTCGCATGGTTCACCCACTCCTGGCAGCAACCGCAGCTGGGGTCTTTGTAGACAATCATCGTGGGTGCCGGCTGGCCGTTGGCCCTCCGGGGGAGCCCAAGAACGGCAGTGGCAGCCCCGACCAGGGTGAGAAGGGCGTGGCGGCGGTCAACGTGTGTTCCCATGAGTGGCTGATTCTGCACCATTTTTCGTAAAAGTGTCGGTTTTCCTGACGTGAGCCACTCACGCTAACCCCTTGCCTGATTTGGTCTTTCGGGTGCCCCTGTGGTACATTCGCACACTGCGCATGCGCCCATCAAAATACACTGTCCTTATCGCCAACCGACAGACCGGAGCCGTCCGGCGAATGACGGTTGCGCGCCGCCCGGTGGCGCTCGTGGTGATCGGCGTGTTGTGTGTGCCGGTGTTGATGGGCCTGGGCGCACGCTGGTCGGGTCAAGCGGAGACCTCTCGTCTGGCCCAGCAGACAGACGCGCTGCGAATCGAAAACGACAACTATCGCGCCGCGACCGGTGAACTCGCCGCACAGATCTCGACTCTTCAGGCCGCCATCACCGAACTTGGCGAAGACGCGCGACTTGATGCCGCCGCCAAGCGTGCGATCGACAACCTCCCTGCCCTAGTGAAAAACCGCGCGATGGGCATGGGTGGTGGTGGCGCGGTTGCCACCACGCCGCCGGTGACCGCGTCGCTGGGCTCTCCAAACGACACGTTCGGTATTCTGCAGAGCCTGCTCGGCTCGCTTGAAGCGCGGCTTGAAACCGTGCGCACGGGCCTCGAAAAGCAGCAGGCACTCGCGGCGGCCACGCCGTCCATCTGGCCAGTCGTCGGTTACCTGTCGTCGATGTTTGGCAGCCGGAAGGACCCGTTCACGGGTGAGCCCGACTTCCATCCCGGGCTTGATATCGCGGCACAGAGTGGTACGCCGATTCGCTCCACCGCAGACGGCACCGTGGAATCGTCCGGGTACTCCGGCAACTACGGCAACGCCGTCGTGGTGCGCCACGGCTTCGGCATTTCAACGCGCTACGGCCACATGTCCACGATTACCGCACGCACCAACCAGGCGGTCAAGCGCGGCGACATCATCGGCTACGTGGGCTCCACCGGACGCGCCACGGGCGCGCACCTGCACTACGAGATTCTGCTCAACGGGCAGACTATCAACCCGCTGCGCCTGCTCGCCCGGCCGTAGCCGGTCCGCTCCCACAAGATTTTCCGTGTAGAATTGTTGGAATCCCCTCCGTGCGGGATGCCAGCATGATCAACACTCTCCTCGGTAAAATCATCGGGACCCAGAACGAGCGCGAACTGAAGCGCTTGTGGCCGCTTGTCGCCACGGTCAACACCCTCGAGGCGCCCCTCGCCTCCCTGTCAGACTCGGAGCTCCGGGCCAAAACCGAAACCTTCAAGGCACGGCTGACCCAGGGCGAATCGCTCGACGACCTGCTGCCCGAGGCCTTTGCGGTGGTCCGCGAGGGCGGCCGGCGCGTGCTCAACATGCGGCACTTCGATGTGCAGCTCATCGGCGGCATGGTGCTGCACGGCGGCCGGATCGCCGAAATGAAAACCGGCGAAGGCAAGACCCTGGTCGCCACGCTGTCGGCGTACCTCAACGCCCTGGCCGGCAAGGGCGTGCACGTCGTCACCGTGAACGACTATCTGGCCCGCCGCGACTCGGAGTGGATGGGCCGGCTCTATCGCTTCCTGGGCCTTTCCGTTGGCGTCATCCAGCACGACCTGAACGACGCCGATCGCCAGGCGGCGTACCGGTGCGACATCACCTACGGCACCAACAACGAATACGGCTTCGACTACCTGCGCGACAACATGAAATACGACCTCGGGCACTACGTGCAGCGAGGTCATTTCTTCGCCATCGTTGACGAAGTCGACAGCATCCTGATTGACGAAGCACGAACGCCGCTGATCATTTCCGGACCCGCTGAACAGTCCACCGACCTCTACTACGAGGTGGACAAGATCATCCCGAAACTTAAGGCCGGGGCGGTCACGCAGGGCAACGTCAAAGCGGAAGATCGCGAAGCGCTTGAAACGACGGGAGACTTCCTCGTCGACGAAAAACACAAGACCGTCCAGTTGACCGAAACCGGCATGGCGAAGGCCGAGCAGATGCTGGGGCACCGCATTGTCGCAGGCTCGAGCGGCATGTACGACCCGGCCAACATGCCACTGCTCCACCACATCCATCAGGCGCTCCGCGCGCACGCGTTGTTCAAGGTGGACGTGGACTACATGATCAAGGATGGCCAAATCCTGATCGTCGATGAGTTCACCGGCCGCCTCATGCCGGGTCGCCGGTGGAGCGACGGTCTGCACCAGGCGGTTGAGGCGAAGGAAAAGGTCAAGATCGAGCGCGAGAATCAGACGCTCGCCACCATCACCTTCCAGAACTACTTCCGGAAGTACGACAAACTTTCTGGAATGACCGGCACGGCCGAGACCGAGGCTGAGGAATTCAACAAGATCTACAAACTCGACGTGATCGTGGCGCCCACGAACCGCAGCCTGCAGCGCATCGAGGAGCCCGACACCGTCTATCGCACCGACGCCGAAAAAGCCGAAGCCATCGTCAGCGACATTGCCGAGAAGCAGAAGTCGGGACGGCCGACGCTGGTAGGCACGGTATCGATCGAGAAGTCTGAGAAGTTCTCGAACATGCTCAAGCGGCGCGGCGTGAAACACGTCGTGCTCAACGCCAAATACCACGCGCAGGAAGCGGAGATCGTGGCGCAGGCTGGACGCCAGGGTACGGTCACGATCGCCACAAACATGGCGGGTCGCGGCACAGACATCCTGCTGGGTGGCAATCCCGAATTCAAGGCACGTCAGCAGACGCTGATCGAGCAGGTGGCAGAATGTCTGCCCAAGGGCCAGGAAAAATACGTAGACGACGAAGAGTACGTCTACTTCTTCCACATCGACAGTTTCTATCGCGTGCCTAGGCCCGACTACGAGCGTATCTACACCGTGCTCAAGGCCGACGCCGACGCGGATCACGAAGCGGTGGTCAAGGCCGGTGGCCTCCACATCATCGGCACCGAACGCCACGAGGCGCGCCGCATTGACAACCAGCTGCGTGGCCGTGCCGGCCGGCAGGGCGACCCGGGTTCCGCGCGGTTTTATCTCTCGCTCGAAGACGACCTCATGCGCATCTTCATGGGGTCAGGCCGCATTTCTGGCCTGATGGAGCGCCTGGGCATGGAAGAGGGCGTGCCCATCGAGGCGCGCATGGTGACCAAAGCCATCGAGCGCGCGCAGAAACAGGTGGAGGCCCAGAACTTCTCCACCCGCAAACACCTGCTTGAGTATGACGACGTCATGAACAAGCAGCGCGAGAGTGTGTATTCACTTCGCCGGCAGCTGCTCGATGGCCAGGTGCGCATCTCCGAAGAGGAGGAAGTGAATACGCGCGGCTACCTGATGAGCCTGGCTGAAGACGTGCTCGGGAATCTGGTGGACACGCACGCGCCCAAGGATGCGGATCCGGAAACCTGGGATCTCGTGGCGCTGCGCTTGGCAGCTGCCGACATGTTCGGTCTTGACGCGTCCAGATTGAGCGCACTCGAACTCGACACGATGACGTTTGACGGCATCATCGATGCGATCCTCGAACTCGCGGTGTCGCAATATGCCGAGAAGGAAAAAGTCCTCGAGGCCGATCCATCAATTCTTCGACGCGTGGAGCGCGATATCATGCTCCAGATCGTTGACGCCCAGTGGAAGGACCACCTCTACAGTCTCGACCACCTGAAGGAAGGCATCGGCCTTCGCGGCTACGGCCAGCGAGACCCGCTCGTCGAGTACAAAAAAGAGAGCTTCACGCTCTTCCAGGCCATGAAGGATCGGATCGACGAAGAAATCGTCCAATACCTGTGGCGGCTCAGGCCGGTGCTATCGGAAACCGGCGAGGCGGCTCCCCCGATCGTGGCTCCTCCGCCACGCAAAGCGCCACCAATGACGTTTAGCGGCGGCAGCTCGACCACCGCTCCTGCGGCTTCGTCCTTGCCGCGGGGCGCGTCACTACTGGGAGCGCCGACGCCGGCACGTACTGGCAGCGATGACGCCGACCTCAAGACGGTGCGGCGCGACGAGCCGAAGATTGGCCGCAACGACCCCTGTCATTGCGGCAGCGGCAAGAAATTCAAGAAGTGTCATGGGGCCTAGGGAAATGGTGAACTGGGGAAATGTTCGCGGATGACGTTGACGGAGGGCAGATGACAGAGAGGTTAGGCGCGGCGGCGCAGGTTATGGCGGGGCTCACCGAGGCCCTGACGTTTGATGACATCCTGCTGGTGCCACGCCACTCGCAGGTGCTGCCAAGCAAGGTGGACGTCGCCTCGCGCCTGACTCGGCGAATCAAACTGAACGTTCCTATTCTTTCCGCTGCCATGGACACGGTCACTGAGAGCCGCCTGGCCATTGCGATGGCGCAACACGGCGGCATCGGCATCATTCACAAAAATCTCAGTCCCGAAGAGCAGGCATCGGAAGTGGACCGCGTCAAGCGGTCTGAGAGCGGCATGATCGTGAATCCGATCACGCTCTCACCCAACCACCAGATCTTCGAGGCGCTCGAATTGATGAAGCGCTACCGCATCAGCGGTGTGCCAATTACAGACGATGGGAGCAAGGAAGGGCGGCTGGTCGGCATCCTGACCAATCGCGACCTGCGGTTCGCCACGAGCATGGACCGCCCCATCTCGGCGATCATGACCACCGAAAATCTCATCACTGTTCCGGTGGGCACGCCCCTCGATATCGCGCGCGAAATGTTCCATCACCACAAGGTGGAAAAACTCCTGGTGGTTGACGCCGACTACCGGCTCAAGGGCCTGATCACCGTCAAGGACATCCAGAAGCTCATCAAATACCCGAACGCGTGCAAGGACGACCTCGGCCGCCTGCGTGTGGGAGCTGCGATTGGCGTAGGTAAGGACACGCCAGAGCGCGCCGCTGCCCTGGTGGCCGCGCACGTGGACATCCTGGTCATCGATACGGCGCACGGTCACTCGCAGGGAGTGCTCGACATGGTCGAGAAGCTCCGCGGCGAGTACCCGGACGTGGATCTTGTCGCCGGCAATGTGGCAACGGCCGGAGCCACAACTGCGCTGATCGACCGCGGCGTTGACGCCGTGAAAGTTGGCATCGGCGCCGGATCGATCTGCACCACCCGTGTGGTGGCCGGCATCGGCGTACCAATGATCAGCGCCGTGGCCGCGTGCGCGCGCGCAGCCGGCGATCGCGATGTGCCGATCATCGCCGACGGCGGTATCCGCTACTCGGGCGACTTAACCAAGGCATTTGCTGTCGGCGCGAGCGCCGTGATGATCGGCAGTCTGTTTGCCGGCACCGACGAAAGCCCGGGCGAAGTCATCCTCTATCAGGGCCGCAGCTTCAAAGAGTACCGCGGCATGGGTTCACTCGGCGCCATGCGCCGCGGCAGCCGCGACCGCTACTTCCAGGATGAGTTCGACCTGGACGGCGCTGAAGGTGTGGAGAAACTGGTGCCCGAAGGGATTGAAGGGCGCGTGGCCCATAAGGGCAGCGTGTCGGCAATGATTCACCAGCTCATCGGTGGCCTGCGCGCCGGCATGGGCTACACCGGGTGCCCAGACATTCCGACGTTGCAGCGCGAAGCCGAACTCATTCGCGTTACCGCCGCCGGCATGCGCGAGGGCCACGTCCACGACGTCATCATCACCAAGGAAGCGCCGAACTACCGCGTGGAGTAAAGCGCGTCAGCGCCGGATGTGAATGCGACGATCGTCTCCGCCCTGATCGTCGATCGCCACCTTGTGAGCCGTTGCTGGACGCTCGACCCATCGGTCCGGCCACTCCACGGCGAGAATGCCGTCGAGGCCGGTTTCTTCAAGACCCAAATCGGCCACTTCCGCCGACGTTAAGCGATAGAGGTCTGCGTGGTACAGCGGCAGCGACCCGCCGTACTGCTGCAGGATCGTGAACGTTGGACTCGATACATCATTGGGATCCGCACCAAGTCCCTCGGCCAGGCCACGCACAAACGCCGTCTTGCCAGCGCCCAGAGGCCCGTCGATCAAGACGACGTCTCCCACGCGCAACTCGGCCGCGATGTTCTTGCCGGCCTCGGTGGTCTCTTCCTCCGAGGTGGTGTGAATGGTCCTCACTCCTGCGCCTCTTCCGGCTTGCGCCGCCGTGTCGCCGTCAGTTCCAGCACGGCATCACCCAGGCGATCCACGATGTCGCCGGCGATCATGGCGGTTTCGCCCTCGTCGGCGGACGCAAGGTCACCGGCCAGGCCGTGGAGGTAGACGCCCAACTGCGCCGCATCCTCCGCATCGAGCAGTTGGCCAAACCATGCCGCCACCACCCCCGTCAGGACGTCCCCGGTGCCGCCAGAGGCCATGCCCGGATTCCCAGTCAGGTTGATGTAGGCCTTCCCTTCAGGCGTGGCCACGACCGTGCGGTGGCCCTTCAGGACAACATGGACGCGGTGCGTGGTGGCGAAGGTCCGAGCAACTTCCACACGATCGGCCTGCACCGCTTCCACAGTCAGGCCGGTGAGCCTCGCCATTTCGCCCGGATGCGGCGTGATGATGATGTCCGCGCCATCGCGCCCCACCAGGCGGTCGGACTCCCCCACAAACGCAAAGAGCGCGTCGGCATCGAGCACCATCGGCACGCCCGCGCGCTCCACCACCGCCTGCACCAGCGCCATCGTCGCCGGCGCCCGTCCCAGGCCGGGGCCCATGGCGATGATATCCGCATCGGCCTCCAGAATCTGCTCCAGCGCCTCCCAGGCGATTTGGCCGTCGCCGGTCTCTGGCAGGCCTTCGGTCATGTATTCCACGCCGAGCCCAGCCAGGATCGACTGACACGACATCGGCGTGGCGACCGTCACCAGGCCGGCACCCGACCGAAGGGCCGCGGCAGCCGCCAGATACGCGGCACCAGTCTTCCCTCTCGAGCCGGCGACGATGAGGACGCGCCCATAGTCGCCTTTTTGCGATTCGGCCACGCGTGGCGTCACCAGTGCCCGCATGCGTTCCCTGGTGACGAGTTCCAGCCACGGGCCGTCGAGGCCCGAAATCACGCTGCGCGGAATGCCGATGTCGGCGATCACGAGGCTGCCGACTAGACGGTCCGCCGGCGGCATCACGAGCGGCAGCTTTGGCGCGCCGAGCGTCACGGTCAGCGTGGCGGCCACGGCCGGCCCCACAACCTCGGCCGTATCCGCGTCGAGGCCAGTGGGCAGGTCGATGGCCACCACCGGTGTCGACGCGGCGTTGAGGTCGGCGATCACGGTCTCGACCAGGCCGGTGGCCGGCCCGGAGCAACCAGTCCCGAAAATCGCGTCCACGATCAGGTCGGCTCCGAGGACGTCGGAGCCATGCAACTCCCATGCGGTGGCATCGGCAATCTCGACGACATCAACCTCCATTGCGCGCAATACGCCGAGGTTGACGCGGGCATCACCGCGCACGTCGGCGGACACGCCGAGCAGGTACACAGACACCGCGATGCTTCGCTCGAACAACGTGCGGGCCACGACGAAGCCGTCGCCGCCGTTGTTGCCCTTCCCGCACAATACCGCCACGTGCAGTCCCGACAAATCCTCGAAGGCGGATTCCATGGACGCCACGACCTGCCGACCGGCGTTTTCCATCAGCACCAGCGACGCGATCCCGATCTCCTCGGTGGTCTGCTGGTCGGCGTCGCGCATCTGCTGACGGGTGAGCACTCGCATACGAATTACCCGAGCGTATCGCGTGTGCTAGACTCGCGCAACTCACAGGCCCGTTATGTTTTTCTTTCAAGCAGCGGTGTACGTCAACGGCACCATCACACGTGCACAGGATGCTGTGGTGCCGGTGTTCGATCACGGGTTTCTCTACGGCGAAGGCGTGTACGAAACCCTGCGCACCTATCGCGGCGAACCTTTTCTGTTCGGCCCGCACATGGCTCGCCTGCGGCGCTCGGCTGGGCTGATGGCTCTGGACGTGCCGTACACCGACGACCAGATGGTCGCGCACATTCGCGACACCACGCGCGGCTACTCGGAGTATTTCGGCGCAGTCGCCGACACCTACATCCGGATTCTGCTCACCCGCGGGGTGGGAGCCCTGACGTACAGCCTGGATGCATGCCCCTCGCCCACGCTCGTCATCATCGTGAAGCCCTTCCCGGCTCCGCCGGACCACACCTTCACGCAGGGCATTCGCGTCTCGCTCGTTTCAATTCGACGCAATCACCCAGACGCACTCAACCCGGCGATCAAGTCCAACAACCTGCTCAACAACGCACTGGCGATGCAGGAAGCGCTACGGCACGGCGCCGACGAGGCGCTCATGATGAATCAGGACGGCGCCATCGTTGAATGCTCCCAGTCCAATTGTTTCATCGTCACACGCGGCCGCCTGAGAACGGCTCCCCTCGCCTCTGGACTCCTTCCCGGCGTGACACGGGCGTGGGTCATCGACATCGCTCGCGACCTGGGAATCGAGACTGACGAATCCGACTTCACGCCTGCCGACGTCTTCGGCGCGGACGAGGCGTTCATCACGGGCACGACGCGGGAGGTCACGCCGGTGGTGGCGGTGGACACGCACACGATAGGCACCGGCGCCCCAGGGCCCCTCACTGCCCGGCTCCTGGCGGAATTCCGTCGGCGCACTGGCTGACGATACGACGGATCACAGGGAGACGCGGAGGCCGCTGAGGCGCTCCGTGGCGTGAAGGGCTGAAGGATCTTCCCAGAGGGAGTTCCTTCAAGTCCCTTCATGCCTCGTGTAATTTCCGTGTAGATCCGTCGTGGCGAGGCTTACTCGTAGTCAGAGAGCGGCGGACACGCACACACCAGGTTGCGGTCGCCGAACGGATTGTCGATCCGCGAGATCGTCGGCCAGAACTTGTGCTGGCGCAGCGACGGCACGGGATAGGCCGCCTGGGCGCGTGTGTACTTGTGCGTCCACTCGTCAGCCGCAACATCCTCCGCCGGGTGCGGCGCATTCTTCAGGGGATTGTCGATCTTGTCGGCCGTCCCATCAATCACCGCCTGGACCTCGGACCAGATCGCAATCATCGCGTCGCAGAACCGGTCGAGTTCCTGGAGCGGCTCGCTCTCGGTCGGCTCCACCATGAGCGTCCCAGCCACCGGAAACGACACGGTGGGCGCGTGGAACCCGTAGTCCATGAGCCGTTTGGCGATATCGGTCTCATCCACGCCGTGCGCCTTGAACTGCCGCAGGTCGAAGATCAACTCGTGCGCCACGCGACCATTGGCTCCCGAATACAACACGGGATAGTGCCCCTCGAGCCGCGCCTTGATGTAGTTGGCGTTGAGCATCGCGAACTTCGTCGCAGCGGTCATGCCATCGGCGCCCAGCATCCGGATGTACCCGTACGAAATCAGCAGAATGCTCGCACTGCCCCACGGCGCCGCCGACACCGCGGAGATGCCGGAGGTCCCACCGGTCTGAACCACCGCATGCCCGGGAAGAAATGCCGTCAGGTGCGCGGCCACCCCGATCGGCCCCATGCCGGGCCCCCCGCCGCCATGTGGGATCGCAAACGTCTTGTGCAGGTTGAGATGACAGACGTCGGCGCCAATCGCAGCAGGACTGGTCAGACCCACCTGCGCATTCATATTCGCGCCGTCCATGTAGACCTGCCCGCCGTTGTCATGAATGATCCTGCAGATCTTCCGAATCGACCCCTCAAACACACCGTGCGTGCTGGGATAGGTGATCATCAGACACGACAACTTGTCGCGGTGCCCTTCAGCCTTCGCCTGCAAGTCCTCAAGCCGCACATTCCCTTGCGGGTCGGTGGCCACCACCACCACCTTGAGGCCCACCATCGCCGCGCTCGCAGGATTGGTTCCATGGGCCGACTGAGGAATAAGGACCACATCGCGATGCGAATCGCCGCGACTCGCGTGATAGGCGTTGATCACGAGCAACCCTGCGAACTCGCCCTGCGCACCCGAGTTCGGTTGTAGCGAAATCGCCGCGAAGCCGGTCACCACGCACAAGGCTTCTTCCAGTTCCTTGATGACCTGCATAAACCCGGCCGCCTGCGACACAGGCGCAAACGGATGCAACTTGGAGAACTCCGGCCAGGTGATCGGCATCATCTCGGCCGCGGCATTGAGCTTCATGGTGCAGGAGCCAAGAGGAATCATCGCCGTGTCGAGCCCTATGTCCTTCTTCTCGAGCCGGCGGATGTACCGCATCATCTGCGTCTCAGACGCACAGGTGCTGAACACCGGGTGTGTCAGAAACGGCGTCGTTCGTGCCAGCGCCCCAACCGCCGCCGCCCCCTGACCGGGCACAGTCGCCTTCTTGCCGGCCGCCGCCTCGAACGCACTCACCACATCCGCCAGGTCGGCGTCCGTGACGGTCTCGTCGAGCGACACCTGAACCACGCCATCCTCCGGGAACCGCAGGTTGATGCCTAGCCGCTCAGCCTCGGCTCGAACTTTGCCACTCACAGCCGCCGCACCCGCGAACCGAACCGTGTCGAAGTACACGTCGTTCGTCTGCGTCCACCCCAGGCTCGCCACCGCCGTCGCCAACCGCGTTGCATGGCCGTGGACACGCCCCGCAATGGCCTTGATCCCCGCCGGACCGTGATACACCGCGAAAAACGCAGAGATGTTCGCCAGCAACGCCTGGGCCGTGCAGATGTTGGACGTGGCCTTCTCACGGCGGATGTGCTGCTCGCGCGTCTGCAACGCCATCCGGTACGCCCGCCGCCCCTTGGAATCCACCGACACGCCAATGATCCGCCCAGGCGACTGCCGAACGTACGCCTCGCGCGTCGCGAAAAACGCCGCGTGCGGACCGCCGTACCCCAGCGGCACACCAAACCGCTGCGCACTGCCGACCACAACATCAGCCCCCATCTCCCCCGGCGGCGTGAACACCGCCGACGCCAGCAGGTCCGTGCCGACCGCCACCAACACGCCGGCAGCGTGCGCCTGCTCGATCAGGCTCCGCAGATCGTGCACCTCGCCATGGTCGTCGGGCGACTGGACGTAGAGGCCGTACACGTCGTCTCCCAACCCGGACACCACACCGGCCGTCGAGAAGTCGACAAATCGCAACTGAATTCCGAGCGGCGCCGCCCGGGTCACAAGCACAGATTTGACCTGCGGAAACACACGGTCCGACACCACAAAGGTCGTTGCACTCTGACGCTTCGTGACCCGTGCCAGCAACGTCATGGCCTCGGCCGCCGCGGTCGCTTCATCCAACAGCGACGCGTTCGCAATCTCCATCCCCGTCAGGTCAGTCACCATGGTCTGGAAATTGAGCAGCGACTCAAGCCGGCCCTGCGCAATCTCCGCCTGATACGGCGTGTACGGCGTGTACCAGCCGGGATTTTCCAGCACGTTCCGCACAATGACTGGCGGCGTGTTCGTGTCGTAATACCCCATGCCGAGGTAACTGCGGCACACCCGGTTCCGCGACGCGATGGCCCGCAGTCGCGTCAAGTACGCAATCTCCGATTCAGCCGGCGGCAACGCCATCGGCGCGCTCAGACGGATATCAGCGGGAATGATCTGGTCGATCAACGTGTCGATCGTTGCGGCCCCAACCGCCTGCAACATGTGAGGGAGATCAGACGGACGGGGGCCAATGTGGCGGGATTCGAACTGTTCGGACACGGGGGTGACCTCGACGATTTACGCGATGAACGCGTCGTAACGAGTGGAGCTCATCAACGCATCTAATTCGCCGGCGTTGGACATCTTCACGCGAATCATCCACGTCTCGTGCGGCTGGCCATTCACATAATCCGGATGCGCGGCGAGCGCGTCATGCACCGCAACGACGATGCCAGATACGGGAGAAAACAGCTCCGAGACGGCCTTCACGGATTCAATGGTGCCGAAGACCTCGCCCTTCGTCAGCGTGCGGCCCACATCAGGGAGCTCCACGAACACGACATCGCCGAGCTGCTTCTGAGCGAAATCCGTAATGCCCACGGCGGCGTCGTCGCCGTCAACGCGGACCCATTCATGTTCGATGGTGTACTTCAGATCGGTCGGATACATACGAGAGACTCCTACGCGGGTTGTGAGCGCTTGTAGAACGGTTCAGGGACGACCTCGGCCGCGACACGCCGGCCCCGGATATCAATGATAAGCGACGTGCCAGGCGCAGAGAGCGCCACCGGCACCATCGCCAGACCGATGGACTTCTTGAGGTACGGCGTCTGAGTGCCGCTCGTGACCACTCCCACCGGCGCGTCACCATCCATCACGACATGGCCGTGACGGGCAATCGCCCGGTCGCGCATCTCGAAACCGACGAGCCGCCGCTCCAGACTGCCCGCCTTCTGAGCCCGGAGACGCTCCGCTCCCAGAAACGCATCCTTCTTCCAGCCGACGATCCAGCTCAACCCGGCCTCGACCACCGACGTGCCCTCGTCCATGTCACTCCCGCACAAGCGCATCGAGGCCTCAAGCCGCAACGTATCCCTGGCACCCAGACCGCATGGCTTGATCCCATGCCCCGCTCCAGCCTCAAGTAACGCGTTCCACACACGCTCGGCCTGAGCAGGGGCGGCAAACACCTCGAACCCATCCTCGCCGGTGTACCCGGTACGCGACACCGTGACCCGCACGCCAAAGACCTCGCCGTGGCCGAACCAGTAGTACTTGATGGCGGCCAAATCGATATCCGTCAAGGCCTGCAGCACGCGCTCGGCCATGGGCCCCTGAATGGCGATGAGGGCGTACCGGGAACTCGCGTTGACCACCGAAACGTCACCGCCATGTTCGGCCACCTTCGCGACAATCCACTGATGGTCTTTCATAATGTTGCCGGCGTTGACCACCAACATAAAGTGCTGCTCGCCCATCCGATAGACCAGGATGTCGTCGACAAACGTCCCCCCAGCGGTCGTCAGGGCGGAATACTGAATCTGCCCAATGGCCAGCCGGCTGGCATCGTTCGACGAAATCCACTGCACAGCCGCCAACGCATCAGGGCCGGCCACCTCAATCTGGCCCATGTGGCACACGTCAAACAATCCCACGGCCGTACGCACGGCCATGTGCTCGTCGATGATGCCCGAATATTCGACCGGCATGTCCCACCCACCGAACTCGACCATGCGAGCCCCATGTGCGCGATGCCGTCCGTTGAGCGGTGTTTTTTTGAGGGCTGTTGCTGATGGAGTGGTCGTCATGGTGGCGTCTGTACAAACGTACTATCGCCTCCCCCAATCGTCAACACTTGACAGGGTCAGATCCGGGGCGGGCGCGGAAGGTCCGCGCCGGAGCGCTGTGCGCGCATTAGCGGTCGCGTTTGGGTGCCGGCCACGCCAGACGCAGGAGCCCGAACATCAAAGCGACAAGGAGCAGCAGGACCTGAGGGCCGGCTTGTCGGGTTTGCGGGATCGAGACCAGAACCACGGGCATGCTCAGCCCGCCGACGAGGACGGCAATGATGACCTGTGCAAGCACGACGGCAATGACACGCATGTTTCCCCCTGTTATTGCTTACCCACTGAACGGAACGCCGCCGTTGCAGGCAATGAACCAGGCCATCGCGGCCTCCGAACGGACAGCGTAGATGAGTGAACAGCCGGCCCACTTGTGCGCCTCGTACCACTTCAGATCGTCAGTGCAGTCGCCAAAATCGTTGGCGATGCGAAGAGCCTCGGCAGAGTACATGTCCCAGCACTCGCCGGGCCCACGCTGCGGCGCCAGGTCAGTGACCGCACCTTGAAGACCCGAGGCCCGCCCGCCAGGCTGACCCGCCTGGCGTCAGCACGAGCGGCTGCGCGCTCCTCCGCTCACTCCTGGTGCCGGGTCATGGCCTTCGAACTGCCGCTGGCTGACTCAAGAAGAGTGCGAGTCAGCAACATCGACTGGCCGACAAACGTGTCGGGTCCTTCGGTCACCGTCGCCAGCAGCGTGCGGGCCCTGGCCGCCGCCTCCGAACCCTGGAGAAGGGCGAGCACCTGCCCGTACTCCGACACTCCCCCCCGCTTCATCGTCACATCCCCGGCCGGCCCGGTGAGGCTGAGGATGCCGCGCCGGACAATGAGAGTGAGATGGTCGTTAGCTGTTGTCAACGTCACCACCGAACGATCGGCGGAGACGTCCTTACGTACGGTGACCGTTTTGTCGGCCACTTCCATCACAGCGCGGCCGGCCCCGTGGCGCGTCACGCGCACCGACGGCCCGTCGGCGGCTGCTGCGGCAGTCGGCGCCAGCAGGCCGGCCATTGCGATCGCCGCCACGCCGGCCCAGCGCGCACATGTAGCGGTATTCATTGCTGTCATTGCTATCACCCTCCTCGACTTTCCTTACCTACCCTGTGGTTTCAGCCATTCAGCCTCCTGATCGAACGACGACCCTGCGTGTTACGGTGTTCGCGCGTCGCCGTGAGTGGCGCCTGGCGCGAACGAAAGATGTGAGCGCAGCGTGTGATAGCTGATGTCAAGCACGTCGCACGCCTTACGTTTGTTCCCGTCGCAGCGGTCCAGCACGCCCCGCACGTAACGGCTGCTCCAGGTGCGCAGCGACTCGGTGCCACTCGGCAGGTCTTCCACCACATCGCGATAGCCCTTCGTGATGATTGAAGGAAGATCCCCCACGTCCACAACCGAGCCGGGGCCCAGTGCGATGGCACGCTCAAGCACGCGCTCCAGTTGCCGCACGTTTCCGGGCCAGTCAAAGG
>SHUF01000021.1 GCA_009694745.1 Acidobacteriota bacterium
CATCAGTTCCAGGGAGCGGGTGAGCTGCCGTTTGCAGTATGCCACAGCGGCGGCGCGCCACAGGCGGACGTCCGCGCGTTCTTCGCGCATGATCGGCTGCCGGTGGTAGAACGTGTTGAACGACTGCGCGAGTGTGAACGTGAACTTCGCCAGGTGTGAGATCTCAAGCGCGCGCACGGCAGAATCCACAATCTCATCCAGGCGGGCTGCCTCAAGGACCAGGCCCCACAATTCGTCTGCTTCCTCGCCTTCGACCAAGGCGGCCGGTGACAGCGCATCGAGGTGATCGGCGATCGACTCTGTGGTCACGCCGTCGCGCTCGCGCAGTTTGCCGAAGATGTTGTTCGCGCGTACGACTGCGTATTGGAGATACGGGCCCGTGTCGCCCTCAAAGCTCAGCGCTTCCTTGATGTCGAACGCGATGACTTTGCCGCGCGAGAACTTCACAAGGAAGTAACGAACGGCCGCCACGGCGATCGCCTCAGCGATGACTCGTGCGTCGGTCGCCGGCAGGTCGGGTTGGCGTGCCATGACCTCGCCTGTGGCGGTTGTGATGAGGCGGTCGAGCAGGTCGTCGGCTTTCACGCCACGGCCCTTACGACCCGACACCTCCACAAACGGCTTGCCAAGGCCCTCTTCATCCGCGTAGCCCAGTTCGCGAGCCGTGGCATGCGACAGTGCGACCATCTCGTAGGCGAAGTGCGTGGACGCCTCCGCCTGTTGCACGAAGCCCATGGCCCCAAGAGCTTGCTTCAACAGTTCCTGAAGGTAGGCCTGCCGCGAATCGATGACGTTATACACCGCTGACGCACGTCCAAACGCGGGTGGTGCAGGACCATTCGACGCCGGCGTCGACGTCGTTGCCCACAGCGGTCGGCCGCCGCGTTCGTCAAACACGCGGTAGTGGAAGTCGCGGCCCAGCAGGCCGAACTTCCAGAACTGGTTGGCAATGTCTTTGCCGACGTAGGTGACGGTACCGTTTGACCGCACGATAACCTTCTCGCGGGATTCTGCTTCCTCTTCGCTCGGCTCGTCGGAGTCGGCGGTCTGGCCGTCCTCGATCTTCATCACCCAGCATCCGGCAAGGCGGCCTTCCGTTTGCAGGAACACGGCGCCGAGGGCTTTCAGTTCGTCGAAGGCCTTGGTCCAGAACTGCAGACGGAGAATGTCGCCTTCCCATGTCAGCAGGTTGTAGTCCACATTCATCCGCGCCATCGTGCGCAGGTGGCAGCGCACAATGCGGTCGGCGATGAACGCGCCCATCTCCGCCATCGCGTTTCCACCGGCTTCAATGTCGTGCATCGCGGCGGCCCGCACCTTCAGTCGCGCGGCATCACCCTCGTACCACTCAGTGACCTTCGCGTACAGGTCCCAGCAGTAGTAGTCGAAGCGGACAATGGGGTCGTCGGCCAGTGCTCTCACGCCTGTCAGATCGCGTCCTTCGAGTTGTGAGAAACCCACAACCACGTCGGCCACCTGCACGCCGGTGTCATCAATGTAGTTCTGCACTTCCACCGGCCGGCCCTGGAATCGCAGGAGCCGCGCCATGGTGTCTCCAAGGGCAGAGTTGCGCAGATGGCCGATGTGCGCGGCCTTGTTGGGATTGATTGCCGTGTGCTCGACGATGACCTTGCCGGCGGCCGGAGTCTGTGGGGTCGGCTCGCCCTGAGCCTGTCGAGTGGCATCCTGAAGCCGCGCCATCACAAAGGCGCGCCGGTCGAGGTAGAAGTTGAGATACCCATTCGGCGCGGCTTCGACGCGGTCAATGCCCGGTATGGTGCCGAGGGCCGCCGCCAGTTCCTGCGCGATCGCTCGGGGTGCCTTGCGAAGGCGTCGTGCTAATTCAAACGCGACCGGCACCGCCAGGTCACCCAATGCCCGTCGCGGTGGTGTCTCGATGACGATGGGTGGTTGATCGCCTTCGGGCAGACCGAACGTTTGTGAGAGCGTCTGTTGTAACCGGCTTCTGACGAGGGCGTGAACGGGCAGAATCATGCGAACGGTTATTGTACCCGCGCGTAGTCCTCTGGCGTGTTGAGGTTGGCGAGCACGCGATCCGGGTCGCCAAACGCTGACACATCCTGTTCGGACAACTCGCCCATTGTCAGGCGCAGCCCCAGGTCCGCCGCCTTGAGGTGGCCTGCTTCGATGGCCTCGTGGATGCGTGCTCGCGCAGATTGGCGATAACAGGCCACAAGCGGCTCCGGACCCCGACCGGTCCGGACCCAGGCGCCGTCTCCCGACTCGGCGAAGGCCAGCAAGGCTCGAAGAAGTGGTTCCACCAGGAAGGGCATGTCGCAGGCGATCACCAGCACGCGATTGGCAGTGGTGGATGCGAGTGCGGTGTAAATGCCCCCAAGCGCTCCGGCACCGGGCACGCGATCGCCCACCACACGCAGGCCGAGGTCGGCAAATCGCTCTGGCTCGTGCCCGACCAGAATGACCTCGTCAGTCACACGCTGCAGCAATTGGACCTGGCGGACGATAATGGAGGTACCGTCAACGACGAGCCGGCTCTTGTCGCGTCCGTCGAATCGGCGGGCCCGGCCCCCGGCCAAAATGGCCCCGGCCGTCGTCTGCACAGACATCTTGCGGAGAATGATGACACGGCTACTCGAATATCGACTCCGCCGCCTCCTGACCGCGGGTGTCCTCATCGGCGCTCTGCTGTGGCCGGCAACGGGCGGCGCCCAGATCGGGCTGACGGCCCGTGTCCTGGTGTTGCCGTTTTCGGTGACTGTCGAAGCCGCTGTGCCAGGAGGAGAGGGGGCGGCGTTCTGGCTTGGTGAGGCGGCGGCTATCCTGCTCGCCGACGAACTTGACGCCCGGGGCGCGGCCGCGCTGTCGCGCGCCGACCGCCTGGATGCGTTCTCGCGATTGCAGTTGCCGATGGCGCCCACGCTGACTCGAGCCACGATGATGCGGGTCGCCGAGTTGGTGGGCGCCAGCGAACTGGTGATTGGCGAGGTCCGGCTCGGTGCGCGAATGACGGTGACCACCCGCGTCATTGCGGTGGACTCTGCGCGGCAGCGTCCCGAGATTGTTGAAGAGGGCCAGGGCGTGCAGATGTATGCGGTGTTTGAACGCATCGCCGCGCGCCTGGTGCCCGGTACCGGGGGCGCCACACACCGGCCGTACTTGCCCCTAGGCGCGTTCGAGCAGTACGTGAAGGGCCTGGTCGCGCCGACGCCTGCGGCGCAGGAGCGTTTCCTGGAGCAGGCGCGTCAGCAGGTCACCGCCGACGATCGCGTGCTGTTGGCGCTGTGGGATCTGTATGCTTCACAGGGCGCCGACGCCAAGGCACTGGCGGCCGCACAGGCCGTCGCCCGCAACGCGCCGCTCGATCGGCAGGCGCGTTTCTCCTCGGCCCTGTCGATGATCGCGCTCCGCCGTTACAACGACGCGTTCGCCGTCCTCCAGGCGTTGCATGGCGAGACGCCTTCGCCGGTGCTATCTAATGCGATGGGTGTCATTCAGCTGAGGCGAGGCAGCACGCCGCAGACCGGCCTTCCGTCGTACTTCTTCAACCGCGCGGCTGACGAGGCTCCCGACAACGCCGACTATCTTTTTAATCTCGGGTATGCCTACGCGCGCAGCCGCGATGTGGACGCGGCTCTGTATTGGCTGCGAGAAGAGGTGCGCTTCGCGCCGGCTGACGGAGAGGCCCACCTGCTGATGAGCCAGATGCTGACCATTGCCGGCAAGAAGGTGGAGGCCCAGCGCGAGTTTGATCTCGCGAAGCAGCTCGGCACCGGCCAGGACCCGGATGCTCTGGCGCTGACGGATGCGGTGCCCGCGGGCCTTGAGCGGCTGGTGGGCCGGCTCGACTTGCGGCCCCACGATCGAGTCAACACGGCTATTGCGAATCCGGCTCAGCGCGAACAGCTGGAACTGGCGGCGTTTCATGTGGCGCGCGGACGACGCCTGTTTGAGCAGGAAGACGACCGTGCCTCCGCCAACGAGTTGCGGCGCGCGATCTACTTGCGCCCGTATGACGACGAGCCGCATTTGTTGCTGGGTCGTATTTACCAGCGGGGCGGCCGGCTCAGCGAAGCCATTGATGAGTTTCGCATCGCGGTGTGGTCGCGCGACTCGGCCGAGGCCCGGGTGCGGCTCGGTGAAGCATTGCTTGATAGCGGCGATCGGCCGGGCGCCAGGGAACAGGCGTTACTCGCGATTGCGCTCGTGGCCGACCATCCCGAAGCCAAAGCGCTGCTCGCGAGGATCGGCGGAAAAGCTCCATAGTGCGTGCTAAGATCGAGGGCGACATCATGTCCGATCAGGGTTTTCACGAAGTCCAATTGAGCGGAAAACAGCTGGTGTTTCTGTTCATGTCTGCTGTCGTGTTGGCGGTTATGGTCTTTTTGCTGGGCGTCAACGTTGGGCAGGGTGTGCGTTCGGCCGTTGGTGAGACGGAAACCACTGCTGAGGCAGTAGTGCCCGAGACTCTGGTGCCGGCCGACCCCGCCGCTGGCGAGAAGACCGAGAAGCCTGCCGAGCCCGAGCTGAGTTACCACGAGATGCTGGTGGGGTCGGCCACGCCACCGGCTGTGGCCGAGGTCGCGCCACCCAAACCTGAGGCGCCGCAAACGCCGCCGCCACCTGCCGCTGCCGCCCCGGTTGCCGGCGCCGGCGACTGGTTCCTGCAGATGGGCGCCTATTCCACGCGCGGTGTGGCCGACAGCCAGGTGGAGAAGCTCAAGCAGTTGAGTGTGCCGGCGTTTGTGCTCGTGCCCAGCGCGGGTTCTGCGGACAAGTTGTTCAAGGTGCGCGTCGGCCCCTACAAGGACCGCGCCGAGGCGGAGCAAGTCAAGATTCGCCTGGAACGGCAGGGCACTTCATCGCGAATTACGCGCTAGCGCTGCTGTCCGGCGGACTCCTCGCGGCCAGCTTCCCGAAGTACGGACATCCCGCCTTCGCGTGGACGGCGCTTGCTCCGCTGTTCGTGGCGGTCGCGTTGCAGGCCACGCGAGCGCCTGACGCGCGTGGCCGCAGTGTGTTTGCGCTGGGCTGGCTCACCGGCATCGTGCATTTCAGCCTCACCGTGTCATGGGTCGTGGAAGTCATGAACCTGCACGGCGGTTTACCGCTGCCGGTGGCGTGGGCGGTCATGTTGTTCCTCGCGAGTTACCTGGCGCTGTATCCCGCCCTGTGCGCGGTGTTGGTGGGGCGCGCGGTCAAACAGTTCGGCGTGACGGGTGTGTGGCTCGCTCCCGCGTGCTGGGTGGCCACGGAATGGCTGCGCGGCTGGGTGGGCGGCGGCTTTCCGTGGGCGCTGCTCGGCACATCGCAGGCGTCCGTCACGCCCGTGATTCAACTCGCAAGTGTCACGGGCGTCTTTGGCGTCTCGGCGCTCCTGGCGCTTGTGTCGGCGGCCGCCGCAGTTGTCACCGTCACACGCAGGCCTCGCCATTTGTGGGCGGCCGGCGGTGTGATGGCGCTGGTGGCGCTGGTGACTGCGCTTGGCTCGTTCCGTGTGGCGGGTGGCACCCTCGTGTCGACCGGACCCGTCCTGAAGGTCGGGCTCGTGCAAGGCAACGTGGCCCAGGGCCAGAAATGGGATCTGCAGTTTCGTCAGGAAATCACCGATCGCTACCTGCGGTTGAGCCGGCAGGTCATCAACGTCGGCGCGCGGTTCGTGGTGTGGCCCGAAGCCTCCACCCCGTTTTTTTTTGAAGCGGAGCCGCTACGTGCCGAGCCGATTCGTGCGCTGGCCAGAGAGACGCGCACGGCCATCCTCATCGGCAGCGACCTATTCGAGCGCGACGCAGCGGGCGACCGTATCTATAACTCTGCGGTGATGGTGGGTGAGGACGGCACCTCGCGCGGATCGTATTCGAAGATGCAGTTGGTGCCGTTCGGCGAATACGTGCCGCTGAAGTCGCTGCTGTTCTTCATTGGTTCCCTCGTCGAGAAGGTCTCGGACGTCACGCACGGTACCGACCCTGTCGTGCTCGAGGCGGGCGGCGTCAAGACGGGCGTGGCGATTTGTTACGAGGTCGTCTATCCGTGGATTACGCGGGCGTTTGCCGAGCGCGGGGCTGAGTTGCTCACCACCATTACCAATGACGCGTGGTTCGGCGTGTCGTCGGCCCCGTATCAGCACTTTGAGCAAGCCAGCGTCCGCGCGGTGGAACAGGGGCGCTATCTCGTCCGTGCCGCCAACACCGGGATCAGTGGGGTGGTAGACCCGTACGGGCGGACCATCGTGACGACCGGGTTGTTTGAAGAGACGGCGATTACGCAGGACGTGCGGCTGCTCCAGTTGCGCACGATCTACAGTTATCTCGGCGACGTGGTGGCGTGGGTCTGTGCCCTCGCCGCCGCCATGGTGGCGTTAACAGGCCGCTGGCGTCGCCATACGCCGTAGTGCGTTTCAGGCCAGGAGAATGTATGAGTGAACGAGACATGACCATCGAAGAGCAGGCGCGCTGGTACGCGGACCTGGCCGACCGCGCCGCCGATCTCCGGAGGGGGCTTTGACGAAGCACGGCTCGAGCGCGAACTAGGGCAGATCGAAGCCCAGGTCTCTGAACCAGATTTCTGGAAAGACCAGGAGCGCGCGCAGCAGACGCTGCAGCGGCGCCGGCGGCTCGATGATGACCGCGTGATTGCGGCGTCGGTGCGGACGCAGACTGACGACTTGGCGGTGCTCATCGAGTGGGGCCGACAGGGGGAAGACGTGTCGGCGGACCTCGCGAAGGGGTTGACCGCGTTCGCGGCCGCCATCGAGGCCGGTGAAGTGCGCACCATGCTGTCGGGGCCCATGGACAGCAACAACGCCATTGTTACGATCCATCCTGGCGCGGGTGGGACGGAGTCGCAGGATTGGGCCCAGATGATCATGCGCATGTACGTCCGCTGGAGCGAGCGTCGCGGCTTCAAGCGCGAGGTGGTCGATCTGCAGCCCGGTGATGAAGCCGGGATCAAGAGCGCGACCATGACCATCTATGGCGAAAACGCGTACGGCCTGCTCGCCGCGGAAGCCGGTGTGCACCGGCTGGTGCGCATCTCGCCGTTTGACCAGGCGGCGCGCCGGCACACGTCGTTTGCCTCGGTCTACGTCTGGCCCGAACTACCCGACGACATCGACATTGAGATCGATGACAAGGATCTGCGTGTGGACACTTTCCGGTCCAGCGGCGCCGGCGGTCAGCACGTCAACGTCACGGACTCGGCGGTGCGCCTGACCCACCTGCCCACGGGCATCGTCGTCTCATGCCAGAACGAGCGGTCGCAGCACAAGAACCGCGCGTCGGCGATGAAGGTGCTCAAGTCGCGGCTGTACGACGTCAAGATGAAGGAACAGCAGGCCAAGCTGGATCAGATCGGCGGCGAAAAAAAAGACATCGCCTTCGGCAGCCAGATCCGCAGCTACGTGCTGGCCCCCTACCGCATGGTCAAGGACCACAGGACCAAGTATCAGGTGGGCGATCCAGACCGTGTGCTCGATGGCGACCTGGAGGAGTTCATCCGGGCGTACCTGTTGAAAAAGGGCAGCGGCAACCTCTCCGCAGCCGATGAGGCCGACGAGCTCTAGCGGATGCCTGGCTCGGTGCCGGCGATGAACGCTTCGAGGCCTTTGCTGGTCATGATCATGATGACGTTGCTCGGGCGTTCGAACGACGGCGGGGCGGGGAGTTGGGCGCGGCGGCGTGCCACCCACGGTTTCATGATGTCGATCCAGATCGGGAGTGCAGCCGCGGTGCCCGTCTGGCCTGGGCCGATCGGTTTCTTCTGATCGCGGCCTACCCATACGCCCAACGTGATGTCGGGATCGAACCCGATGAACCAGGCGTCGGTGTAGTCGTCGGTGGTGCCGGTCTTGCCGCCCACGGGCCAGTCCAACACCTGTGCCCTCACAGCGGTGCCGTGCTGAACCGCACCCTGCAGCAGGTGGGCCATGACAAACGCCGTGTCGGCGCGCAATGCGTCGTGCGGCACCGGTCGGCGATCTTCGAGGATGTTGCCGTCACGATCGAGGACCTGCGTATACGACAGTGGCGTGGCGCGCACGCCCTGATTGGCGAAGGCGGAATAGGCCGACGTCATCTCGATGAGTGTCGCTTCGGCCGCGCCGATCGCCACCGGAAGGAAGGCCGGCAGGGGAGACGTGATGCCCATGCGTTTGGCCGTGCCGATCACCTGCGGCGGGCCGAGTGCGTCCATCAACTTGATCGTCGGGATGTTGCGCGACCCGGCGAGTGCATCGCGCAGCATCACCTGCCCGAGATACTCGCGGTCGTAATTCTGTGGCTGCCACAACGGCTGGTTGGGGCCGGCGACAAAACTCACGGGGCTGTCGTCGATGAGCGATGTGGCCGTGTAGCCTCGGTCGATGGCTGCCGTGTAGACAAAGGGCTTGAAGGTGGAGCCCACCTGCCGCAGTGCCTGCGTCGCGCGATTAAACTGGCTGCGCCCGAAGTTGTGGCCGCCCACCATCGCAAGAATCTGTCCGGTCCGGTTTTCGATAGCCACCACGGCGCCTTCAATGGACGGCGCCTGCTCGAGCTCTGCCACGAACTGTTTGGATTCGTCGACGCGACTGACGACCCGCACTTCGATCAGGTCGCCGCGCCGCACCAGCGCGTCCGAGCGTCGCCGAGTCCAGGCGTAACCCGCAGGCGCAATGGTCCCCTCCCATGCGCCGGCGCGCACACGGATGGTGCCGCGATCCATGTTGAGCACGAGAGCCGGGATGACCTCGTTCACCGTCGGCGGACGAGCCCAGCGGAATACCCTGAAGGTGTCGAGTTCCACCTTCTCGGCCACGAGGTTCCGTGACGGCCGCCGATATCCGCCGAGCCGATCGATGCGCCGCAGTTCCCGGTCGAGGACTGCAATGGCCGTTCGCTGCAACTCGGCATCCAGTCCGGTGCGCACCGTCAATCCACTTTCGTAGATCGCCTTCGCGCCGTAGCGGTCCTGCAACTCCTGCCGAATGGTCTCGGTGAAGTGCGGCGCCAACGTGGGGCCACCCAGTGGCGCGCCGGAGGTGACGATGGGACGAGCCTTGGCGGCGGTGGCGTCCTCCGCTGTAATGAAGTTGTTGGCGGCCATGCGATCCAACGCGAGGTTGCGCTTGCGCCTGGCCTCGGCCATGTTCACATAGGGACTTTGCCGCTCGGGTGTCTGAATGATGCCTGCAAGCATCGCCGCTTCTTCGAGCGTCAGGTCCGTGATCGACTTGTCGAAGTACAACCGTGACGCGGCTTGCACGCCATACGCGCCGTGGCCCCAGTAGATCTGGTTGCAGTACATCGTGAAGATTTCGGACTTGCCGTAGCGACGTTCGATTTGCAACGCGACCAGGGCTTCTTTGATCTTCCGCTCCCAGCCGCTGACGTCCACCCAGGCGTTCGGGTCGCGCCTGAATCCAATCGTGTCGCGAAACAGGTTGCGGGCCAGTTGCTGGGTGATAGTGGACCGGCCCGGTGTGCGGCCCGTTCCCGTCAAGTCGCGGACGACCGCCCAGACCATGCGCGTGGGTTGCAGCCCCATGTGGTCGTTGAAGCCGGCGTCTTCCACCGCCATGATGGCCTGGCGAAGCACCGGGGGGATCTGCGCGTCGGTGATGATCTCGCGCCGCTCGGTGGCGAACTCACCGACCACGCCGCCGTCCCTCCCCACGACTCGGGTGATCGTGCTGGGCGCGTAGCTATCGAGGGCGCTGATCTGCGGCAGGTCGCCGACAAACGCGAGCACCACACCGCTCGCGATGCCGAACAACGCGGCCGCAAGGAACAGCGCGACGAGACCGAATCCACGGACGAGACGGATCGTGACGACAGCCATGAGCTGTCTGTAACGATATCAGCCCCCGCTGCGGCCGCGACGTACCGCGGTGCCCGATCCGCCACCCGATCGCCCGCCCGATTGGCCTGTCGATGGGGTCCGCGAGCCCGAAGGCGCCCCTGATCGCGACGGCGACCGTACGCCGGACCCCGATCGCTGCGGCTCCGACGGCCTCACTGACTGTGTTGGCCGCTCTGACGATGGTGACTGGCGCGTGGCTGGCGGAGCCGGTCGCGACTCCTGCGGCGACGGCCGCGAGATCGACGGCGCACGTCGATCCATCGGGCGCTCAGTCGGTCTTTGACGCTCAGTCGATCCCTGCCGTTCCTGAGCCTCAATCCGCTCGTTCGATGGCGTCTGGGGCCTCGTGGCCATCGGTGTGTTGCGCGACGGGAACTGCGACTGGCCTGTCTGAGCCGACTGCGACGGCGCATTGCGCGGCACTCCGCGCGGCACCGCTCTTTGTTGCGGCTCGGTCCGCTGGTCTATTTCCGGAGGCCGCGTGCCTCCGCCAGTGGGCCTATTCTGCGACGGCCGCCCGGTGAATGGGCGCGAATTGTTCGGCCGCGAGTAGTAGGGCACTGACGCGTTGAATGACTGCCGTGGCACCGCGTATCCGACGCGCCTGGCCTGCACGGGTCGCTGCGGCACCCAGAACCACCGCGATCCCCCTCGCCCCCATCGTCCATAGTGATGCGTCGGCCATTCCCAACGCGACCCCCCAATCCAGGAGTAGCCAAAGTTCACGACGAACGACCAGCGGCCGGTTCGATAGGGTTGCCACCCCACTGACACGCGGGGATACCAGACCCATCCGTACGAACCGTAGCGTGACCACGAGCCATGCCGATCGAAGTCGCCACCATACGCGCGCAATTCAACGGGCAGGTACCGCGTGGATTCCACACCGTAGCGGTCGGCTTCGAGCGATTCGGTCCAGCGCTCGAAGTCGTCTCGCGGCGTGGCGTAGGCGTACGGCACAGACGGCGCATAACTTGCGGTCGTCAGCGCGCGAGTGCCGGCACGTACCGAGGTGCGGCCCAGCGAATTTTCGAGCTCGGCTAATCCGCGCGAGACCGCGAGTTCCAGTTCTGCTTCGCCCCGACGGTTGTCGGCCAGCGTGATGCGATAGTCGCCGCCGCTGCGCACACGCGCCGCGCCGGCGGGCCGCGCATCAATATCAAAGGATCCGGCGCGCCACGTCACCTTCAGCCGTCCGCCCTGCAGCCGCCACGCGGCGGAATCGTCAATTGTGATGTCGGTGTATTCGTCGAGCGCAATGACGCTGCCATCCGAGAACAACACTTCCACGCGTCCGCGCGACGTGCTCAGGCGGTCGCCCACTTCAAGAGGCACCTGTTCGAAGTCGCGAACCGCGTCGCCCCCGCGATAGAGCTGCGCACTGCCATCAACCGCCGACACGAACGCCGGCACGTCCTGGTAGGACTGCTCATCGCCTGCGTAACTCGGCTGTTCAGAGTCGCGCCCAGGCACGTACTGCTGCCCCGGGCCATCGCGATACTGCGCAATGAGAGATGGTGACCAGGCCAGGGCGCCGGTCGTGAGGACGGGAATTACGAGAAGCCTGACTGTGCGTGCAAAGGTCATCGGACCCTCTAAGTCAGACAGTGAGCTGGCAAGGAGAAGTATACATCGCGGTTCTGGGGTCCTGGGTCCCGGAGTCCTTGGCGCGCGTTTCGTAGCTCGGCCTAGGTCTCAAGGCCGAGGCTTTGTTGACATATACGCACTCATCTTTCTATAATACATGAGACTAAGGTTTGACCATTTTCCTGCCCTTCGCGGCAGAGGAGCAACGGACATCATGAGCAAGATCATTGGAATTGACCTCGGCACCACCAACTCTGTCGTCGCCGTCATGGAGGGTGGCGAGGCTGTTGTTATCACCAACTCTGAAGGTGGCCGGCTCACGCCGTCGGTGGTTGGGTTTGCGAAGTCGGGTGAGCGCCTGGTAGGCCAGGTCGCAAAGCGCCAGGCTGTGACCAACCCCGAGAACACGGTGTACTCCATCAAGCGTTTCATGGGCCGCCGGTTTGACGAGGTGGGCGAGGAACTGAAGATGGTGCCGTATCGGGTGACGGCAGAAGGTGGACACGTGGCCGTCAAGGTGGACGGGCAGGACAAGCCGTTCACGCCGCCGCAAATTTCCGCGATGATCCTCGGCAAGCTGAAACAGGCCGCCGAAGATTACCTCGGCCAGCCGGTGACCAAGGCCGTCATCACGGTGCCGGCGTACTTTAATGACGCGCAGCGTCAGGCGACGCAGGACGCCGGCAAGATCGCCGGTCTCGAAGTCATGCGCATCGTCAACGAGCCCACCGCGGCCGCGCTTGCCTACGGACTCGACAAAAAGAAGGACGAGACGATCGTCGTCTATGACTTCGGCGGCGGCACGTTTGACGTGTCGATCCTCGAAGTGGGTGAGGGCGTCGTTGAGGTGAAGTCGACCAACGGCGACACGCACCTGGGCGGCGACAACCTCGACCAGCGCGTCATTGACTGGATCGTCGCCGAGTTCCGCAAGCAGGAAGGCATCGACCTGTCGAAGGACCGGATGGCTCTGCAGCGCCTGAAGGAAGCGGCGGAGAAGGCCAAGATGGAGCTCTCGACGCTGGTGGAGACCGAGATCAATCTGCCGTTCGTGACGGCGGATGCCACCGGTCCCAAGCACCTGGCGATGAAGCTGACGCGCGCCAAGTTCGAGTCGCTGGTCGAGGACCTGCTGCAGAAGACGATGGGACCGTGCCGGCAGGCGTTGCAGGACGCAGGCCTCACGGCAAAGGACATCGACGAAGTGGTGATGGTGGGTGGATCCACCCGTATCCCGCGCGTGCAGCAGCTCGTGAAGGACCAGTTCGGCAAGGAGCCGCACAAGGGCGTGAACCCCGACGAAGTGGTGGCGATTGGCGCCGCACTGCAGGCCGGTGTGCTCTCGGGTGAAGTGAAGGACCTGCTGCTGCTCGATGTGACGCCGCTGTCACTGGGCATCGAAACGCTGGGCGGCGTGATGACGACGCTGATTACGCGCAACACGACGATCCCGACGCGCAAGAGCGAGACGTTCTCGACGGCGGCCGACGGCCAGACCAGCGTGGAAGTGCACGTACTGCAGGGTGAGCGCCAGATGGCGCGCGACAACCGGCCGCTCGGCAAGTTCCATCTCGACGGCATTCCGGCGGCGCCGCGTGGCGTGCCGCAGGTCGAAGTCACTTTCGACATCGATGCGAACGGCATCGTGAATGTGTCGGCCCGGGACAAGGGCACCGGCAAGGAGCAGAAGATCACCATCACCGCGTCGAGCGGCCTGTCGAAGGACGAGGTCGAGCGCATGGTGAAAGACGCCGAAGCGCACGCCGAGGAAGACAAGAAGCGCAAGGAAGAAGTGGAGACGCGCAATCGCGCCGACCAGGCCGTGCACGCGGCGTCCACGTTCCTCAAGGAGTCGGGCGACAAGGTGTCGGCTGCCGATCGCATGGCGATTGAGTCGGCGGTCAACGATGTGAAGCAGGCGCTTGAGGCCAACGATGCGGCCGCGATCAATCGCACGCTCGACGCGTTGATGCAGGCGCAGGGCAAGGCCGCGCAGGAAATGTACAAACAGGCCGGGCCGGATGCCGCAGCGGGTGCGACGAGCGGGGGCGCGCCGCCCGGTGGCGATGCCGCCGGTGGCGACGTCATTGACGCGGAAGTGATTGAAGACGAGAAGAAGTAATGGACTTGTATGGCGCGCTCGATTTGACGCCGGCGGCCACGCCAGCCGATATCGAGCGCGCGTATCTGCGGCTCGCGAGGCGGTATCACCCGGGCATCAATCCTAGTGACCGCCTTGGGGCCGAACGTTTTCGTCAGGTGCAGGAAGCCTACGAGGTGCTGGGCGACCCAGCGCGGCGTCAGCAGTACGACGAGGGGCAGCACAGGTATCACGGCGTAGTCGAAACCACAATCGCGTTTGACGGCTTCGATTTCACGGCGGCGGCTCAGGGCGCTGAGGCCGCGACGTTCTCTGAACTCTTCGCTGACGTGTTCCAGGACGCGGCGCGCCGGGCGATGGCGCACGATCAGGGTGGGTCGCTCGAACTCACCATGCAGTTGTCGTTCGAAGAGGCGATGCGTGGTGGGGCGGTGCCGGTGTCGGTGGTGCGCCGCGAGCGTTGTCCTGCATGTGGTGGCGCCGGCGTGGTCGCACTTGAGTCAGAAGCCTGTTCCGCGTGTCACGGCCAGGGGGCCATCAGATGGGCGCGCGGCCACATGGTGTTTACCAAAGCCTGTGAGCCGTGTGGCGGGTCTGGGCGAATGACGCGGGCGGGGTGCCGCATGTGCGCCGCCACCGGTCTGCAGACTCGCAGCGAAGTGGTGACGGTGCACGTGCCGGCGGGCATCGAGTCGCAGGCGCGGCTGGTGGTGCCGGGCCGCGGGCATGCCGGAGAACGAGGCGGACCAGCCGGGGATTTGTACGTGACCATCGAGGTGGCGCCCCATCCGATGTTTCATCGCGACGGATTGGATCTGCACGTGAAAGTGCCGGTCGCGATTCATGAAGCCGCGCTCGGGGCCCGCATCGACGTTCCAACGTTGGCGGGTCCAGTGAAAGCACGGGTGCCACCGGGAACGGCGGCAGGCACCCGTCTTCGCCTCCGCGGCCACGGCGTACCGAGCCAGCTCGGACCCGACGCTGCCGGCGACCTCATCGTCGAGCTCCAGATCGTGTTGCCGCCCGTCCAGGACGAGCGGTCGAAAGCACTCCTGCGCGAGTTTGCACGGTTGAATCCCGTGGACGTACGCGCACACCTGTTTGATGTATGAAGAAGAAAGGCGGGGTACGGCCATGACCAGACGCACGGGCACCGGCAAGGGCTATTACATGATTAGCGCCGTGTCGACCAAGTACGACATCCACCCTCAGACGCTGCGACTCTACGAGCGCGAGGGCCTGCTCGCTCCCTCTCGCACGGAAGGCAACACGCGGCTGTATTCGGATGAAGACCTGCAGCGCCTCGAAACCATCCTGGCGCTGACGCGCGAACTCGGCGTGAACCTCGCCGGCGTTGAGATCATCCTGAACATGCGTCAGAAAATGGAGCGCATGCAGAGTGAGGTCAATGAGTTCATGGCGTACGTGAAGACCGAACTCGCTCGCGGGTTGGGAGACTGGGAACAGAGGCTTAACACGGCGCTCGTGCCCGCTGGTGACAAAGACGCGGGCAAAGACGCCGGCTTATAAATGGCCAAAAGTCACAAATGACCGAAATGGCGAAGTGCGGACAAACCAATGCAGGGAAGAATGGTCGAATGTTTTTGCCGCCCAATGGTTGAATCTGCCTCGCGATGCGGATTCACACATTTGAGGGGAAAGGCATTCCCGCATTTCGCCATTTCGCCATTTCGCCATTTCGGTCATTTGTGACATTTCACAATTTCAGGATTGCTGCTACGCTATCTCTCCCGTGGAGTGCGCAATCTGTAACGGAACAGGATGGAAGCCGATTGTTGTCGGCGAGATCCGGCGCGTTGAGCGTTGTGAGTGCTGGCGCGCGCAGGCATCGTCTCGTCTGATGCACGACGCGCGGATTCCTCCGCGTTACGCGCGATGCGACCTGTCGAATTTCGTCACCTATCCGAACGAGAAGCTGCAACTCACGCTCACGCGCGCCCGGAAGTTCGCCGAAACGTTCCCAGCGGTGACGAAGGGGCTGTGTCTGATCGGTCCGCCCGGAATCGGCAAGACCCATATAGCCGTCGGCGTCTTGCGCCAGTCGATCCAGCGCACCGGCGTGCGGGGACTGTTCTACGACGTTCGTGAACTGCTCAAGATGATTCGGTCCACCTACAACCCGGTGGTCCGCACGGCCGAGATGGACATTCTGCGTCCCGTGATGGATGCGGAACTGCTGGTGCTGGACGACCTCGGCGCTGAAAAGCCCTCGGAATGGGTGGAAGAAACGATGAACCTCATCGTCAACACCCGGTACAACGAGCGCCGCCCGACGATTTTCACCACCAACTACGAAGACACGCCTGACGACAGCAATCTCGATTCGCTCAAGGTGCGCGTAGGGTTCCGGATGCACTCGCGGCTCCACGAGATGTGCGAGTTCCTCGAGTACGAAGGACCCGATTTCCGGATGCTCGGCCCCGGCAGTGGCGCCGAGGAACTGGCGATCCTCTGGAAGGACGGCAAAGGGCGTCGCACATTGCCGCCCAAGGCCCGTAACCAGGCGCGCGCCCAACTGCGCGAGAACGACCCGCTCCGCTCACTCAAGCAGCCCGGCCCGTCGCGCGAGCTCAAGTGGCCCGGCGGCAAAGCTGGCCGAGGCTAGCCTGGACCCCAGGACCCGCCTCCGCCAAGGCTACGGCGGGCAAGCCCCGGGACTCCGGGACCCCGACTTAGGTCTGTACGTCCATATCCCCTTCTGTCAGGCGATCTGCTCCTACTGCAATTTCAATCGCGGGTTGCTTGATGCCGACCTGAAGGGCCGATACGTCACCGCCCTTGAAACAGAGATCCGGCAAGCACCCGGTGGCAAGGCCGACACTATTTTCTTCGGCGGCGGGACGCCGTCGCTGCTTTCAGCTGATGAGGTGGCTGGTCTCATCCGCGCGTGCCGCGAGACGTTCAATCTGGCGGCCGATTCCGAAATTACCCTCGAGACCAATCCCGAAACAGCAACGGCCGAGCGCCTTGCGGCATTTCGCGATGCCGGAATTAATCGCATCAGCTTCGGCGTGCAGTCATTTGATGACGACGAGTTGAAGCGCCTTGGGCGCATTCATTCATCGGCCCGGGCGATCGAGGCCATCAGCGCCGCGCAGTCCCTCGGCTTCAACAGCGTGTCGTTCGACCTGATGTTGTGGTTGCCGCAACAGTCGCGCGAGACCTGGCGGCGCACGGTGGATCAGGCCGTGGCGCTCCGGCCCGACCATCTGTCTCTGTACCTGCTTGAGCTCTATCCCAACGCGCCGCTCAAGGAAGACATGGCTCGGGCGGGCTGGTCCATGGCGCCGGATGACGATGCGGCTGAGATGTATTTGGAAGGGCTGGACGTGCTTGAGCAGCATGGATTGCTGCAGTACGAGATTTCAAATGTGGCCAGACCCGGCCATCGCTCGCGCCACAACGTCAAGTACTGGCAAGGGAGTGGGTGGTTCGGGTTTGGGTGCGGCGCCCATTCCACCGTGTCCGGCGAGCGCTGGAAGAACGTGGCGGCCACTGAAGAATATGTGACGCGCGTGATGTCGGGCGCGTCGGTGGCGCTTGATCGCCAGCATCTGACACCGCAAGCCCAGGTCGAAGAGGCCCTGTTTATGGGGCTTCGGCTGACCGATGGCCTGGACTCGGCCGAATTTTCGGTCCGGTTCGGACTGGACCCGTGGGAGCGGTACGGGGAGGCTCTGGCGCCTTTTGTCGATGGCGGACAGGTGTGGCGGCGGGGTGGAAGATTCGGCCTGACCCGAGAGGGTATGCTGGTGGCGAACAGCGTACTTGAAGTTTTTGTGTAAGAGTGGACTTTCCATTCCAGATGGGTACGGTAAAGTAAAGTCTCTTTTTGGATGAACGCCCCTGTGGCGAGGAGAATTTTTATGCAGTTGTCAGGAGTCTTGCCGGTGATGGGCCGGCGCGTGGTGGTTGCGCTGGGCGTGGCCGGGTTGTTAATGGTGGCGACGTCGGTCCAAGCCCAGACGGCCTCACCGGCGCAGGCGGCGGCTCAGCCTGAGCCACCGGATCCTCTGAAGTTCAACGGCGCCACGTCGATCATGGTGTTGCTGTCGGTCAAGCAGGGGCAGGAAGCGACGTTTGAAGCGGCTTTTAACGAGATGAAGTCGGGCCTCGCCGCAGCTGCGAAGCCTGAATTCCAGGCTCAGGCCAAAACGATGACGTTCCTGAAAGTGGACGCTGTCCCGCCGCCCGATCAGCCGGTGCTGTATTTGCTGTTCCTGGACCCCCCGGTCACGAACCTGAGCTACAACATCACCCAGGTTCTGTACTACGGCGGCGCCTTCGATGTGGCCACGCCCGAGGCGCGGAAAAAGGTTGATGACCTGTACGCGAAGTTCACGGCGTCGCTGGCCAACCAGAACATCTGGCCGATCGTCAAGAAGTAGCCCGACGCTGCGGCGTCTGAATGAAGTGAACGGGACGTCCTCGCGTAAGCGGTGACGTCCCGTTCTTTTTGTGGCAACCAGAGAAGGTGGCAACGTGAGACACACACTCCATCGATTGGGCGGCCTCGCTCTGGTGAGCGCGCTGGTCATGATGCCGGCGCGATCGACGTCGCAAGTCCCACCACCCGTACCGCCGCCGGTGCCGCCAACCACCACACAGGCGCCGCCGCCCGGCGCCAAGCCCCTGGCGGGAGCCAAACCGCCGGCAGGGACCGAGGAGGAAAAAGAGGAGCCCGGCGTCCCGGCCGACTACACGTTTGCGTCTGGCGCAGGCATGTTGTTCTTCCATGTCCAGAAAGCCAGGGCAGCAGACTTCGAGGCCATCCTCGGGCGCATCCGCACCGCGCTGGATCAGGCCGAAGTGCCGATGCGCAAGCAGCAGGCGCTCAACTGGAAGATCTACAAATCAGCGGAAACATCCAAAGACGCGGCCATCTTCGTCTTCATGTTCGACCCGGCCATCACCACGGCCAACTACGATCCGCTGCTGCTTCTGGCCGAGGTCCTGCCAGCCGAAGTACAACCCATCTACGATCGGCTCAAAGCGGCGGTCATCAAAATCGAGCGGATGGGGTTGACGAAAATTCGGTAAAGACCAATCGTCAGAACGCCGCGTTGAGTCCAGCGTAGACGCGGTGGACGTTCTTGTAGAGCGGCTCTCCGCGAAGCCGGAACAGCCGGTAGTCCACGCGGAGTTTGAGCGGGCCAAGCAAGCCCATCTTCAAGCCGCCGCCGATGTTGAGGCCGACGTTGGTTTCCTGAAACGTCAGGCGGAGCGATTCGCGATAACCGCCGGCGCCTACCGTTCCATACAACTGGACGCCACCCGTGGGCGTTTGCACAATGGCGTTGATCATGCCCGTGCGCAGCCGCGGCGCCGAGTCGGCGTCTTTCTCCGAAATGTCGGAGTATTCCACCTCAAAGCCAACGACAAGGAGCGTGACGCCAAAAGCAAGGCCTTTGGCCGTGCGGGTTGTCGAATTGCGGCTGGCGCCAAAGAAGGCCGTGATGTCGGCGGCCGCCGCAGCCGGTGTGGCCACGAAAATGACGGCCGTCAGCATGCCAACGATCAGGCGGCGGCCATGCCGCGCGAGCGAAAAGGATGTGGTCATACCCTCAGTATCGGCCGCGTAGGCACAATCGTGCACGGGTGAGCGGGGGGGCAACGTGATATTTTCTCCTGATGGATCTGCGTCCAACCAGCGAACAAGCGATTCTCCGCCGTACAGTCCGGGAATTCGCCGAAGCCGAAATCGGTCCCCACGTCATGGAATGGGACGAGGCCGAAGCGTTTCCGGACACGCTGGTGCATAAAATGGCCGCGCTCGGCTTGATGGGCATCCAGTTCCCCGAGAGCCTCGGCGGTGCAGGGATGTCGGCCATCGAATACTGCATCTGCATCGAGGAACTGGCGCGGGTGTGCCCGTCGGTGTCGCTCTCGGTAGTGGCGCACAACGGCCTCTGCACGTGGCACCTGCACATGTTCGGCAACGATGCCCAGCGGCAGCAGTACGTGGTGCCGCTCATTCGCGGCGACTATCTGGGCGCCTGGGGACTCACAGAAAGCGGTGCCGGCAGCGACGCGGCTGCGATGCGGTGCTCGGCTCGCCGCGATGACGATGGCTGGGTCATCAACGGCTCCAAGCAATTCATCACCCACGGCGCAGTCGGCGGCGCCATCGTCGTCATGACCGTCACCGATCGGGCGAAGGGCAACAGGGGCATCTCGGCGTTTGTGGTCCCTCGCGGCACCAAGGGGATGAAGGCCGGCAAGAAGGAGCACAAACTCGGCATGCGCGCGAGCGATACGAGTGAAGTGTTGTTTGAAAATTGCTGGGTGCCGTCGGACGCCATGGTTGGCGACGAGGGGCAAGGGTTCCTCAATACCCTGCAGGTGCTGGACGCTGGGCGCATCGGCATCGCGGCGTTGGCCGTGGGCCTGGCGCAAGGCGCGTACGAAGCGGCGCTGCGGTACGCCAAGGAGCGCCGGCAGTTTGGACAGCCGATCGCGACGTTCCAGGCGATTCAGTGGAAGCTGGCCGACATGGCCACCCGCATCGAGGCCGCTCGGCTGCTGACCTATCGCGCGGCTTGGCTGAAAGACCAGGGCGTGACCAGGACGGGCCGTGAGTCGTCGATGGCGAAGTTGTACTCGAGCGAAATCGCGGTGCGCGCAGCCGAGGAGTCTGTCCAGATTCATGGCGGCTACGGCTTCATGAAAGACTATCCGGCCGAGAAATTCTTCCGCGACGTGAAACTCTGCACCATCGGTGAGGGCACGAGCGAAATTCAGCGACTGGTCATCGCCCGACAGTTGCTGGGACGATGATGGCGTCGCAGCCGTTGTCAGACCGTGTGCTCGCGCGTGACCCAAGAGCGATTGCCCGGGGTATCTCGCTCATCGAAGACGAAACACCCGAGGGCGCTCTGCTCGTTGGCCGCATCTTCGCGCACACGGGCCGCGCGTATCTCGTGGGGATCACCGGCCCTCCGGGCGCCGGCAAGAGCACCCTTGTGGACCGGCTCATCTCGAATCTTCGCAAAGAGGGAAAGACGGTCGGTGTGCTCGCCGTGGATCCGACGAGTCCTTTTAGCGGCGGCGCGATCCTCGGCGATCGCATTCGCATGCAGGTCCACGCCGAAGATTCCGGTGTCTTTATTCGCAGCATGGCGACGCGCGGCCATCTCGGCGGGCTGGCCCGCACCACCGCCGAGGCAGCGATTGTCCTGGACGCGGCCGGCTACGACGTCGTGATTATCGAGACCGTCGGCGTCGGCCAGGACGAAGTGGACATCGTGCGCATGGCCGACGTGTCGGTGGTGACGCTGGTGCCCGGCACCGGAGACGAAGTGCAGGCGCTCAAGGCCGGCATCATGGAAATTGCCGACATCTTCGTGGTGAACAAGTCCGACCGCGAAGGCGCGGACCGCACGGTCGCGTCCATCGAGGTGATGCTGGCCACCGACGAGGCAATGGGCGAGGGCTGGCGGCCGCCGGTGCTGCGCACTGAAGCCACCACCGGCCGCGGCATCGACGAATTGCTGGCGATGATCGAGCGCTTCCGCGAGCAGTCGTCCGATACGCTCGGCTCGCGCCGACGTGCACGCGGCGAGTGGCGCCTGCGCGAAATTCTCAGCCGCCGGTTTATGCAGCACCTCGAGCACAACGTGCTCGCCCCCGGCGAGTTCGGCCAGTGGCTGGACCGCATCAGCGCGCGCGAGACCGATCCCTACTCGGCGGCCGCTGAAATGACGTCGGGTGTCTTTTTGACGCCCGACGTCATTTCAGCGGCCGTTCAAGTCGGGGGATCGAGTCCGGCAGGGGGACGGGTGTCTACCTGTGGGAAACTCGACGAGGCAACAACGAGTTTTCCACAGGTAGACACCCGTCCCCTTTCTTCCCACCCCCCGACCCATGGCGCAGACACCCGACTCACCATCGACCATGTCGGCATCGCCGTTTCCGACGTGGACGCCTCGCTGAAGTTCTTCACCGGCGTCCTTGGCCTGACGTCGGGCGAGACGGAAGACATCAAGAGCCAGAACACCAGGGTCCGGTTCATTGATACGGGCGATGCCAAGTTGGAACTGGTGGAATCTCTCGCGCCAGACTCAGCGATCGGCAAGTACATCGACAAGCGCGGGCCCGGGTTGCATCACGTTGCGCTGCGGGTGCCCGATATCCAGGCGGCGATGGCGCGAGTGGTGGCCGCAGGTGTGCGGATGATCGATCAGGTACCTCGGCAAGGTGCGCACGGTTCACTCATCGCGTTTGTGCATCCGGGTGATACCCACGGAGTGCTCGTGGAACTGAAACAACTGGCTGTCGCGCCGGAGGGTCACTGACGTGAAGCTCGGCGACTGTGAATTGATCTCGCTCTCCGACGGCACATTCCGGCTCGATGGTGGCGCCATGTTCGGCGTGGTGCCAAAGACGATGTGGCAGAAGAGGACGACAGCGGATGAGAAGAACCGGATTCCATTGGGGTTGCGGCCGCTGCTTGTGCGGACGCCGCAACAGACGGTGCTGATTGACTCCGGCATTGGCGACAAGATGCCGCCCAAGCTGGCGGACATTTATGCGATCGATCGGACGCGCCACCTCGACCATTCGCTGGGCGACGCGGGCCTGACCGCCGATGACATCACCGTGGTCATCGCCAGCCACCTGCACTTCGATCACTTCGGCGGATCCACGAAACGCGAAGGCGACGCGATCGTTCCGAGGTTTCGGAACGCCCGATATCTGATCCGGCGCGACGAGTGGCACGATGCCACGCACACGCACGAGCGCAACCGCGCCAGCTACCTGCCCGAAAATTTCCTGCCGCTCGCTGAAGCCGGCGTGGTGGATTTCATCGAAGGGGACGGCGAGGTGCTGCCGGGCATCAGTGTGTGGCAGACCGGCGGCCATTGCCTCCACCATTCGTGGATTCGCATTCAGTCCGGTGGCCGCACGGCGGCGTTCGTGGCTGACCTGATCCCGACCACCGCGCATCTGGACGAGCCGTGGATCATGGGCTACGACCTCTATCCAATGGACACGTTTTATTACAAACAGCGCTTCCTGCGCGAAGCCATCGACGGCGAGTACGTGGTGTTCTTCGAACACGACCCGGCCATTCCCGCCGGCATCATCCGCGAAAAAGACGGCCGCCGGTTCATCGATACGGAGATTGCATGACGATCGTCCAGGGTCCAGCGTCCAGCGTCCAGGGTCCAGGGGAACTGGTGCGGATTGGAATCATCGGCGGATCAGGGCTGTACGACATGGCCGAACTGACGGACCGCGAGTCGCGGGTCATCGAGACGCCGTTCGGTTCGCCGTCGGGGCCGTATGTGATCGCCACGTTGCGGGGCCGGCGAGTCGCGTTTCTCGCGCGACATGGCGAGGGGCACCGGTTCACGCCGTCGGAGTTGAACTATCGCGCGAACATCTTCGGGTTCAAGACCTTGGGCGTCGAGTGGATCCTCTCGGCAAGCGCGGTCGGCAGTCTGCGTGAAGATTTCAAGCCCCTGGATTTGGTTGTGCCCGATCAGTTCTTCGATTGCACACGCGGCAGAATCAGTACTTTCTTCGGCGAAGGCCTCGTGGCTCATGTGGGATTCGCGCATCCCTTCTGCGCGCCGCTGTCGTCCATCCTGACGGCGTCGGCCAAGTCCGTCGAAGCCACGGTTCATGAAGGCGGCACGTACGTCTGCATGGAAGGGCCGCAGTTTTCGACCGTCGCAGAGTCGGAGTTCTACCGCAAGCAGGGATGGGACATCATCGGGATGACCAACCTGCAGGAGGCCAAACTCGCCCGCGAAGCCGAGATTTGTTACAGCACCCTCGCATTGGTCACCGACTACGACTGCTGGCACCCCGAACACGACTCGGTCACGGTCGAGATGATCGTGGCGAACCTGATGCAGAACGCGAAGACGGCGCAGCAGGTCATTGCCGCTGCCGTCGAGCGTCTGCCCATCGAGCGCACCTGTGAATGCGCGCGCGCGATGGCCACCGCCCTGATTACCCGGCCCGAGGCGATTCCCGCCGCGCGCATGGCTCTGCTTCAACCTCTCATCGGAAAATATCTCTCATGAAGATCATCGTCACTGGCTCCATCGCGTTCGATTACCTGATGTCGTTTCCGGGCAAGTTCACGGAACACCTGCTGCCCGAACACTTTTCGCGCGTGAGTCTCAGTTTCCTGGTGGACACGATGGACAAGCGCCGTGGCGGGTGCGCGCCGAACATCGCGTACACGCTGGCGTTGCTCGGCGAGCGGCCCAGACTGATGGCCACGGCCGGCCAGGATTTCGGCGACTATCGGCGCTGGCTCGACGCAGCCGGCGTGGATACGTCGCTCGTACGCGAGATTGACGGCAAGTTCACCGCGTCGTTTTTCTGCAACACGGATGAGGCCAACAACCAGATTGCGTCGTTCTACACCGGAGCCATGGCGGACGCATCGGAGTTGTCGTTTCGCACAGTTGAGCGGCCGGATCTGGTGATCATTTCGCCGAATGATCCGGCTGCCATGGTGCAGTACGCCGAAGAGTGCCGGGCGCTCGACATCCACTACATGTTCGACCCGGGCCAGCAGTGCGCGCGCATGTCGGGCGACGAGCTGCGCGATGGCATCCGGGGCGCGTCCTACGTCATCTGCAACGACTACGAGTTTGAGCTGATTCGCCAGAAGACCGGCATGAGTGAAGCCGACGTACTCGACGAGGCTGGCGTGCTGATTGTGACAAAGGGCGAGAAGGGGTCATCCATTCTGCAGAAGGGTCTGCAGATTGATGTGCCTGCCGTGGAGCCCACGCGCCTGGCGGATCCGACCGGCGTGGGTGACGCGTATCGCGGCGGGTTCCTGAAGGGCCTGGCTGTGTCCGCGCCATTGGATGTGTGCGCCCAAATCGGCTCAGTGGCCGCCACCTACGCGCTTGAACACCTTGGCGGCTCCAGCCATGCCTACAGCTGGACCGAGTTCGAGGATCGATACGAAACCCACTTTGGCCCGCTGATTCTGGTGGATTGATGCTGACCCGGGTGCTGGTCGCGGCGGTCATCGCGTGGCCACTGGTCGCGGGTGCCGCGCTGTGGCAGCGAGTGAGCCACCCGCACGACGGGCCGGGATGGGCGAGCGTGGTTTATCTCGTCGCCGGGCAGGTGTGTCATCAGCGGCCCGAGCGGTCGTTTGAGACCGGCGGCGTGGCGTGGCCTGTCTGCGCGCGATGTACGGGGTTGTATTTGGCCGCGCCTTTTGGCGCCCTGTTGGCGCTTGGGCGCGCTGGGAAGAGCCGCGGCCTTGAGGTTCAGGCCGCGCTACGAGGAGCGCGTGGGCTCGTGGCGCTTGCGGCGGTGCCCACCGCGCTCACGCTCGCGTGGGAGTGGGGTGGCCTGGGAACGCCGCCCAATCTTTGGCGGCTGCTCACGGCCCTGCCTCTGGGGATGGCCGTCGCGTTCGTCGTGATTCAAGTGACGCGGCCCAATCAGGTACACTGACGAGTTATGGCGGCGCCCCGTAAACCCATCAGCAAGGCCTCGATGCCCGCAATCGCCCGTCCCAGCGTTGCGCTGACGTGCGTCTTGGCTTGGGTGTTTCCCGGAGCCGGCCACATGCTGCAGGGCCAGGCCGGCAAGGCGTTGGTGTTTGGCACCATGCTGCTGTCGATGTACGTCCTGGGCCTGGCGTTCGGCGGACGGCTGTTCCCGTTTCAGAGTGTTGAACCGTTGATGCTCCTCGCGGCCGCCGCCCAGTGGATGATTGGCGCGACGCGGCTGGTGGCAGGCTGGGCCGGTTACGGCGGCGGCGATGTTGTTGCCGCGTCCTACGAATACGGCAACACGTTTCTCATCGTGGCCGGGCTCATGAATGTGCTGGTGATCTTCGATGCCGCCGATGTCGCCCGCGGTGGGAAGGTGGACACGCCGTGACGAGTCACCTGGGCCTGCTGATCCTGTTCGCCGCGCTGGTGTCTCCCGTATTCGCGGCCTTGCATCGCGACGACCTCCAGACTGGGCTGCGGTTTGCCGCTCGGTTATTCGGCGCGCTTGTGGGTGGCGCGCTGCTGCTCGGCTGGGTGCTGTATCTCGCGTTCAATTGAGTCCGCTGAGTCGCGGGCGGTGAAGCTCGCCTGGAGTTGGGGCCCCGTCGTCCTGTGGATGGCCGCGACGTTTGCCGCATCCCATCGATCGGCCATCGCCATCCCATTCGGCGTGCCTGACTATGTGGCCCATGCGCTGGGTTATGCCGGACTCGGGGCCTTGCTCGTGCGGGCGCTCGGGGGAGGGCCGCTCGGTTCCATGACCCGGTCGTTGATTGTGCCTGCCGCGCTCATCGGCGCCCTCTACGGCTTGAGCGACGAATTTCACCAATCGTTTATTCCCGGACGCATGGCCTCCGTCGGAGACCTTGCGGCCGATGCCATCGGGTCACTGGGCGGCGCCGCCGCTGCCGCCGCGATGGGCGCGTTCGTCCGGCGGATGAGGGGGCGGGTATAATCAAGCGCGCATGTCCTTTGAAAATATCCTCATAGAGCGCGAGGGCGCTGTGACCACCATCACCCTGAATCGCCCCAAAGTCCTGAATGCGCTCAACGCGCAGACCCTTGATGAATTGACGACGGCCTTTGAGGCGGTTGCGGCAGATGCCGAGACGCGCGTAGTGATCCTGACGGGCGCCGGCGACAAGTCATTCGTGGCCGGTGCGGACATCAACGAACTCGCGGTGCAGACGCCCGTGGGCGGTCGCGATCATGCGCGTCGCGGGCAGCGGTTGTTCGATCGCATCGAACGGCTGGGCAAGCCCGTCGTAGCGGCCGTGAATGGGTTCGCCCTCGGCGGCGGGTGTGAGCTCGCGATGGCGTGCACGATGCGTATCGCGGCCGACACGGCGCGGTTCGGTCAGCCCGAGATCAACCTGGGGATCATTCCCGGGTATGCTGGTTCACAGCGGCTGCCGCGATTGGTCGGCCGTGGCCGCGCCCAGGAATTGTTGCTGACCGGCGACATGATTGGCGCCGACGAGGCGCATCGCATCGGCCTGGTCAATCGCGTGGTGCCCGCCGCGCAGTTGATGGACGAAACGCGGAAACTGGCACAGACGCTGGCCACCAAAGCACCTGTGGCCGTGCGTTACATCCTCGACGCGGTGGCCACCGGCGCCGATATGGCGTTTGCCGAGGCCGAGGATCACGAGGCCACGTTGTTTGGCCTGGTCTCCACCACCGACGACATGCGTGAAGGCACGCGGGCGTTTCTCGAAAAGCGCAAGCCGACGTTCACCGGAAAATAGCGGATGCCGACCCGAGTAGCCCTGGTCGTCTCCCGGTACCACAACTTCGTCACCAGCGGACTGGAGGCGGGCGCACGCGCGGCATTGCGCGACGCCGGCGTGTTGGAACAGGACATTGTCACGTTTGCGGTCCCGGGTGCGTATGAGTTGGCGCAGGCGGCACAACGGGTGGCCGAAGGGGATGGGTGGGACGCGGTCGTGTGCCTGGGCTGCCTCATCCGTGGTGAGACACCGCACTTTGACTACATCGCTACCGCCGCAGCCGAAGGCATCATGCGCGCCGCACAGGCGACTGGTGTCCCGATCGCGTTTGGCGTGTTGACGACCAACACGGCGGAAGAAGCGCTGGCGCGTGCTGGCGACGGTCCCGCGAACAAGGGACGGGAGTCAGCCACGGCCGCGCTCGAAATGGCGCGGCTCTACCAGTCGTTGCCGATGCGGCCGGGGTTTGCCTCGTGAACAAGACGCCACGCCACCGGGCGCGTGAGGCCGCCCTGCAGGCGCTGTATTTTTGGGAGGTCGGCGGCACGGCGCCCGACGAGGCGCTTGATGGCGTGTTTGCCGAGCACCTGCCCGAGGCGACGGATGCCGTTCGTGCGTTTGCTGAAGTGCTGATGCGCGGGGCAGTGGCGCACCATCAGGAAATCGACGCACTGATCGAGAAACAGGCGAGTCACTGGCGCCTCGAGCGTCTTGCGCTGATGGACAAACTGATCCTGCGCCTCGCTGTGTGGGAACTGCGACACCAGCCCGAGACGCCGCCGGCGGTGATCGTAAATGAGGCGCTGGAACTCGCCCGCACGTTCAGCGCCGACGAATCGGTCAAGTTCGTGAACGGGGTGCTGGACGGAATTCGGCGTTCATTGTTGGTGGGGTAATCGTTGTTATGGCGAACGAAGTAGAGCAGATCGCGCAGCGCAAGGCCAAACTGGAGGATCTGGTGGCCCTCGGGGTGCCGCCGTATCCCGTGCGATTCGATCGCACCGCGACCATTTCGGAAATTGTCGCCGCGTTTACCGACACCACCGGTGAGGTGCTGGAAGCGGAAAAGCCCCAGGCTCGCGTGGCCGGCCGAATCCTCTCGATCCGGAGTTTCGGCAAGGCGAATTTCCTTGTCCTCTCGGATGGCCTCAATCGCCTCCAGGTGTACGTGCGCGCGGATTCGATGCCCGAGCGCGACTTCGAGATTTTCAAGCGGCTCGACTTCGGTGATCACGTGGGCGTCTCGGGCCGGGTGTTCCGCACCAAGACCAGCGAGCTGACGGTCTTTGCCGAATCGATCGTGTTTTTGGCCAAGTGCCTGCTGCCGCTCCCCGAGAAATGGCATGGCCTCACCGACGTTGAAATCCGCTATCGCCAGCGCTACCTCGACCTGATCGTGAACGCCGAGGCGCGCAAGGTCTTCGAGACGCGCGCCAGGGTGGTGGCGGCTATCAGGCGTTTCATGAACGCCCGCGGGTTTCTCGAGGTTGAGACGCCGATGATGCAGCCCATCGCGGGCGGTGCTTTAGCGCGGCCCTTCGTGACGCATCACAACACGCTCGACATGCAGCTCTACCTGCGCATCGCGCCGGAGTTGTATCTGAAGCGCTTGACCGTCGGCGGGTTTGAGAAGGTCTACGAGATCAACCGGAACTTCCGCAACGAGGGGATCTCGACGCAGCACAATCCCGAGTTCACGATGCTGGAGTTCTACGAAGCGTACGTGGACTATCAGCATCTGATGTCGATGACCGAGGAGATGCTGGCCGAAGTCGCCATGGAAGCCACCGGCGGGCTCGAATGCCAGTTCAACGGCCACACCATCTCGTTTGCCGCGCCGTTCCGCCGCCTGTCGTTGCGGCACGCCGCTGCGGAAGCCGCGACCGAGCGACTGGGCCGCACGGTGACGGAGCCCGACCTGCGCGACCGTGAGAAAGCGGCGGCTGTTGCGAAGGCCCTGAACTTTGAGGTGAAGGCGTCCCACGGCGCCGGGAAGATCGCCACCACGATCTTCGAGGGCTTGTGGGAAGACCAACTCGTGCAGCCGACCTTTGTGTACGACTTCCCAACCGAAGTGTCGCCGCTGTCGAAGCAGAAGCCGGACGATCTGGACACCGTTGAGCGGTTCGAAATGTACGCCGGTGGCTTCGAAGTGGCCAACGGGTTCAGCGAACTCAACGACCCGGCCGAGCAGCGCCGGCGGTTCGAGGGCCAGCTGAAGGACCGCGCCGCCGGAGACAGCGAAGCGCACCAGATGGACGAAGACTACGTCCGCGCCCTCGAATACGGCATGCCGCCGACGGGCGGCGAGGGCATTGGCATCGACCGGCTCGTGATGCTGCTCACAGGGAGCCCGTCGATACGGGACGTGATTCTGTTCCCGCTTATGAGGCCCGTGAAAAATGAGCCAATTAGCCAGTGAGGCAATGAGGCAATGTCTTTCCCCTGGTTCATCGCCCTCAGGTATCTGACCGCCCGCCGGAAGCAGGCGTTCATCTCGCTGATCTCGCTCGTCTCGATCCTCGGCGTGGGCGTGGGCGTGATGGCACTGATCATCGCGACGGCGCTGATGACCGGCGTGCAGGGCGAACTGCGCGATCGCATCGTGGGCGCCACCGCCCACATCAACGTCTACAAGACGGCGGACGGCGGACTGCTGGATGTGGAGGCCGAGGCGCAGAAAATGCAGGTGGAGGGCGTGGTCGGCGTGGCCCCGGTTGTCGTGGGACAGGGCATGGTCGTGTTCAACGGCCAGCAGGCGCCACTGCAACTCAAAGGCATCGATCCCCCGCGCGAGGTCCAGGTCACCGACCTCGGATCGTCGATGACCGCAGGCAGCCTGACGGCGCTGGTGGCCGCACCCGAGACCGGCCCGGAGGACGAGCCCATCTTCGATCCGATCCTGCTGGGGCAAGACCTGGCCGACCGCTTGCGCGTGACGGTGGGCGACAACGTGCAGATCATGACGCCGGAAGGCGTGATGACGCCGTTGGCCATGATGCCGCGGCTGCGCCGCTTCCACGTGGTCGGCATCTTCAAGTTGGGGTTCTACCAGTTCGACGCGAACTACGGGCTGATCCCGATGTCTGTGGCGCTTGACTTCCTGAGCCAGCCCGGGCCCGACGCGATGCAGTTGAAAGTGGCCGACTTGGATGAGGCGCCCGCGATCGCCGAGCGGTTGCGGAACTCTCTGGGCGGCGCGTACCTCACCGAAGACTGGACCGAACTCAATGCGTCTTTGTACTCGGCGCTCCGCCTCGAGAAGGTGGCCATCGCCCTCACCATCGGGCTCATCGTGATGGTGGCCGCGCTCAACATCGTGGCTTCACTGGTGTTGCTCGTGATGGAAAAGAGCCGCGACATCGGCATCCTGCGCACCATGGGTGCTCCGGCGTCGGCAATCAGGCGAATGTTCCTGCTGCAGGGCTTGACGATTGGCGCCATCGGCACCGGCGCCGGCACCCTGTTGGGGTTGCTGGCCTGCTGGGTGTCCGAGCACTACCGCTTGTTTGAGTTGCCGGGCGACGTATACCAGATCACCCGGCTGCGGTTCCAGGTGGAGCCGCTGGATGTGCTCACGATCATGGCGTCGGCGATGGTCATTTGCCTTGTTGCCACGCTGTACCCTTCCCGCAAAGCCGCGTCGCTCGATCCGGCCGAAGCCCTGAGGTATCAATGACCACGGGCGTCATCGAGGCACGCGGCGTCGTCAAGTCGTATCAGACGGCCACGCGCCGGCTGGAGGTGTTGCGCGGCGTCGATCTCGACGTAAGCCCCGGGGAGATGGTGGCCATTGTCGGCGCGTCAGGCGTCGGGAAGAGTTCGTTGCTGCACGTCCTCGGCGGTTTGGACGGGTTCGACGCCGGCACCATCCGCCTCGGCGACGCCCAGATCCACTCGATGACCGACGCGGCTCGCGTCGCGTTTCGCAATCGGCACGTCGGCTTTGTGTTCCAGTTCCACCACCTGTTGCCGGAATTCACGGCGCTTGAAAACGTCGAGATGCCCCTGCGCATTGCGGGCACGCCGGCCGCCGAACGCCGCGCTCGGGCGGAAGGGCTGCTGGCGCGAGTCGGCCTAGCCGACCGGGCGTCGCACCGCCCTTCGGCCCTGTCCGGCGGCGAACAGCAGCGCGTGGCCATCGCCCGGGCGCTGGTGTCGCGCCCCACGGTGCTCCTGGCCGACGAGCCGACCGGCAACCTCGATGAAGCCACGGCGGCCGACCTGCACCAGCTGATTCGCGACATGCACGCCGAACACGGCCTGACCTCACTCATCGCCACTCACAATCCGCTGCTCGCGGCGGCCTGCGATCGCATCCTCCGGCTTGAGGCCGGGCGGCTGAGCCCTGCCTGATCCACCGTATAATTGAGCCTGATGTTTGAGCGCTATACCGAACGTGCGCGGCGGGTGCTGTTTTTCGCCCGTTACGAGGCCACGCAACTGGGCAGCAACTCGATCGAGACCGAGCACCTGTTGCTGGGCCTCATCCGGGAAGGCAAGGGCCTGACCAGCCGGATTTTTGCGCGGTCGCACCTGTCACTCGAGAGCATCCGCAAGGAAATCGAAGCCCGCACCACGTTCCGCGAGAAGGTCTCGACGTCGGTGGATATTCCGTTCAGTACCGAGACCAGGCGCGTGCTGCAGTACTCAGCCGACGAAGCCGACCGGTTGCTGCACACGTACGTTGGCACCGAGCACATCCTGCTGGGGTTGCTGCGCGAAGAGCGCTCCGTGGCCTCGTCGATCCTTCACGAAAAGGGCATGCGGCTGGTGAGTGTGCGCGACGACATCGTGCAGTTGCTCAACGAAAAAACCACGCCGGTGCGACCGAAAGAAACGCCGCTGCTCGCGGAATTCAGCCGCGACCTGACGGACGCTGCCGCGCGGCATCAGCTCGATCCACTTGTGGGCCGCGGGCTCGAACTCGAGCGCGTGCAGCAGGTGTTGTGCCGCCGCACCAAAAACAACGTCGTCTTGATCGGCGAACCCGGCGTGGGCAAGACCGCCATCGTCGAAGGCCTGGCGCAGAAGATTGTGGACGGCGAGGCGCCGCACTTTCTTGCCGACAAGCGGGTGCTGGCCCTGGACCTGTCGTTGATCGTGGCGGGCACGAAGTATCGCGGTCAGTTCGAAGAGCGCCTCAAGGCGATCATGAAGGAACTGATCGACAACCCGAACATCATCGTGTTCATCGACGAGCTGCATACGCTCGTGGGTGCAGGGTCGGCGGAAGGGTCGCTGGATGCAGCCAACATCCTCAAGCCGGCGCTGTCGCGCGGCCAGATTCGCTGCGTGGGTGCCACGACACCGGCTGAGTACCGCAAGTACATTGAGAAAGACCGGTCGCTTGAACGGCGGTTCCAGGCCGTGAAGGTGGACCCGCCCACCGAAGAAGAATCACTGCAGGTGATGCTCGGCGTGAAAGACCGCTACGAGGCGTTCCATCACGTGGAATACACCCCCGAGGCGCTCGAAGCGGCGGTCTATCAGTCCAGTCGATACATTACCGATCGATTCCTGCCCGACAAGGCGATTGACCTCATCGACGAAGCCGGCGCACGCGTCAAGCTGCGCGAAGCTAAGCTGCGCCAGGAAGCCGGCGCGTACACCCGGCAGGTCGTGACGCCGGTGCCGCTGGCTGACGCCGAGGAAGACCTGGGAATGGACGACAATGCCGTGGCAGTGGTGCGCGAGACGTTGAGCGTGCATCCGCGCGGCCGCCGCGTGGTGGTGGGACGCCAGGAGATCGACGAGGTGGTGTCCAAGTGGACGGGCGTGCCCCTCACTTCGATCAGCGAAGACGAGGGCGACAAACTTCTTCGGATGGAAGAGGAACTGCACGGCCGGGTGATCAGCCAGGAGCGCGCGATTTCGGCGCTGTCTCGCGCCATTCGGCGGTCACGCGCCGGTTTGAAAAATCCGAACCGTCCGGTGGGCAGCTTCGTGTTTCTCGGTCCCACAGGCGTGGGCAAAACGGAACTGGCGCGCGCGTTGGCCGGCTTCCTGTTTGGGTCGGATCAGGCGCTCATTCGTTTCGACATGTCCGAGTACATGGAAAAACACGCCGTGTCGAAGCTCATCGGGTCGCCGCCCGGGTATGTGGGCCACGAAGAGGGCGGCCAACTGACCGAGAAGGTGAAGCGGCATCCGTACTCGGTGGTGCTCCTCGACGAGATCGAGAAGGCACATCCGGACCTCTTCAACATCCTGTTGCAGGTCTTTGAGGACGGGCACCTGACCGACGGATTGGGCAATCGCATCAACTTCAAGAACACCATCATCATCATGACCTCCAACATCGGGGCCCGCTTCATCCAGAAGAAGGCGTCGATGGGCTTCCAGGCGCAGGACAGCCGCGAAGTGCAGCGCACGGTCACCGAGATGGTGCTGGGTGAGGTCAAAAAGACCTTCAACCCCGAGTTCATCAACCGCGTCGATGAAATCATCGTGTTCGAGCCGCTGTCTGACGATGACCTGAGGCAGATTACGGTGTTGTTGGTCGAGGGCCTCAATAAACATCTGGCGCAGCGGCACTTGTCGATTTCGCTGGCGCCCGAGGCTGTGGATTGGATTATTGACGTCACGTGCCGGGACCGCACGTACGGTGCCCGGCCGCTGCGGCGGGCGATTCAGCGATACATTGAGGATCCCCTGTCCGAGGAACTGATTCGGGGTCAGTTGCGGACCGGGCACGTTGAGGTCTACCTTGACCATGGGACGCTGTCGTGGCGGTCCGCAGGTGGATCTGAGACCGGCCGCCCGCTGGCGGCGACCGTCTGAACGGAAAGCAAATACTCCCGCCCCCGGTTGGGCGGCTTTTGGGCCAGGTGCTGTGTTGACCCTGATCAAGCGTGTGTGTGTGGTGTTCGTCCTGGTGGCCCTCATGGGCACGACCGGCTTGGTGCCGGTATTGGTGCATGGCGCGGCGGCCCAGACGCCTCCGGTGGCCCAGCAGGCCCAGCCGCCCGCCCAGCCGCAGGCGCCGCCGCTGCCTCCCACCGACATCGGCCCCGTACTCCGGAGTATCGAACTGAAGATCGTTCCAGAGAACGTGTTCACGACGGTGCCGTCCGAGACGTACCTCTACTACGTGCGCACGGAGGCGTCCCGGCCGCTGACGCGTGGCACCTGGGTGCCGTATAACGCCGCAACCGAGGCGTCCCTGCTTGCGGACTTCGATCGCCTGTTCGCGACGCCTTTTGTTGATGACATGCGAATCGAGGTCGTGGACAGCGTCTATCCGAACGGCGTAATCGGCAAGCAGGTGGTATTCCTGATCGAAGAGCGGCGCCGCATCAAGATTGTGGACTACCCGGGTTCGAAGGAAGTGGCCATTGCCGACATCGAAAGCAAGCTCAAGGAACTGAGCCTCGACCTGAGGCTGGATTCCCCGGTGGACGATGCCGTGGTGCGCCGCGTGGCGGGCGTGGTCAAGACGCTGTATGCCGAAAAGGGCTATCAGTTTGCCACCGTGACCCCGACCACGAAACCCGTGGCCGGCGGGCCGAAGCTGGTGCATCTGTCGTTCAACATCGAGCAGGGGCCGAAGGTCAGGATTCGCGAAGTCGTGTTCGACGGCAACAACGAAGTGAGCGACGCCGCCCTTCGCAAGCGGATGAAGATCAACAAGGCCCGTGGGCTTCTGGGCTTCATCAGCGGCGGCGGCACCTATCAGGACGCCAAGTTTGCCGAGGATGCCGAAGCGCTCGAGGCGTATTTCCGTGAAGAGGGATACGTGTTCGCGAAGGTGGGGCAGCCGCAGATTGAGCCGATTGAAGACTCCGCCGACGGCAAGAGCCGTTGGGTGCGACTCCGGATACCCGTGGATGAACGTGCGCGGTATCGCGTGAAGTCGGTGTCGGTGGCGGGCAACGAAAACGTACCGACGCCGGCCATTCTCACGGTGTTCGACAAGCTCAGGGTGGGCGACTACTACTCGGAAAAACCCATCCGCAAAGGTTACGAAAAGCTCCAGGAATTTTACGGAAGCGCGGGGTTCTGGGAATTCACCATGAACCCGGATGTGAAGCCGAACGACCGGAACATGGACACCGGAGACCCTATCCCCGGGTTCCAGGGCACGCCCGAAGTGGACGTGGTCATCAAGATCCAGGAAGGCGTGCGTTACTTCCTCAACCGGTTGACGTTCCTCGGCAACACGACCACGCGCGACTCGGTCATCAGGCGCGAAATGCGTTTGGTGGAAGGCGGCGTCTTCAACATGGAGTCGCTGAAGTTCAGCGTACGCCGGTTGAACCAGTTGGGCTACTTCAAGCCGCTCGAGAGCGAGGACTCGGTCAAGATCGAAAAGACCCCGAACGCCGACGGCAAGGTGGACGTGCGGCTGAGGTTCGAAGAGCAGAACCGCAACCAGTTGAGCTTCGGCGCCGGCATCTCGCAGTTCGAGGGTTTCTTTGGACAGTTGGGCTTCCAGACATCCAACCTGATGGGGCGCGGCGAGACGTTGTCGATTTCGGCGCAGAAGGGTTCGCAGGCGCGGAACTACCAGATTGCGTTCACCGAGCCGTTCCTCTTCGACCGCCCGATTACGGCTGGGATCGATTTGTATTCGCGCCAGGTGAACTACCTCTTCCAGTTCACGCAGGGGTCCACCGGTGCAAACATCCTCTTCGGGTTCCCGGTGAAGAGCTGGTCGCGGTTCTTTATCGGCTACAGCCTGGAAAACGTGTCGGTCTCAAACATCTCCGATATCTACAAGGATCCAGACGTGCTGGCGGGGAATCTTCTGCTGAGTGAATCGCTGCTGATCAACTCGAACGGCAAGCGGGTGATCAGCAAGATTTCACCCAGCATCATGTACAACACGATCAACGAGCCGATCTTTCCGAGCAGCGGCACCAAGTACACGGCGGCGTTCGACATCGCGGGCCTGGGCGGCGACACATCGTTCCTGCGCGGACGCCTTGAAGGCACCTGGTACCTGCCGGTCACGCCCCGCACGTCGTTCGGGTTCCGTCTGCAGGGTGAATACGTCAGGCCCTACGGCGACACCACGACCCTGCCGATCTTCGAGAAGCTCGTCCTGGGTGGCGAGTACAGCATTCGCGGGTTCGACCTGCGCAGCGTCGGCACGCGTGATGAGCGCTCGGGCCTGGTGCTGGGCGGCAACAAGACACTGCTGTTCAACGGCGAGTACATGATCCGTGTCGGCGGGCCGGTGCGCCTCGTGTTCTTCTATGATGCCGGGCAGGTGCGCGACATCGGCGAGCGGTTTGTGTGGAAGGAAACCGTGTTCGAGACCGTGCCGCCCACGCCGCCCCTGCTGGCCGACCCAGGACAGACTGTGGAACTGACGCCAGCAGGGCAAGTAGCGGCCACGCCGTCGCTCCGCGAGATTGGCAAGAGCTACGCGTTCAAGACGTCGATGGGCAGCGAGATCCGCTTCTTCATGCCGGTGCTCAACGTGCCGTTCCGCCTGATCTTTGCGTACAACCCGCAGCGCGGCCGTGTGTTCAACAATAACCTGCGGCCGCAGCCGAAGTTCACCTTCCGGTTTGCGGTGGGAACGACGTTCTAAAAGTGGGTGACCGAGACCGTGAATTTTACGGGGGTGGTGACGCCGCCGACGTCGTAGACGCGCAGGCACAACCGGCCCGGGCCGCCCACGGTGCCGGTCAGCGTGGCAAACTCGAAGGCGCTGTCGTTTGAGATGACCGTCTGGCACCCCAGGCCGTTCCAGGTGCCCATCGCGAATCCGATGGGCTCGATCCTGGGCACCAGACCAGCCATCGTGGCGGTGGCTGTGCCGGCCGCCAGGGCCTCGAACGGGAAGGTCACGGCGCCGTTACGCGCGAGTGTGCCGGTAAATGTCTCGGTAAACGACACCGGGGTGGCCGTGGTCGGCGTCGGGGCGACCGGTCCGGGGTCGTCACAGGCAGCCGCGGTCGCCGCGAGCGTCAGAACAGCAAGGCTTCGGGTCAGCAAAGTTCGGGTCAGGAATGGGCGTCTGAGCACAGCGGGGCGCATGGCGTCTAGTGTACTCGGACTGGCCTCGGCGGCACGTTCTACGTTATCGTTTCTTTTGGAAAGGTGTAGGTATAGACCACTCATGAGTAGACAGACGATCACTATGGCCATCTTGGCCGTTTTTGTGGCGGGCAACTCCCTAGCCCAGACAGCTCCTCCCGTACAGACTCCGCCGGTTCAGAATCCGCCGGCGACGACGGCCAAACCACCGGCTCCTGCGGTCCAGCCGCCAGCCCCACCTGTGCAGCCGCCGTTCCCGGTGGAATCCAAGATTGGCTTCGTTGACCTTCAGTCGGTTGTCGCGCAGTCAGTTCTGGGCAAGGCCGGCTCCCAGCAGTACGAGGCGCTTGGCAAGAAGCTGGAAGGCGAACTGACAGGGCTACAGGGCAAATTAAAGGACGCCCAGACCCGGCAGCAGACGCAGTCTGCCCTCCTGAGCGAAGTGGCCGCGGCCACGTTGGCGAAGGACATCGATCGACTCACCCGCGAGCTGACCTTCAAGCAGCAGGAAGCCCAGTCTGAACTGCAGACGCTGCAGCAGGACCTTCTGGGCGACTTCGAGAAGAAGGTCATGCCGATTCTCGAGAGCCTCGCCAAGGAGCGCAATCTCCACATCGTGTTCAACGTGGAAAACAGCGGCGCGGTCTACGTGTTCCCGGGACTCAACCTCTCGCCCGAACTCGTCAAGCGCGTGGACGCCCAGTACTCGGCGAAGAAGTAAGCCTCTCAATCCTCTGGGGCGGGTAGTCGGGCGTCGCCCGACTACCCGCTCCGTTTACAGATTCAAGATTGCCAATGTTTTCCTCCGTCCTCGACCGCCTGTCCTATCGCTATCCATCAGTGCTGGTTGACGGCGTCCTGTCGCATGAACCGGGCGTGCGGATGGTGGCCGTCAAAAACGTCACAGTCAACGAAGAATTTTTTCAGGGACACTTTCCCGGCACACCCCTGATGCCAGGAGTGCTCCTGATCGAGTCGCTGGCGCAGGTCGCCACGCTGCTCCTGGCCGACACCCTGCCGGGCCGAGGCGATCGCGTCGCTCTTCGCGGGGTCGACGACGTGAAGTTTCGCAAGCAGGTGGTGCCGGGAGACCGGCTCGAACTGGATGTGCGGCTTGGTGCGCGGCGCGGTCCGTTGGTGCGTGTCGAAGCCATTGCCACGAACAATGGCCAGGTTGTGGCTGAAGCCAGGCTTCTGCTGGTGGTGGAGCCGGAAGTGCCGGTGCGTGACCCCGACATCCACCCGAGCGCAGTCATCCATCCGGGCGCCGTCATCGGCGAAGGCACGGTGGTCGGACCCTACGCCATCATCGGCCCACGGGTGACCTTGGGAAACCACTGCCGCATTGGCGCGTCGACCGTCATCGACGGGTGGACGGAGATTGGTGACCATACCGAGATCTTCCCCCTGGCCTCGATTGGCCTCGCGCCTCAGGACCTGAAGTTCAAGGGCGAGCCCACGCGACTCACGATTGGCACCAACAACGTCTTCCGTGAGTTCGTGACCATTCACCGGGGCACGGCTGGTGGCGGCGGCGTCACCACGATCGGCGACCACAACCTGTTCATGGCCTACGCCCATGTGGCCCATGACTGCCACGTCGGCAACCACACCATCTTCGGCAACGGCGCCACGCTGGGCGGCCACGTGACCGTTGAGGACTTCGTCACGATCAGCGCTTTCTCGGGCGTGCATCAGTTCTGCCGGATCGGCAAGTGTGCGTTCATCGGCGGCTACACAGTGGTCACCCGCAACGCGTTGCCGTATGCCAAGACCGTGGGCAACCGTGCTCGCATCTACGGCCTCAACTCGATTGGCCTGGAACGCCGGGGCTTCTCGCGCGAACTGATCGGCAAGCTGCGCCGGGCGTATCGCCACCTCATCCAGCACAACACCAGCCGCGCCATCGAGTTGATCGAGGGCGACCCCACGTTGGCCGCTCCCGAAGTGGCGTTCCTGGTGGAGTTCATCCGGCACGCCGGGTCGCGTGGCGTCATTCTCAGGCGGCCCTCCCGCAGGGCCGGCGACGAGACCGGCGGGGAGTAAGATCTCCCTCACATGCCGCTGGGCCTGATCGCCGGGAACGGAACGTTTCCTTTTTTGATTCTCAGAGCCGCCCGCCAGTTGGGCCACGAGGTCGTGGTCGTGGCGGTGGAGGGCGAGGCCTTTCCGGCCCTCGAAGAGCTGGGCCGCGAGCTGGGCGGCGTGCAGTATTCGTGGGTGGCGCTCGGCCATCTCGGCACCTGCATCAAGACGCTGCAGCATGCCGGAGTGACCCAAGCCATCATGGCCGGCCAGGTCAAACACACGAAGCTGTTTGGCGGCGTCTTGCCGGACCTGACCATGCTGTCGGTGCTCGCTCGGCTCAAGTCGAAGAACACCGACGCCCTGATTGCCGCTATCGCTGATGTGCTGCTCAAGCACGGCATCACGCTGATGGACTCCACGGAGTTGCTGGCAGATTTGCTCGCGTCACCGGGAGTACTCACCGTCGCTCAGCCAACCGAGTCCATGCAGGCCGACTTCGCATTCGCGTACTCGGTGGCCGACGCCGTGGCCGGTCTCGACGTCGGCCAGACCATCGTCGTCAAAGACCGAGCGGTGGTGGCGGTTGAAGCGATGGAAGGCACCGATGCCGCGATCGCACGCGCCGGGGCGCTGGCCGGCGCCGGCACGCGCGTGGTGAAGGTGGCCAAGCCGAAGCAGGACATGCGCTTCGACGTGCCGGTGGTGGGCGTGGCCACCATTCGCGCCATGCAGGCCGCCGGCGCCGACGCATTGTCCATTGATGCTGGCCGGACACTGGTGCTTGATGGCGCGGCGTTTCTCTGGGCCGCAAACGAGGCCGGCGTGGTGGTCGTAGGCCGGCCGCAGGGGGCCAGATGAGCGCGGATGTGCGGATCGGGGTTGTGGGGGTGGGGCACCTTGGGCGTCACCATGCGCGTCTGCTTGCGGCGGCCTCGGGTGCGCGCCTGATGGGCGTGGCCGACGTGTCGGCCGACCGGCGGGCCACTGCGTCGTCCGCACAAGGCGCGGAGGCGTTTGCCGACTACCGCGACCTCATCGGCCGCGTTGACGCCGTCAGCATTGCAGTGCCGACCGTTGATCATTGTCGCGTCGCGCGCGACTTTCTCGAGGCGGGCATTCACGTCCTCGTCGAAAAACCCATGACTGCCACGCTCGCTGAAGCCGAGGAACTGATCGCGCTGGCGGACCGCGTGGGGCGGCGGCTTGCAGTTGGCCACACCGAGCGGTTCAACCCGGCGGTTGCTGCCGCGATTCCACTGATCTCAGCGCCGCGGTTTATTGAGGTGCATCGGCTGAGCGGTTTCCCCGACCGCAGTCTCGACATCGACGTGGTCTTCGACGTCATGATTCACGACCTCGATATCGTGCTGGCCATCGACCACTCTGAGGTCATCGCCGTTGAGGCTGTGGGCGTGCCGGTACTTTCGCACAAGGTGGACATTGCCAACGCGCGTCTGAAATTTGCCTCGGGGTGCACCGTGAATCTGACGGCCAGCCGGATCAGTCGCGACCGCGTTCGCAAGGTTCGCTTCTTTCAGCCGGATCTGTATGTCTCGGTGGACTACGGCGAGCAGGAGCTTGAGGCGTATCGCGTGATCCCGCGGCCGGGTGAACGGCCGGCCATCGAAGGCGGCGCAGTGCCGGTGGAAAAGGGCGAGCCGCTCGGGAGAGAATTGCAGGATTTTGTGGATGCCATCCGAGAAAACCGCGCGCCTCGTGTGACCGGGCAGGACGGGTATCGTGCGCTGGTACTGGCCACACGCGTGGCCGCGGCCATTGACGCCAACGAAAAGGAGACCGGCGCTCGCGTGCCGGGGTTGTAAACATGTTGCAGGATCTGGAATCCAAGGCCTCGTCAGGCGAGTCGTTTTCCCACGAAGAGGCCGAGCGCGTACTGGCCTGTGCCGACCTGGTGAGTGTGGGCACACTTGGCGAGCTCGCGCGCCGGACCCGCCACGGCGAGGTCGTCACCTACGGTCACGTGCTAGTGGTGGACGATGACGCGGCGCCATCGGAGTTGGGCGACGCGCGCGAAGTGCGCATCACGACGCGGCCCGAGTCGGTGGCGGCGGGTTGTGCGCTGGTGCGCGAGGTTGTGGCCGCGTCGGGCGATGTGCCTGTGACGGCGTTCTCGGCCGCAGGCCTCCTGGAACTCGTCGGTGGTGACCACCTGGCCCTGGCCGAGGCCGCCCGTGAGTTGCGTGAAGCCGGCCTGACGGGCATCGCGTTTTTCCCGGTCGATCGATTCGAAGAACCGGCCGAACTGGTGCGGGCGCTTCGTCACGGTGGGCTGGACGTCACGCGGGCGACCCTGGACCACGCGGGCACCCTGTTGGCACGCCTCGTCTGCATCGAACGGGTGGCCGCGCTTCAGCGTGAAGTGGGAGGGATGCTCGCGTTTGCGCCGTTGCCGCGGTTCGACGAGGTCGAAACGCCGTCCACCGGGTACGACGATGTGCGGACGATTACGGTGGCGCGTCTGGTGTGCGGCGAGGTGCCGTCCATTCAAGTGGACTGGGTGATGTACGGACCCAAACTCGCGCAGGTGGCGATCGCCTACGGCGCCAACGACATCGACAACGTGCCCGCGACCGATACCCTGGGCCTGGGCCATCGCAGGAGCCCGCGCACCGACGTCGCTCGCCAGATCACCGCGGCGTTCGCCACCCCGTCGGCCCGGAACAGCCGATTCGAACGGGTGTCGTGAGTGTCGAAGATTCGTCTTGGGTCGGTCAACTATCTCAACTGCCGGCCGCTGGTGCATGAACTCGGCGGTGTTGCCGATCCACTGTTTTCGCTACGCTTCGACCCGCCTGCTGAGTGCGCTTCGCTGCTGTCATCCGGAGAGATTGACCTCGGGTTGATTCCGACGATCGCGTACGCCGATCGGTCCGCCGATCTCGTGGTGCCTGGTGTGTCGATTGCGTCCGAGGGCCCGGTGGCGTCCGTGGCCCTCTTCACAAAGAAGCCGCTCTCCGAGATCCACACCATCGCGCTCGACACCAGTTCCCGCACGTCTGTGGCGCTGACGCGCATCCTGTGTGCGCGACGGTTCGGCATCGCGCCCACGTTCGTGCGCCATCCGCCGGATCTTGAATCG
>SHUF01000022.1 GCA_009694745.1 Acidobacteriota bacterium
ATAGGAACAGGCGATGAAGGTACGAGCATCGGTGAAACGAATTTGTGTCAAGTGCAAGATTGTGCGGCGGCAGGGTGTCGTGCGCGTGATCTGCCCGAATCAGAAGCACAAGCAGCGTCAGGGATAAGAACATGGCACGAATTTCAGGCGTCGACCTTCCGCGCACGAAGCGGATCGAGATTGGACTCACGTACATCTACGGCATCGGGCGGAAACGCGCGAGCGACATTCTTGTCGCGGCCGAGGTGAGCGGCGACATCCGGGTGAAGGACCTGTCGGAAGACGACGTCCGCAAGATCAGCCGGGTCATCGAGGAACAGGGGCGCGTCGAAGGCGACCTGCGCAAGGAAGTCTCGATGAACATCAAGCGATTGGTGGAAATCGGCAGCTATCGCGGCTCGAGGCATCGGCGCAATCTGCCGGTCCGTGGCCAGCGCACGCGCACCAATTCCCGCACACGGAAGGGTCCGCGCAAAGGCGCGGTTGCCCGTAAGAAGACAGAGTAGAGGACGTCACACATGGCCAAGACCCAAGCAGCAGACGCCGCCACGCCCGAGGGCGCCAAAGGCAAATCCGGCAAGGCAGGCAAGCCCAAGAAGGCGTTCAAGAAGCGCGGCGAAAAGCGCGTGGTGCACCACGGCTTCGCCCACATCCAGGCGTCGTTCAACAACACGGTGATCACCATCACGGATACCGAAGGTAACGTCATTGCCTGGTCCAGTTCCGGTGGCATCGGCTTCAAGGGATCGCGCAAGGGCACGCCATTTGCGGCCACCCAGGCGGCGATGTCGGCGGGCAACGTGGCCAAGACCTACGGCCTGCGGTCGCTCGAAGTGCGTATCAAGGGACCCGGCGCCGGTCGCGAGTCGGCGATTCGCGCACTGCAGACGGTGGGCATTGATGTGAAATCGATTCGCGACGTGACGCCGATTCCGCACAACGGGTGCCGCCCGTCCAAGCGCCGGCGCGTCTGAGTTTCAGCAGAGGGATATTAAAGACATGGCGAGATATATCGGACCGGTTTGCCGGTTGTGCCGGCGAGAAGGCATGAAGCTCTTCCTCAAGGGCGAGCGTTGCTACACGGAGAAGTGCGCGATCGAGAAGCGCAATGTGCCTCCTGGCCAGCATGGCCCCTCGCGGCGGCGTGCGAAGGTGGCCGGCTACGGCATCCAGTTGCGCGAGAAGCAGAAGGTCAAGCGCACGTATGGCGTGCTCGAAAACCAGTTCCGCCGCTACTTCGAGGCGGCCGATCGGCAGAAGGGCGTCACGGGCGAGTTGCTCCTGCAGTCGCTCGAGCGCCGGCTCGACAACGTCATCTACCGTGTCGGGTTCTCGACCTCGCGCGCCCAGGCACGTCAGCTGGTGCGGCACGGACACTTTCTGGTGAACGGCAAGAAGGTGGACATCCCGTCCTACGCGGTGCGGCAGGGCGACACGATTGCCGTGCGTCAGGGCAGCGTTGAGAACGCGTCCATCAAACACGCCATGGAAGAGGTCAAGGGTCGCGGCGTGCCCGAGTGGCTGACCATTGACGCGTCGGGCTCCGCGGCGCGCATTTCGTCGCTGCCGACGCGCCAGCAGATCAATCTGCCCGTGCAGGAACAGCTGATTGTTGAGCTCTATTCCAAGTAAGGCGTTCTATTCGAAGTAGCGCACACGCGCCAGTTCCCGGCCCGCAGCTCTTCAGACCTGCAGCGGGAGGCCGGGAGCATCATTGCGGGTCTGGAAGGAAAAAGACGATGTTGTGGAAAGGTTTTCAACGGCCCAAGCGGCTGGACTTTGAGCGCGAGACCCTGACGGACCGGTTCGGCCGGTTCACGGCGCAGCCCTTCGAGCGTGGCTTCGGCACGACCGTGGGCAACGCAATGCGTCGCGTCCTGTTGTCGTCCATCGAAGGCGCGGCGGTGACGGCGGTCAAGATCGAGGGCGTTCAGCACGAGTTCTCGCCGATTCAGGGTGTGGTCGAAGACGCCACCGACCTAATCCTGAACCTCAAGCAGATCCCGCTCAAGGTGCACACCGACCAGGCCAAGACGCTCACGCTGCGCGTGACCAAGGCCGGCGAAGTGCGCGCGCGCGACATTCAGGTGGACAGCGACGTGGAAATCCTCGAGCCCGACGCCCACATCGCCACTGTGAGCGAAGGCGGCAAGCTGGAGATGGAACTGCGGATCAAGCGCGGCCGCGGCTACGTCTCGGCCGACAAGAACTTCGACGAGGATCTGGGCATCGGCTGGATTCCGATGGACTCGGTGCACTCGCCGATCAAGAAGGTCAACTACGTGGTGGAAGCCGCGCGCGTGGGCCAGGTCACCGACTACGACAAGCTCACGCTCGAAGTCTGGTCGAACGGCGCCGTGACCCCGCGTGACGCCGTGTCACTGGCAGCCAAGTTGATTCGCGATCACTTCACCATCTTCGTGAGTCTCGAAGACCTCGGAGAGTCGGCGCTCGACGCGGCCGGCGACCAGCCGCTGACCTCGGGCAACGAGCACCTCGACAAGAGCGTCGAGGAACTCGAGCTGTCCGTGCGTTCGTACAACTGCCTCAAGAACGCGAACATCCGTACGATTCGCGAGCTGGTGCAGAAGAGCGAAGGCGAGATGCTCAAGACGAAGAACTTCGGGCGCAAGTCGCTCAACGAAATCAAGGAAATCCTCACCACCATGGGCCTGAGCCTGGGCATGCGCCTGGATCAGTCGGGTTCGGGCGAATAGGCACCAGTCAGGAACGGATGTTATGCGTCATCGGGTAGCACATCGAAAACTCGGCCGGGTTACTGAACACCGGATCGCCATGCTTCGCAATCAGGCCTCCGACCTGATCAAGTACGGCCACATCACCACCACCGTGGCGAGGGGCAAAGAACTGCGTCCCTTCGTCGAGCGGTTGATCACGCTGGCCAAGCGCAGTCTCGGCGACGAGCCGAGCTCGCCCAAAGGCGTGACGGCGCGGCGGGCCGTGGCCATGGACATCGTGGACAAGGCGGTCGTCAAGACGCTGTTCGCGACCATTGCGCCCCGGTATGTGGATCGCAAGGGCGGCTACACGCGCCTGCGTCGCGCCGGGTACCGGCGCGGTGACAGTGCGGAGATCGCGGAGATCGAACTGCTCGGCAGCGAGTTCGATCCGAATGCGGAGGCCGCCAAGACGAAGTCGGCCGAAGCGGACAAGCCGAAGAAGACTTCGGTGGGCGGCCGTATCCGTCAGGCGCTGACAGGTGGACGTTCCAAGGCCGATGGCGCCGGCGGCGCCAAGGCCGACAAGCAGGCCAAGGGCGGCAAGCGCGTCACCACGCCGCGCAAGGCCGGCGGCGCGTAGTCGCTCAACGCGACTCGGGGAACCAATCGGGTAATCGAGGGGCCCGGTAGCATCAGCTGCCGGGCCCTTTGTGTTTTTGCGTCCACGACGGATCACAGGAGGCGCTGAGACGCAGAGGTTCTTTTTCGAAGGGCTTCGTGCCGCGCTGCATCCCAGACCCCTGGACCCCCGGACCCCCGGACCCCGATAATGTGTGGCGATGCTTGCTCCCACACTCGCCGATTTTGTTGCCGCGCGCGCGCGGATGGAACCCCACGTCAAACATACGCCGCTGCTGACGTCACGGGTATTGTCGGAGCGCACCGGGTTCGACGTGCGGCTCAAGGCCGAGCTCTTCCAGCGCACCGGGTCGTACAAGATTCGCGGCCCGCTTAACAAGTTTCCGTTTCTCACCGATGACCAGAAGCGCCGCGGGGTGATCTGTTCGTCGGCCGGCAATCATGCCCAGGGCGTGGCGCTGGCGGCGAAGATTCACGGCATCCGTGCAGTGGTGGCGATGGCCGAGAACGCGACGCCGTCGAAGATCGTGGCGACCAAGGGCTACGGAGCCGAGGTCGTACTGCACGGCCGTATCTGGGATGAGGCGAACGAAAAGGCGCTGGAGTTGGTGGCGAGTGAGGGGCTCACGTACATCCATCCGTTTGATGACGACCAGCTCATCATGGGGCAGGGGACCGTTGGGCTGGAGATCGTGCAGGACTGGCCAGAGGTGGACGTCGTGATCGTGCCGATTGGCGGCGGCGGGTTGATCTCGGGCGTCTCGATGGCACTCAAGGCCCACAACCCAAACGTCCGTGTCCTCGGCGTGGAGTCATCTGGCGCACCGGGCATGCAGCGCAGCGTCGCTGAAGGTCAACTCGTCACGCTCGACAAGGTGGACTGCATCATCGACGGCCTGCGGGTGAAACGTGTCGGCACGCGGAACTTCGAGATCGTGCGAAAGTTCGTGGACGAAATCGTCTCGCTCCCCGATGAGCAGATCTTTGAAGCGGTGCTGTGGGTGATGCACTACGCGAAGTTGGTGCCGGAAGGCGCGGCCGCCGCTCCAGTGGCTGCACTCCTGCAACGCATCGTCAACATCCCGCCCGGCTCACGCGTCGTCTGCATCCTCAGCGGAGGCAACATTAATCTCGATCAGCTCAAGGGCAAGTACTGGAACTGATCGCCATTAGCGCGGCGATCGCTACCGGACCTGGTCACTCAGTACTCCGGCGCTGATCGCGTACGAGTTGGAGCAGTTGTAATCAATGAGCGCGTGGTAGTTGCGGTAGACGAGGAAGTGTTGCTTCATGCCGCGCACGAGTGAGGCGTCCATCGCGGCGGTGGGGAGCGGACGTCCGTTGGCCTGTAGCACACCGAGCTTCGCCCACTGACTGAGCGGCCTGGCCTGAGTCATTTCCTTGACCGCGCGACATCCTGACGACCGCATGGGCACCTGGCGTTCGATGCGGTCGAGCGCTGCGCGGTTGACCCGTACCTCCCGACCCCATCGCTCGCCCTTCGTCCAGCCCGCGTTTTTCAGGTAGTTGGCAATGGACGCGAACACGTCCGGTTGCGTGTTCCAGATGTCGGCGCGTCCGTCTTCGTCGAAGTCCACGGCGTGTTTGAGATAACTCGACGGCATGAACTGCGGCTGGCCCATGGCGCCCGCCCACGAGCCTTTGAGTTCCTTTATGGTGATGTGCCCTTGATCGAGGATGGTGAGCGCATGAAAGAGCTCGGCGCGAAACAGCGTGGGGCGCCGCGTATCAAAGGCGAGCGTCGCCAGCGCCGTGATGACCGGCCGTGAGCCGGTGAACTGGCCGAAGTTGGATTCGATGCCCCAGATTGCGACCAGCGTCTCGCGCGGAACGCCGTAGCGCGCTTCAACACGCGTGAGCACCGCCTGATACTTGTCATGCATCGCGTTCGCCGACGCGAGCGTCCGTCGCGACAGGCGCTGTTTCAGATAGGCATCAAGGCTCTGCACCTGTTCGGGCTGGGCGCGGTCGCGAGCCACCACGACCGGTTCGATCTCGAGGCCGGTGAACGCCCTGTCGATAGTGGCAGCGCTGATGCCCCTCTGGACGGCCTCAGCCCGCACGCCCTCAAGCCACGCGCCAAAGTCGGGCTGCTGAGCCGGTCGCGGCTCCTGGGCCAGGCCAGAGGTAACCAGAGCCCCCACCAGCGCCATCGCGGCGATCCACCTGCCTCGCAGTGGAGATTGCATATCGTCCACTGTAACAAGTTTCGAGGACCCTGGACCCTGGACCCTGGACTCTGGACCCTACCCCTCGTCGTCAGACGCCACGCTGGTCCGGTCGGCCTTGGATGCCGCCACGATCTTGGCGTGCAGGTGACCGGGGACTTCGGCGTAGTGGTGGAACTCCATGTGGTATCCGCCACGGCCGCCCGTGGACGCGGTCAACGTCTGCTCGTACGTGAGCATCTCGGACATGGGCACGTGCGCGCGGATGACCGTGTTGGCGCCGCGTGTATCCATCCCGGCAATGTGCCCACGGCGTCCGTTGAGGTCTCCCATCAGGTCGCCGGCGAAGTCAGACGGCGCATAGATTTCAACGGCCATCACCGGTTCAAGCAGCGTGGGCTTCGCGCGTGTCATGGCATCACGCACGGCGAGTCTGCCCGCCATCTTGAACGACATCTCGTTTGAGTCCACGTCATGGTACGACCCGTCGTAGACCGTGACCTTGAGATCGACCATCGGGTATCCGGCCAGAAAGCCGCGGGCGCACGCTTCGCGCACACCCTTTTCCACGGCCGGCACGAACTGCCGTGGAATGGATCCGCCAAAAATGTCGTCCTCGAATTCCACGCCCGACCCTGGAGGCAGCGGTGCCACACGGATCTTGCAGTCGCCGAATTGTCCATGGCCGCCCGTCTGTTTCTTGTGCCGGCCGTGGGCCTCAGTCGGGAGCGCAATGGTCTCTCGATACGGGATGTGTGGTGGCTTGAGTTCCACTTCGACGCCGAACCGCCGGCGCAACTTGGCCACCGTCACCTCGATGTGCATCTGCCCCTGGCCCGAGAGCAACAGATCATGCGTCTGCTCGTCTCGGGTGTACCCGATGGACGGGTCTTCATCCTGCAGGCGATGCATGGACGTGCTGATCTTGTCTTCGTCGCCGCGCGTCTTTGGGACGATCGCGTACGAGAGCACCGCCTCCGGAAACGACAGCGGATGAACGGTGAAGCCGGCCTTCGGGTCACCCAGGACGTCGCCCGAATGCGTGTCTTTGAGCTTCGCCACGGCGCCAAGATCGCCGGCGTGGACCTCCGGCACCTGCGTCTGTGTCTTGCCCTCGAGCGCCACGAGGTGGCCGGCACGTTCAGGCGCCTGTCGGGTGACGTTCTGCACAGTGCTGTCAGACCTGAACGTACCTGAGATCACCCGGAACAGCGAGATGCGTCCTGCGAACTGGTCGGCGATCGTCTTGAACACCCATACGACAAGCGGGGCCGAGGGATCGGCCGCGCGACTCGTGTCGGTGCCATCCGGGGCGACGCCGGGGAACGGCCGCACAGCGGGCGACGGCACGAGCGCCGTGATCGCCTCAGCCAGTAACGGTCCGCCGATGTTTCGGAGGCCCGACATGCACAACACGGGAAACACATGGCTGGCGCGTACCCCCGCCGCGAGACCGTTGGTGAGGTCATCCTGCGACAGCGTACCGTTTTCGAAGAACCGCTCCATCAGCGCTTCGTCGGTCCCGGCCACCGCCTCGATGAGCGTGGCTCGGGCGGCATCCACGTCGGCGCGGACGGAGTCGGGAATGGGGATTTCGGTCGCCTTGCCGCTGCCGTCCTCGGCAAACGTCCACGCCTTCATCGTCTCCAGGTCCACGATGCCCGTGAAGGCATCTTCTTCGCCGATGGGCCAGTGCACAGCCACTGCGGATCGCGACAGCGTCTGGCGCAGCGAGTCGAGCGCGCGCGGCAGGCTGGCTCGTTCGCGATCCAGCCGGTTGACGACGATGAGCCTGGGCAGGTTCAGCGACGCGGCCGTTTCCCAAATTTGCTCGGTGGACACTTGCACGCCTGAAACGCCGTCCACAACCACCACGGCGGCTTCCACCACGCGCAACGCTGCGCGGGCATCGCTCAGGAAGTTGCCCATCCCCGGCGTGTCGATCAGATTGACTTTGCGTTTGTTGTATTCGAACCAGGCGAGGGAAGAGGAGAGTGTGTGCTTGCGCGCGATGGCTTCTTCATCGTAATCGGTGACGGTGGTGCCCTCGTCCACCTTCCCGAGCCGGGTTGTTGCGCCTGTGTCGTAGAGCAGCGCTGCGGCCAATTGCGTCTTTCCGGCTCCACTGTGTCCGACCAGCGCGACATTCCGGATATCTGCGGCGTCAAAGACCTTCATCAGCGATCCCTCCTGACAATCAGGAAAAGGATATCGCTATTCGTGCCGCAATGCCTCGATAGGATCGAGGCGCGAGGCCCGGATCGCCGGAACCATGCCGAAGAACACGCCGATGCCGGCCGAGAACCCGATGCCAATCGCGAACGACCACCAGGGCAGCGACACCGGGAAGCCGGTAATCAGGTGGACGGCCAGTCCCAGGCTGCTTCCGCACACGATGCCCAGCAACCCGCCGGCCGAAGTCAGGAACACGGCCTCAAGCAGGAACTGCCACAAGATCTCCACTCTCCGAGCACCCAGGGCCTTACGGACGCCGATTTCACGAGTGCGTTCCGTCACGGTAATGGTCATGATGCTCATGACGCCGATGCCGCCGACCATCAGGGCTATCGACGAGATCACGACCAGCGCCAGGAACGTCGCCTGGCTGATTTGATCCCACAACTCAAGGACCGCGTCCTGGGTGACGAGATCGAAGTCATTGGGCTGATCCAGACGCAGACCATGGCGAATGCGCATGACGTTCTCGACTTCCCTGAGCGCGGTTGCGCGGTCAACGCCTTCTCGCGGCACGGCCGAGATGATGATGCTGCGCATTTCACCCCGGCCCGCGTTGAAGGCGCGAATGCCAAACTGTTTTTGATAGGCCGTCTGGGGAATGACCACGAAGTCGTCGATGCCCAGGTTAAAACCGCCGGGGCTGGGCCGCTTGTCGGCCACACCGATGACTTCATACTCCTGCAGGCCGATGCGAACAATCTTGCCCACGGGATCCGTGGTCGCAAACAACGCCTGCGCCGGTGTCTGTCCCAGCACGACGACCTGCCGCCGGCGTTGGACCTCTCCCGACGTGAAGAAGCGTCCCGACTCGATTGGCACCCGCGACACGTCAGCAAAACGTTCAGTGGTGCCGAACACCTGAATCTGCTTCGACCTGAGGTTCTTGTAGTAGACGCGCTCCTGGGTCGGCGGGCCGCCGGCACCCAGCGTCACGTCCACCATGGCGATGGAGGGAGCCTCGCGCTCGATGGCGGTGGCATCGTCCGGCGTCATGTTCGGCCGCATCAGCAGCGCCTGGAAGTCTCCACCGGCGGCAAAGCTGAGGCCCGAGAATTTCGCCACCGTGATGGTGTCCGGCCCCAGTGATTTGATCGAGTCGCGAAGCGATTGATCGAATCCCCGAATCAGGGCGGTCATGCCGACAATCGACGTGATGCCGATGACGATGCCCAATACGGTCAGGGCCGAGCGCATCTTGTTCCCTCGAAGCGTGTCGAGGGACATCTGGAGGATTTCGTCGAACAGGCTCCAGCGCACGGCTATTCCTTCCTCAGCGCTTCGATCGGGTCCAGAGATGCCGCCCGCATCGCCGGATAGAGCCCGAAGAACAGGCCGACAATGGCTGTGACCGAGATACCAAGCATCACTGACCAGGGCTCGACGGCTGCGGGCAGGGGCGTGAACTTGCTGATGGCGAACGCCACAAGAAACCCAAGCGTCGTGCCGATGATGCCACCGCAGGTCGATAACGTGATGGATTCCGTGAGGATTTGCCACAACACGTCCCGGCGCCTGGCGCCCAGCGACTTCCGAAGGCCGATTTCTCGCGTTCGCTCGCTCACCACCATCAGCATGATGTTCATGATGACAATGCCGCCGACGACCAGTGAGAGGCTGACCACGCCGATGAGGATCGCGAAAATGCCGGAGGTCACCTGGTTGTAGAGATCCAGGAACGTCTCGGAAGTGACGACTCCGAAATTGTCTGGCTCCGCCGGACGCAAGCGGCGGGTCACGCGCAACGCGACCGTGGCATCGTCCATGGCCGCTCGGACGAGCGAGGGGTCGGTCGGGAGCACGGTGAGCTGGAGAGACTGGCGGTTGCCAAACAGGCGCTGGAACGCGCCCAGCGGGATCACCGCGAATTCATCCTGCGACCGCCCGAAGAGCGAGCCCTTCTTCTCGTGGATGCCGACCACACGGAACTGGACACCGCTGAGGGTCACGAATTTCTCGAGCGGGTCGACTGCGCCGAAGAGGCGGTCGGCGGCGTCCCAGCCCAGCACCACGACGTTGCGCTTGCTGTCGAACTCGGTCGGCGTAATGACACGTCCGGCCGTGATGAGCGTGGTGGGTAGCGAGGCGTACTCTTTGGTGACGCCTTGAATCGACAGACTGTCCAGCGTTTCCCAACGCGTTTTTGCCTCGCCGTTGCTGCCCGCGGACGCCATGACGAGGCGAATCCGGTCGCTGGCCTTTCGGACGGCCTCGGCATCCTCGGTCGTGACTCGGGGATTGCCCTGCGCGCGTAGTTGCTCATCTTCCGATCGGGTCGGACCGGTGCGCTGCACCGAGAACGAATCCGCTCCGATGCGCGAGGTGATCGCTCCCGAGACCGACGCATTCAGTCCCTGGATCAGGGAGACCACGGCGATGATCGAAGACACCGCCACGATGTTGCCCAACATGGTGAGGAACGAGCGGAGCTTGTTCGACCAGATCGCCGCGAGAGCGATGCCGGCGGCCTCAAAGAACTGCTGCATCGCGCTACTTGCCGGTCGAGTTGGTGAAGGCGGTCGTCACCTTGACCGCATCGCCGTCCTTGAGTGATCGCACCGACGTGAAGGGGCCCGTGATGACTGCGTCGCCTTCCTTCAGGCCACTCAGGACCTCAAAAAATTTCTCCCCCGCGATGCCGGACTTGATCGGCGTGAAGACGGCCTTGCCGTCGGTGACGACAAATGCGCCCTCGATTTCCTTCCGGGTCTGCCCGGGCTGGAGCTCGGCTGTCACGGTGGTGCGCCTTGAAGGGGCCTGCCCCTGGGGCGGCGCTGCTCGAACAAGGCTGCCATCGGCGTTGACCACCATCTCGCGGACCGTGGTCGCCTGGATAGGAATCGACACGGCCTTCTGCCGCGTCGCCGTGGTGATGACCGCCGTGCACGTAAAACCAGGACGCACGTCAGGCACCGTGCCTTCAAGCGTCACGACGACCTTGAAGTTCGTGGCACGCGTGGCGCTCCCCGCGCCGGTGGCCTGGATGGCGCTGTTGCCCACTTCGGTGACCTTGCCCGCGAACGTCTTGTCAGGGAAGGCATCGATCGTCACAGAGGCCGGCTGGCCAAGATTGATAAACGGGATGTCTGTTTCGTCCACTTCAACTTCCGTCTCGATCACGGACAGGTCAGCAATAGTCAGCAACACCGTGCCGGCATTGTTCATGGTGCCAACGACCACCGTTTCTCCCTCTTCAATATTTCGACGGGTCACGATGCCGGCGATGGGGGACACGAGGCGTACCTTGTTCAGGTCGAACTGCGCGTTCTCCACGTTCGCCTCTTCCTGCCTGATCCGCGTCTCTTGTGTCTTCACGGACTGCTCGCGCTGCGCGAGGTCCGACAGCCGCAGTTTGACGTCGTTTTCCGCGCGGTCGACCGTTTCTCGCGGCGTGAGGCCAGCCTTGATCAGTTCCTTCTGGCGTTCCAGGTTGTCCTGTGCCTGTTTAAGGTTGGTGCGCGCGTTGTCGACGCTGGCCCGCGTTTCGGCGAGTTGAGACTGCGCGGCGGCGAGGCTGGCGCCGGTCCGGTTCACCTGCGTCTGAAGGTTGCGTGGGTCAATCTGCAGCAGGAACTGGCCCGCCTGGACCTGGTCGCCCTCATTGACGGCCAACCCGACGACCTTGCCCATCGTCTCTGCGCTCACGTTCACGGATCGCTGCGGGCGAATCTTTCCGCTCGCCGACACGATCGCCTCCAGATCGCGCAACGCGATCTTCTCGACGTTCACGTCCACGCCGGTGGTGCGCTTGAAGTTCAGGTTTGCGTACGCGACGGCGCCGATGACGACAATGATGAGGACGCCGATGATGATTTTGTTCCGATTCATTTTTACCCTGCGGTGAAGTACGCAACCACGATGAGGATCAAGCCGTACACGATGAAGAGGCCGGTGGCGATGCTGCTGGTCTTCTTCCGGTAGAGCGCCGTGAGCCCGATTGCCAGGACCACCACCCACCAGATCACAAAGAGGTCAATGCCCCCGAGGAGTTTTGCCAGGAAGCTGGTTTCGTCGAGCATCGGGAGCAGCGCGCCAAGGTTCGTGATGCTGTTAGTCGCCCTCATCACCCCTTGCGCATACATGATGGGCGCCGCGATCAACGCGCCGAGCGCCGTGACCGACTGCGAGTGCGCGACCACCGCCATCACATGTTTAAACGACGCGGTGCCTCTCATGATGGTGTTGAACGCCACCCACAGCAGCACCGTCATGATGACGGCCCCAAACGGGATGGCGACAAACATGCTGATGATCGATATGTAGGCGCCCAGGTTGGAGTGCGAGCGCTGTTCCATCTGCTGGTACATCTCATCGGTCACCGTGACGCCGAAGCGGTCCATCTGCTGCACCTGCATCTCGAGCGCTGCGGCGCGGCCACGTTCGGTCAACTGGGGCAGACCCTGAGCCAGGCCGAGCACCAGCGACACAAGGAAGAGCATGCCGGCCACTTTCGGCACTCGGGCCACGTGCGCAAACGTCGCGCCGGGCGACGTGATTACACCGATCGCTCGCGAAAGGAGGTTCGGGATGGGTTCGGCAGGAGGGAGAGAACTGGCAGTGGCGGTCACGTCGGACATGGTTGCGGTCTCCTCGGCGTTATTCCGCCGCGTGGGGTAGCCACGTATTGTACCCCCCCCCAAAGACCTACGGCGGGAGGCGCGCAGGGGTTCCTGATAGGCTCGACCCATGCGCCAAATCCTGGTTTCCCTTTGCGGGTGTCTCGTACTGGTCTCGGCGTTCCCGATGACCTCGGCCGCCCAACAAACGTTCGAGGTGGTGGGCAGCCGCGCTCTCGGCATGGGGGGAGCCTTCGTCGCCGTGGCGGACGACCCGAGCGCGGTCTTCTGGAACCCCGCCGGGCTCGCCAGCGGCCAGCCAGCCGGAGCGACAATAGAGTGGGTCCGCTTTCGAAATGGTGATCGGAACGGGACTCCGGCGGTCGGCCGATGGCAACGTTCGGCCAAGTTTGTTAGTTTGGGCACATGGCCAATTGGCCTGAGCCACGCCAGCTTCGACGAGACTGTTTTGGAAGCCGACGCGGCTTCGGGCCTGATTGCCCGCCGGTTTTCCACCAGGCATTACGGCGCCACGCTGCTGCAGACGCTGACCGAGGGCCTGGTGGTAGGCACCACGCTGAAGTACGTCCGTGGAACGGTGGCGGCCGGGCCCGTCACAGAGGCGAGCTCGGGCGAGGCCCTGGGGGCCGGGGCGGCCAGGGATGGCGTCACTCACGGGGTTTTTGACCTCGATGCCTCGGCGATGTTTGATGCCCGGGTCTTCCGGATTGGCTGGACATTGAGGAATCTGCGATCTCCCACCTTTGAAGGATCGCCAGGAACTGCCATAGAGCTCGAACGCCGGTCCCGGATAGGCCTGGCTCTTCTGCCCGCTGATGGCCTGATCTTTGCTGTGGACCTTGACCTGGATACGGCCGATCTCCCGGGTGGACCGAGTCGGATGGTGGCGGTGGGGGCAGAGCACACACTCTGGTCGCGCTTGGCCGTCCGAGGTGGAGCACGCTGGAACCTCGAGGGTGCCCGCACGGTGGTGGGTTCGCTTGGGGCGAGTTTCGCGTTACGGCCGGGCGCGTGGCTGGATGGCCACGTGACGCACGGGCGGGCGCAGGGAGAGCGAGGGTTCGGTCTGGCACTTCGTGCCGGATGGTAAGACCCGGATCACGGCCGTGTGACGGGCGCGCGATGCGCCCGTCTTGCTTGGGACTAGGGGGTTATGGCCGTACGTCTGGGTGAACTGCTGCTGCGCGAAAAGCGCATCACGCCCGTCCAACTGCAGGAAGCGATGGCCCACCAGCGCTCCAGCGGTGGACGGCTGGGCCTGTGCCTCGTCAAGCTGGGCCTCGTCAAAGACGATGAGATTACGCAGGTCCTGAGCCGCCAGTATGGCGTGCCCGCGATTGCGCTCGGCAGTTTTGAGCTCGACCCCGCGATCGTGGGGCTCGTGCCGGTTGAGACGGCCGTCAAGTACCTGGTCATTCCGGTCGCCCGCTCCGGGAGCGCGCTGACCCTGGCGATGGCCGACCCCACCAACGTGTTCGCCATGGACGACATCAAGTTCATGACGGGGCTGCAGATCGAGCCGGTCGTGGCGTCGGAAATGGCCCTGCGCGAGGCCATCGCGCGTTATTACGGCCGCGCCGCAGCCGCCGGGGGCGCGACCGCCTCAAGCGATGCTGTGACACGTGCCCTCGAGGACCTCAGCGGCGAGGAGGGCCTGGAACTGGTGGGGAACAGTGAGCCTGCCGATGCAAGCACCCTTGAAGGACAGGACATTGAAGCGCCCGTGATCCGGCTGGTCAATGCGCTGATGCTGTCGGCGATCCATCGTGGGGCGAGCGACATTCACCTGGAGCCGTAGGAACGCGAAATGCGGATTCGGTTCCGCATCGACGGCGTCTTGCAGCCCGTGTTGACGCCGGCGTTGAAGTACCGCGACGCCATCACCTCGCGCCTGAAGATCATGGCGCAGCTCGATATCGCCGAGAAGCGCCTGCCGCAGGACGGGCGCATCGAGGCGCGTTTCAACGACCAGGGCGTTCCCGGTGAACAGCTGGTGCGCCAGATCGATTTTCGAGTCTCGTGCCTGCCCACTTTGTTCGGGGAGAAAATCGTGCTTCGGCTGCTCGACCGCCAGCAGCTGCGTCTGGACATGACGCAACTGGGCTTCGAAGCCAGCGCCCTCGCGCGATTCTCAGCGGCGATCCGTCGGCCCTGGGGCCTGGTCCTGGTGACCGGCCCGACTGGCAGCGGCAAGACCAACACACTGTACTCGGCGATCTCGCAGCTCAATCAACCCGGCGTCAACATCATGACCGCCGAAGATCCGGTGGAGTTCAACCTCGCCGGCATCAATCAGGTGCAGGTCCGGGACGGGATTGGCCTCACATTCGCGACGGCCCTCCGCTCGTTCCTGCGGCAGGATCCCAACGTCCTGCTCGTCGGTGAAATCCGCGACGCAGAGACGGCGTCGATCGCCGTCAAGGCCGCGCTCACCGGCCACATGGTGCTCTCCACGCTGCATACCAACGATGCGCCCAGCACGGTGGGGCGTCTCATCAACATGGGCGTCGATCCGTTCCTTGTGGCCAGTTCACTGCAGCTCATCGTGGCCCAGCGACTGGTGCGGCGCATTTGCGAACACTGCCGGGAACCGGACACCCTGCAGGCGGGGCTACTGGTTGAAGCGGGGTTTTCGCCCGATGAAGTGTCCACGCTTGTGGTCCAGCACGGCCGGGGCTGTCCCCGCTGCGGCGGCACGGGCTACAAGGGACGCGTGGGCCTGTTCGAAGTCATGTCGTCTTCGGAAGTGATTCGGCGACTGATTCTGGAGAACGCGCCGGTCTCGGAACTTCGTCGGCAGGCGATGGACGAAGGCATGGTGACGCTGCGGCAGTGCGGGTTGCAGATGGTGCGCCAGGGCTTGACGACCTTGGATGATGTAATCCGGGAGACGGTGGTGTGATGACGTTGCCTGATTTGTTGACGACAACGATGTCACTGGGGGGGTCGGACCTCCACTTGTCAGTGGACAGCCCGCCGCAGGTGCGCGTGAATGGCTTGCTCCAGCGGCTCCCAGAACCGGTGTTGACGCCAGAAGTGACGCAGTCGCTGGTGTACTCGGTGCTGACCGATGCGCAAAAAAAGATCTTCGAGGAAAACTGGGAACAGGATCTCGCATTCGGCCTGAAAGGCGTCGGTCGGTTTCGATGCAACGTGTTCCGTCAGAAGGGCGCCGTGGGCGCAGTGTTCCGGTTGGTACCCGAGCGCGTTCCGACGCTTGAAGACCTCGGTCTGCCGCCGGTGCTGGCGAAGCTGGCCGACCGGCCCCGCGGACTCGTGCTTGTGACCGGACCGACCGGGTGCGGCAAGTCCACCACACTCGCGGCCATGGTCGATCGCATCAATTCCTCGCGCGCGGCTCACATCATCACGGTCGAAGACTCGATTGAGTACCTGCACGAGCACAAAATGGCGCTGGTCAATCAGCGCGAATTGCACGCCGATACGAAGACGTTTGCGAATGCGCTTCGTGGCGCGCTGCGAGAAGACCCCGACGTGGTCCTGGTCGGCGAAATGCGAGACCTTGAAACCATGGCGTTGGCGCTGCGACTGGCCGAAACGGGGCATCTCACGCTGGCCACGCTCCATACCAACTCGGCCGCCCAGACCATGACCAGAATCATCGACGCCTTTTCGGCAGAGCAGCAGGGGCAGATTCGTACGCAGCTGTCGCTGGTGCTCGAAGGCATCGTGTGTCAGGCGCTGCTGCCCAAGGCTAATGGCACGGGCCGGGCGGCGGCGCTCGAAATTCTTGTGGCGACACCGGCCATCCGCCACCTGATCCGCGAGTACAAAGTGCACCAGATCTACTCGACCATGCAGTCGGGACAGGACAAGTTCAATATGCAGACTATGAACCAGGCGTTGGCGAAGTTGATGATGAGCCGGGTCGTCTCGCGTGAGACCGGCCTGGCCGCGTCATCGAATCGAGACGAATTGCTCCAGATCCTCGAACGCGGACGGGAGAAGGTATGAGCGGCGCAGGGGTGACGCAGCGAACGGTGTCGGTGGCCACGCCACGGCGGGCGCCGGCCGTGGTAGCGAACAAACGCGCGCGCAAGGTTCCGGCCAAGAGCCTTGCCGTGTTCACGCGGCAGCTGTCGGCCATGATCGACGCGGGCCTGCCGCTGGTGCAGTGTCTCGAATTGCTGGCCAAGGAAGAGCCGGACAAGCGTCTGGCGGCGGCCGTTCGTGCCGTCCGCGTCGACGTTGAGTCCGGCGCGTCGCTGGCCGAGGCCATGGCTCGGCAGCCGCACGCATTCAACCCGTTGTTTACCCACATGGTGGCGGCGGGTGAATCGGCAGGTATTCTCGACACCATTTTCAAGCGCCTCTCGACCTACATCGAGAAGCAGGTGAAGTTACAGTCGCAGGTGCGAGCGGCGATGATCTATCCCGCCGCCGTCGTCACCATCGCGGGGATCGTGGTCGCCGTGCTTTTGTGGATGGTCATTCCGACCTTTGCGTCGCTGTTTGCAGGGTTGGGGGCCAAACTGCCGCTGGCCACCAGAATCGTGATCCGGGCCAGCGAGCTCTTCATCTTCGCGCTACCGGCGCTGGTCGCGGGCGGTTTCGCCCTTGCGTTTGTCATTCGACGGTACTACGCTATCGAAGCGGGGCGCCTCAAGATTGACGGCATCTTGTTGCGAGTTCCGCTGCTCGGGCCGATTCTTCGGAAAGTGGCGGTCGCGCGGTTCTGTCGGACGTTGGGCACCCTAATCAGTGCCGGCGTGCCTATTCTGACCGCGCTCGACATCACGGGCCGCACCTCGGGCAACGCTGTCGTGGAGGCCGCAGTCAGATAGGCCCGCATGGGCATTGAGCGCGGTGAAACCATTGCAGCGCCCTTGAGGGCCACCAAGGTGTTCCCGCCGATGGTGGGGCAGATGATCGGTGCAGGTGAAAACACGGGCGCCCGCGATGTCATGCTCGCCAAGATCGCCGAGTTCTACGAAGAGGAAGTGGATGTCGCCGTCGCCGGACTGCTGACCGTGCTGGAGCCTGTGATGATTGCAGTTCTGGGCGTCATTGTGGGCGGCATCATCATTTCGATGTACCTGCCGCTGTTTGAGCTGATCAACCAGATGATGATGTGACGTGGCGGGTGCTGACGAGGTACTGACAAATAACAAGCCGGGGATGACAAATCTGACGTCTTAACGAAGAGGCAACGGGCCAAGCCGGAATAAACGGTGCCAGGCTGTTCATTTAAGTCTTTGAATTAGAACAGTTTACGGGGAATCGAGCGCGAGTATTTGGAACTGGCACCGAAGTTGCTAAAGAGAGTTGACGGATGGTGCCACGGTGAGCCTACTTCATGACGAGGCGGACATCGGGGCCGATATGGACAAGGGACACAAAATCATGACGGGCAAACGAGACCAGGGTTTTACGCTTATTGAACTGTTGATCGTCGTCGCAATCATCAGCATCATCGCGGCGATCGCGGTGCCGAACCTGCTGCGCGCACGTATGAGCGCCAACGAGACGTCGGCGCTCGCGTCGCTGAAGGTCGTCAACTCCTCAGAGGTTGCCTATTCGGCCTCCTGCGGTAACAACGGCTACGCGATCTCCTTCGTGACGCTCGCGACGCCCGCGCCGACGATGGGCTTCATCTCGGCCGACCTCGGCGTGGCGGCACCCATCAAGAGCGGCTACAACTTCGTGCTGGCGGCGGGTGCTGGTGCCATGCCTGGTCCGGCCGATTGCAACGCGGTCGAGACCCAGACGGGCTACTACGCGTCGGCTCGGCCTACTGGCTATGGCACGACGGGCAGCAAGTCGTACGCGACCAACGCCGCCAACACGGTGTACCAGCAGTGGGCGGACATCTCCATTGCTGAGCCGTTTGGTCTCCCCGCGATTCCGATCGGTTGATCGGTTAGGTTAGTTGCCGCCGCTCAGGGCCGGGGCCAGCCCCCGGACCTGCGCGGCGGGTTCTTTTTGCAGTCTCTCCTGTGGTACAACATCCCCGTATGACTCCTCGTGTCCGGTCGCTGGTGTTGTTGTTCGGTCTCGTAGGGCTGGGGTTCGCTGGCGCATCCGCCTGGGTGCACTACCAGTTGCTGACCGACCCGAGTTACACAAGTTTTTGTGACGTCAACGCCACGTTCAATTGTTCGCAGGTCTACATGAGCCAGTACGGCTCATTCCAGGGTGTGTCCACCGCCGTTGGCGGGCTCATCTGGTTTGGCCTGGCCGTGGTGCTGGCTGCGTTTGGCGGTGCTCCGGCTCCGGTGGACGCCAAGAGCACCGCGCCCACCAGTCCGGTCGGCGCCTACCTTTTTGCGTGGTCCACTCTTGGCCTCGCGGCGATTCTGTATCTGGCGTACGCGTCGTTTTTTATCCTGGGCACCGCGTGCCTGCTCTGCATCGGCACCTACGTGTGCGTCACTGCCATTTTTGTTCTTTCGGGCGTGTCGTCGTCGGTTCCCATGGCGGAACTGCCGGCCCGTCTGGTTGATGATCTCAAGGGCGTCATGAAGAATCCTGCCATGCTAACCGTCGCCGTGGTGTTGCTGGCCGGTGTCGCCAGCACGCTCGCGTTTTTTCCGCACGACGCCCAGCCCGCCACAGCAGACGAGGCTGCGGCCCAGGTGAACCAGGCCGCGCCGCCGCCAGCCGATCAGGTGCAGGCCTGGCTGCTGGAGTGGGAGAAGGCGCCGCGCGAAGAGACCGGCGTACCCGCCGAGGGCGCCAAGGTGGTGGTGATCAAGTTCAACGACTTTCAGTGTCCGTCGTGTCGCGAAGGATGGGCATCGCTCAGACCCGTCATCGATCAGTTCGCGCAGACACATCCTGGTGCGGTGAAATACGTCATCAAGGACTTTCCTCTTGAAGGCGAATGCAATTTTTCGACGCCCAGCATGAATCACTATGCATCGTGTGAAGCGTCTGCCGCGCTGCGGATGGCGCGTGCGGTTGGCAAGGCCGACGAAATGGAAGCGTGGCTGTTTGAGAACCAGACCCGCCTGGTCGGCGGTGTAGACGTGGTCACTGAAGGACTCAAAGCGGTGACCGGCCTGACCAACTTCGCGGAGCAGTTTCCGCAGATGCTGGTGGCCATCCGTCAGGACGTTTCCGACGGAGTGGCCCTGCGCATTGGTGGAACCCCGACCTACTTCGTCAATGGTGTGAGGCTGACACGCAACCTGCCACCTGCCTACTTCAGGGCCGCCATCGAACATGAGTTGAAGAAGCCCAATTGACGTTGTGTCTGTCGTCCTTCGACTTGACCGTCTGACAAAAAACTTCCCGGCCGGCCTGTTCGGCTGGAAGAAACAGCGTGCGCTCGACGAAGTCTCGTTCGAGTTGTCGCGCGGCGAAGTGTTCGGCCTGCTCGGACCGAATGGGGCCGGCAAAACCACCACGCTCAAACTGATTACGGGCCTGCTGCGCCCGACCTCGGGGCACGTCACCGTGTTTGGTGGTGTTCCCGGTGATCGGGCAGCGCGCGCGGCTCTGGGATTCCTGCCCGAGCACCCCGTATTTTACGACCACCTGACCGCCGAGGAACTGCTCGCGTACTTCGCCGGCCTGTGCGGGATCTCGGGCGCCGATCGCACCCGTCGCGTGGGCCAGGTGCTTGACGACGTGGGACTGGGCGACGCGAGGCGTCGTCCCATGCGCCAGTATTCCAAGGGCATGCTGCAACGGGTCGGCCTGGCGCAGGCCCTGATCAATGAACCGGCGCTCGTGATTCTCGACGAGCCGATGTCGGGGCTTGACCCGATTGGGCGGCGCGAAGTGCGGGAGTTGATCCTGAAACTTCGCGACGCTAGTCGCACCGTGCTCTTCAGTTCACACATCCTGTCGGATGCCGAGACGCTGTGTTCACGCGTAGCGATTCTGGCCCGCGGTCGCCTCATGGCCAGCGGCGCGGTGGGGGACCTCACCGCCGGCAAGGTCGGTGGGTGGGAAGTGATTGGCGCCAATCTGTCGCCCGCTGCAGTGGCCGCGCTGCAGCCGCGTACCATGCGCGCGACCCGGATCGCGCACGGCCGTTATACCTTCGAGTTGCGTGAGGGCGAACGCCCCGAGCCGTTCATTGCGGCGATGACCGAGTTGGGCGGGGGGTTGGTGTCGGCGTCGCCCACCCGAGCCACGCTCGAAGACGTCTTCGTGGAGCAGGTGTCATGACGCGTGTGCGGCTGGTGGCCTGGCACGTCTTCAAGGAGAGTGTCCGCGATCGCGTCCTGTTCGCGATTGCCGGCTTCGCGCTGATCCTCGTCGCGGCGTCGGTACTCATCGGGCAGATTACCGCCGGCCAGGACGTGAAGATCATCAAGGACATCGGGTTGGCCACGCTTGAACTGGCCGGTGTCCTGATGGCGGTGTTTATCGGCGTGGGGCTTGTGGCCAGGGAAATTGAACGCCGCAGCGTTTACGCCCTGCTCGCCAAGCCGGTGCACCGGTGGGAGTTTGTGGTGGGCAAGTTCGCCGGGCTGGTGGGCACCATCACCGTCAACCTGCTGCTGATGACCCTCGCGCTGTTTCTGCTGCTCGCGTGGATCGAGTGGAAGATGCCCGATCTGGCGTTGTTCAAGGCGGTGATCCTGATCCTCGCTGAACTGGCGCTCCTGACTGCGGTGGCGCTGTTCTTCTCCACATTTTCATCAAGCGGCATCCTCTCGGCAGGGCTGACGTTGGGCGTGTTTGTGGTGGGCCTCTTCAGCGAAGACCTGCGCGGATTCAGCGGCATCGTCAGTTCAGAGATGCTGGCGTCGGTGGTGCGCGCGATCGGCGTGATCGTGCCGGCGTTTTCGGCCTTCGACATCAAGGCGGATGTGGTCAATGGCCGGCCGCCGGTGCCTTGGGCATACGTGGCGATGACGGTGGCGTATGCCGCGTGTTACGCGGGTGCGCTGGTGGGTGGCGCTGTGGCCATCTTCTCGCGCCGGGAGTTCAAGTGACGATTTCCGGAAAGGCCATCGGCGTGTACCTGGGCGTAGCGGCGGGCATTGGACTCGCGGCCGTCACCCTTGATGCCCGCGACCGGATGTATCCGCGCGAGACATCAGAGGAGCGGTTGCTGTATTTGACGAGCGGTCGCGTGGCCGATCACCTGGCGCTCTCATTCGACGCCGTCATGGCCGACGTCTACTGGATTCGCACGGTGCAGTACTACGCAAGCCAGCGGAAGTCGCGCCACTTCAGTGGCGGCTATGAGTTGCTCGATTCGCTGCTGGACTTGACCACGTCGCTCGATCCGTACTTTTCGGTGGCGTACCAGTTCGGCGCGATTTTCCTGTCTGAACCGCCGCCTGATGGCGCCGGCCGCACCGACCTGGCGATCGCATTGCTCGAGAAGGGGCTGCGCGTGGAACCGCGGTGGCAGTACGCACAAGCACTCGGCTTTGTGCACTATTGGCACCGGAATGACCTGGTGGCCGCGGCGAACGAGTTCAAGCGCGCGGGCCTGATGCCGGGCGCACCGCCGTGGCTCGGGCCGCTCGCCGCGAACACGCTGGCGAAGGGCGGCGGCCGCGAAGGCGCGCTCGTGATGTTTACGGAGCTTGCGAAGTCCGAAGAGAAGTGGATCCGTCAGCTGGCCGAGCGACGGCTTCGTGAACTCCGCCAGGAAACGGGACGATGACGTCATTCGAACTCAGCGTCCTCTTCATCTTTGGTCTGATGGTCGGCAGCTTTCTCAACGTCTGCATCGTCAGACTGCCGGCGGGGATCTCGATTGTCACGCCACCGTCGCGTTGCCCGAAATGTGCCATGCGGCTGGTGTGGCGCGACAACATTCCCGTGCTCAGCTGGCTCTGGCTCGGGGGCAAGTGCCGTACGTGCCGTGCGCCGATCAGTGGGCGCTATCCGATCATCGAACTTGCCACCGGTGCCGTGTTCCTGCTGCAGGGCGTCACGCTGCCGGGGTCGCCGGTCGCGGACACGGCCATGGCCGTCCTCCTCGCTTCGAGGCTCGTGTTCTCGTCGCTCCTCGTGGCGCTGCTGGCCACTGATCTCGAGACATTCCGGCTGCCGAACCCGCTGACGTATTTCGGCATTGGCGCCGGGATCGCGTTCAGCCTGATCGGTCCTCCGGGCCTGATGGAGAGCCTCATTGGCGCGGCGGTTGGTGCCGGCGTGCTGCTGCTGATCCGCGCAGTCTGGAAGCTCGCCCGTGGCGTGGATGCGATGGGGCTGGGTGACGTGAAGATGCTTGCGATGATCGGCGCCTTCCTGGGCTGGCCACACGTCTGGGCGGTTGTGCTGCTCTCAAGTCTGGTGGGCGCCCTCGTCGGCATCGGCATCGCCATCGCCGGGCGGGGGACGATGCAGAGCAAGTTGCCGTTCGGGGTGTTCCTGTCGGTGGCCGCGCTGGTGTCGTCTGTCTGGGGCCAGCGCCTGATCGACTGGTACATGGGCACGCTGTCGATTTAGTCATTGCAGTTTTCGCTAGGCGGCTGCAGCGCGCCGTTGGCAGTTTCTGCAACATGGTCTGGTCTGGCCTCACGTTTCTGGGTGTTTTTGATGGTTTCAGGCCGGTCGGCCTGCTGGACCGGGAGTTGCACAGGTCCTGTGCGTGTCACACCCCCCTTCGAAGCGCGGTTTCACTCTCATTGAAGTCCTGGTCGCGCTGGTACTGGTCTCGGTGCTGGTGGCAGGGGCCATGGGTCTGCTGGCCAAAGCCGCGGCCGTGATCGGGCTCGCGCGCGTCAGCACGACTGCGGCGCTGCTGGCGATGCAGAAGGTGGAGCAACTTCGCGCCGCGCCTGCCGTGATGGCGAGCGGCACCCAGCAAGACTATTTCGCGGCCGACAGCAGCGTGTCGCCGGCGGCGTCCGCGTTTTTTGTTCGGCGATGGACGGTGACGCCGGGATGGGCGGCGACCGGCGCGTCTTCGGTGGTCGTGGAAGTTCTGGCAGTGGGGTCCGGCCGCGTCGCAGAAGTACAGGCCGTGGTGGGAGGGCTGCCATGACCTCGACGCGGGAATCGTCCGGATTCACGCTGGCCGAATTGCTGGTGGCGCTCGTGTTGAGTGCAATCGTCGTGTCAGCCGTGGCCGCGCTCACGGCCACCACGGACCGGTTCGCACGGTCGCAATCGCGCGTCATGGATGCGCAGCAACGGGCGCGCGTGATTGCCGAGACCCTCGGGCGCGATCTGCGTCTGGCGGGCGCGGGGCTCGATCGAGGGCCGATGTCGGGTCCGCTCAACCGCGTGTTTACGCCGCTGTGGCCACGGCGGGTTGGGCGCGTACGTCCCGACGCGCCGACGGTGGTGAGGCCGGATGCGCTCACGCTGGCCTGGGTGCCCGACACCATTATTCAGACCACGCTCGCCAATGGTGATGTGCCGTCGCTCGGCCGCATTCTGCTGGTTCCGTGTGCGGGCGGGGCGTTGCCGTGCCGGGTCGCACGAGGCGCCACCCTGGCGGTCTTCGACGCGCCGGGAAGGTGTGCCGCCAGGGTGGCTTCGCGGCGGCGGCTCGGAGGCGGGAGTTTAGCGCACCCCGATCGTCCGAAGCGCGGCCCGCAGCTCCTTCGGTGTCACGTCCGAGACGACAGCGGTCACCCCAAGGCGGATCGGCAGCACGAAGTGCAGAGTGCCCTTCGACACTTTTTTGTCGCTCTGAATAGCGTCCAGGGCATCAGATGCCTTTAGGCCGGCCGTCGACGGCAGCGGGCCCATGCGCCCAATGATGGTCGTGAGCGCTTCCATGTCTTCGGCAGGAAAGATCCCGCGCCTGACCGAGAGCGCCGCCGCGGCGAGCATGCCGTAGCCCACCGCTTCGCCATGCAGGAAACGGCCGTACCGGCTGATCGCTTCCAGCGCATGTCCCACGGTATGCCCGAAGTTGAGGGTGCGTCGCAGTCCCTGCTCGCGCTCATCGGCCATCACCACCACGGCCTTCATGCGGCAGCAGTCTGCGATGAGCGGCGTCAGCACCTCCGGGTCTTTGTTGAAGATGGCTGACAGATGCATTGCGATGTAATCGAAGAGCGGTCGCGAACCGATGACGCCGTATTTGAGGGCCTCGTAGAGCCCGGCGCGAAACTCACGGCGCGGCAACGTGTCCAGCAGTTCTGGATCGCAGATCACCAGTGACGGTGCGTGGAAGGCGCCCACCAGGTTCTTGCCGGCCGGCAGGTTGACACCGACCTTTCCGCCAATCGCGCTGTCCACCTGCGAAAGCAGCGTGGTCGGAATCTGCACAAGGCGAAGGCCGCGCAGATAAGTGGCCGCAGCGAAACCGGCCGCATCACCGACGACACCACCGCCGAATCCGATGATGATCGCGGACCGGTCGATTCGGCGCTCAAACAAGCCATCGTACAGTCGCGCCACGGTCGCGAGTTGTTTGGCCTTTTCGCCGTCGGGTATCAGCAGCGGCGGGTGTCCGCCGAGCACGTCCTGTATGCGGGCACTGTGCTGCCGCCACACTGGCGGACAACTCACGACTGCGGTGGTGCTGATGAGGCCCTGCTCGGCCAGCATCGAGCCCACCTGGCGCGTGAGCGCGGCCCCGATGAGTACGGGATACGAACCACCCGCATGTGTGACGTCCAGCCGAATGACAGCCATCGCTCGTCGTGTAGGATAGCAGGAGCGAAGAGGTGCACTTGTCAGAGCAGAAAAAAGACGCGTTTGTGACCGAAATAACCCCGCAATCCGAGGACTTCTCACGGTGGTACCTCGATGTGGTGCGCCGCGCCGAGTTGGCCGACTACTCGCCGGTGAAGGGGTGCATGGTCATTCGTCCGTACGGATACGCCATCTGGGAGAACATCCAGCGGCTGCTCGATGGCCGGTTCAAGGCGACCGGGCATGTGAACGCCTACTTCCCGCTGTTCATTCCTGAGAGCCTCCTGATGAAGGAGAAGGAGCACGTGGAAGGGTTCGCTCCGCAGGTGGCATGGGTCACGCGTGGCGGCGATGAAGAACTCGAAGAGCGCCTGATCGTGCGCCCGACATCAGAAGTCATCGTGGGGACGATGTACGCCAAGTGGGTGAAGTCCTGGCGCGATCTGCCGGTGCTGATCAACCAGTGGGCCAATGTGGTGCGCTGGGAAAAAGTGACGCGGCCGTTTCTGCGCACGACCGAGTTCCTGTGGCAGGAAGGGCATACGGCGCACGAGACTGCCGACGAGGCAGAAGAGGAGACGTTGAAGATCCTCGCGCTGTACAAGGAGTTCGCCGAGCGTGAGCTGGCGATGCCGGTGGTGGATGGCGTGAAGAGCGACAGTGAGAAGTTTGCCGGCGCTTCGCATACGTTTTCGATTGAGGCGCTGATGGGCGACGGCCGCGCGCTGCAGGCCGGCACCTCTCACAACCTTGGGCAGAACTTCGCCAAGGCGTTCGAGATTCAGTTTCAGGGGCGCGACAAGACGATCCAGCACGCGTGGACGACCTCCTGGGGCGTCTCAACGCGGCTCATCGGCGCGCTCATCATGACCCATGGCGACGACAGCGGGCTCGTGCTGCCGCCGGCTGTGGCGCCGCATCAAGTGGTGATTGTGCCGATCCCGCGGGGCAACTGGAAAGAAACCGTGCTGCCGACGTGTGAGGCCATTCGGGATCAACTGACGGCCATCGGCGTGCGCGTGAAGCTGGACGCGACCGAAGAAAATTCGCCCGGCTGGAAGTACGCCGAGTGGGAGCTGCGCGGCGTCCCGCTGCGTCTTGAAGTGGGGCCCAAGGATATCGAGAAAGGGGCCGTGTTCTCGGCGCGGCGTGATACGCGCGAGAAGGCCTCCATCCCCATGGCGGAACTCCAGCAGCGCGTGCCTGCGCTGCTGCAGGCCATCCAGGACAACCTCTTCGCGCGGGCGCTCGAGTTTCGTCAGACGCACACGTCTGAGGCGGCCACGTGGGCCGAGTTCTCGGCAGCCATGGAAGGGCGCCCCGGGTTCGTCATTGCGAGCTGGTGCGGCAGCGCGGCGTGTGAAACGACCATCAAGGCGGAAACACAAGCCACGCTGCGCAACATCCCCATGGGGTCTCCCCGAGTGGAGGGCCGCTGCGTCAAGTGTGATGGCCCATCCACCGTGAAGGCCTGGTTCGCGAAAGCGTACTGACGTGCGGCATGTCGCATTGCTGCGCGGCATCAATGTGGGCGGCAAGCGGCTGGCGATGGCCGATCTGCGGCGCGTGGCCGAGGCGCTCGGCTGGCGCGATGTGGCCACGGTCCTGGCCACCGGCAACCTGATTTTCACCCCGGCGCACCGGACGGCAGAGCCGGCACAACTATCCGCGCGTCTCGAAAAAGCCCTGCTCGCCGATCTGAGCCTGCAGGTGCGCGTGGTGGTGTTGTCGGCGGCCCAAGTAGAGGCCGTGACGCGCGAACAACCGTTTGGGTCAAAAGTGGATAACCCCTCACGGCTGCTCGTGTCGGCGTATCTGGATGGCCAGGCTCGCCCCGCCCTGGCTCCTCTGACAAAAACTGACTGGTCGCCGGGAGCCCTCGCGCTCGGGACGCATGCGGCCTATCTGTGGTGTCCCGATGGCATCCTGGACACCCCGCTCGTCGAAGCCGTCACACCCGTCCCCCTATCTCTTCGCCCTCGCAACTAGCACTCCAGCCGAAGGCCAGCGTTCGAGGATCTGCTTCAGCACGGCGTGACGGCGGGTGAGCTGTTCGCGCACGACAATCGCACCAAAGGACTCTGCCAGGTGGTCGCGCCACCATCGGTCAGGCGCGGCCGAATCCGCCCACGCCCGTGCCAGCGGCATCAGGCACGACGTATCGCCGACCACGGCCGCCGCTGAAAGAAAGCCCACCGGCAGAAGGGTGGTCGCGCTCTCCAGGGCTTCGCGCAGGTCGTACAACGCCAGGCGGCTCCCGCGGGCCGCCAGATGCTGGTGCAGCACGCCTCGGACGACCGCCCACTGTTCTCGCGCTTCGGCGTCCCGCGCCTGTTCCTGGCGGCTCCGCACAATTTCCACGGCGCGCTTCAGAGTGGCCAGCGGCGCCCGCTCCCCGTCTTCTTGGGCCACGGCCGCCACCACGGCCGGGTCGGCCGGCAAGCCGCGCGCCACCAGGACGTCGAGCGGCTCCACTGCGCCTGCCTGACGCCGCGTGACGCGCGCGACCACCTTGGAGGCCGGGTCCTTCGCCAGCGCCTCGTAGATGGGCTTCAGGAGCTTTTCGGGCTGGCCGTCGAGTGCGGCCAGCGCAGCGAGGCGTACGGCTGTGGATGACCCAGCCGAGAGCGCGGTCGCGGCCAGGCGGTCGAACGCCCGGGTCCCCCGGGCGTCTTTCTCACGCGCGATCTGTCCGACCACGCCAATGGCTGCGACGGCGATCGCTTCCAATGGCTCCCCGACCGAAGACAGGGCCGCTGAGAGCGCGCGGCCATCGCCGATGGCTTCGAGCGCCTCGAATGCCGCCACGCGCGCTTCGACCGGCTGTTGGATGTTGTTCGCCACCGCCAATAGGGGAGTGGTCGCCCGCTGGCCGATCACCGCCAGGCGCGCCAGTGCCATTTCCCGGCGCTGGCTGTCACCTCCGGTGAGCTCCGCGATCAGGCGGATGACGTCGGCGGCCGAGGACTGGCGAATGGACAAATGAGGGGCGTGGCTACTGGAGCCGCACCACTAGGGCCGCGCGGCGGTTGAGCCGGCGGGTTTCCTCGCGGGCGTTGTCAAACTTCGGCCGTTCTTCGCCGTAGCTGACAATCCGGAGGCGGTCCGGGCTCACGCCACGCGAATTCAGGTAGCTGCGCACGGCCGTCGCGCGGCGTTCACCGAGGGCCAGGTTGTATTCGGAGGTGCCCACGTTGCAGGTATGGCCTTCGATTTCGAGCCGCAGGTTCGGATTCGCCTGCATGGCGGTGATGGCGTCATCGAGGATCTTCAGGGCGTCGGCCCGCAGCGAGAACTGATCGAATTCGAAGTGGACGTCCTCGAACACGAAGTCCTTGACCGCCGGCTGCACCACCTGGAGTGTCACCGAGGCTGACGCTGTGGCGCCCCGGCTGTCGGTGACCGTGATGGTCACCGGCACGGGGCCGACCACCATGGGCGCCGTCCAGGGCGACTGGCGATTGGTGGGCGTCGAGAACGTCCCGGCGTTGGTTGTCCAGCGGTACGTCAGGGCATCGCCATCCGGATCCTGCGCGTCGGCTGACACGGTCGAGACCTTGCCCACTTCCACCATGCAGGGGTTGCAGGCCGCGGTCACGGTCGGGGGCCGGTTGGCTGGCGGCACCCTCGCGGCCGCTGCGGCAGCCGCGGCGGCCGCGGTTGCGGCGGCGGCATCTGCGGCCCGGCGGGCGGCATCTTCTGCCGCGCGCGCTGCGGCCGCTGCGGCCACTTCATCACGCGCACCTGGGTGGTAACCGATGCGGAACTGAATGCCAACGGCGTCGCCGAAGTTGTCGCCAAAGCCGGAGCACGTCAGTGAGGCGATGGGGCACTTCGCATTGCTGCGCGCGTCGGTCGTACCCGACCAGTTCAGGCCACCGCCGATAAAGAAGCCCGAGGACGCCTGCCAGGTGACGCCGACCGCGGCGAACACCGGCGTGGCAAGGCTGGTGGACGTGGGCGCGACAGAACCGTCAACACCGGTGAAGTTGGCAGGCGCGAGCACCACGTTGTCGAGGTACTTCTCGCCGGTGAGTTCTGCGGTGAAGCGCAGTCGTGCATTCGCAGGGAAGCCGACGCCCAAACCCCAGCGGATGCCATTGGTGAGGTCGAAGCCGGCGGGGTCACCGCGGAAGGTCGCGCCGCCAAATGCCGAGAGTTCGATCACGCGGAACTGCTTGCTGAGGATGCCGTCAATGGTGAAGTCGGATTCGCCAGTGGACGAGCCCAATTCGTCATCGCCAGTGGCTAGCTTCGCGGCGCCACGCACGGCGAAACCCAGGGCGGCGCGGTCGCTCTGCGAGATGATGGCGATTTTGGCGCCCACGCGCAGGTCGCCGGGCCTGTTCCCAATCCACCCCTGTCGCACCAGCGGATACTCATTCACCACCCCGCCGCCCGCGCCAGACGGCGAACCTGCTGGGCTGATGAAGAACATGGGCCGCGTGTCGCGGTCAATGCGCGTGACGGCGGTGTAACTGCCGAACACTTCAGCACGGTTGCCCAGGCCCACCGCAAAGGACGCCGGGAAGTTGGAGGTGTCGGTAAAACCCTGACCGTAGTCGGCGTTTTCGCGGTAGAAGCTGACGGACCACTTCTTGTGCGGTAGCACCTGGGCGGTCGGGACAAACCAGAGTCCGGTGTCGCCGCTCACGCTGACCGTGGCCATCCGCGTTTCCGCCTGGGTGGCCGGCTGTGACTGGGGGGGCGTGGTCTGTCCTGAGGCCGGGATGGCCGTCGCCAGCATTGCCCCCATGACGCTTACTCCCAAGAGTCGCTTCATCGTCGTCATTTTTTCTGTCCCTGAATCAAGAAAGACGGTCCCTGTCTGGACCCGGCCCATAATCCTCAATAATGGTACACCCGAACACGTCCAAGTCAATGAGTTCAGGCCGGTTCCGGGTCGCTGCGGTATACTGACAGTTCATCGGTTCCCAGGGAGGCAACGCTCATGTTTGGCTCGATCGGCATGCCCGAACTCATCATCATTTTCACCGTGGCACTGATCGTGTTCGGCCCCCGCAAATTACCTGAGCTTGGCCGTTCGCTTGGCAAGAGCCTGCAGGAGTTCAAGCGCGCGTCGAACGAACTGAAGCACACGCTGGACGAGGAAATCTCGCTGGAAGATCGGCAGCGCTCCGCGCAGAAGCCTGCCACCGTGGCCCCCCTCGAGGCACCGTCTGAGACCGATCCGGCGACGATCGGATCGCCCACCGACCCCGAGACGATCGCTCGCGGCCAGCAGCACAGCTAAGTGGAGGAAGACGACCTCGCGCCGGGCGCGCCCGGCCGCATGAGCTTTCTCGATCACCTCGACGAGCTGCGCCGCCGGATTCTTTACGCCGTCTACTCCGTGCTCGTTGCCGGGATCGTCGCATTCGCGTTCATCGATCACATTCTGGAAGAAGTGACCCGGCCGATGCTCGCCGTGTTACCCAGTGGCACTCTGCTGGGCACCGAGGCGCTCGACCCGATCATGATCTACTTCAAGGCCGGGCTTCTGGTGGCCGTGATCATTGCGTCGCCGCTGATCCTCCTTCAGATCTGGTACTTCATCGCGCCGGGTTTGTATTCCAAGGAAAAACGGCTGGCCGTGCCGTTCGTCTTCACGTCCACGGCCCTGTTCCTGACCGGCGCCTACTTTGGACACGCCATCGCGTTCCGAGTGACTTGGGAGTTTCTCGCCAAGTTCAACCCGTCGTTCCTGGCCTGGACGCCCACCTGGACGTCGGCGTTTTCGCTCTATCTGCGGATGGTCCTCGGCCTTGGCCTGATCTTCCAGATGCCGGTCGTCATCTTCGTGCTCGCGCGATTCGGGATCGTCTCGGCGAAGTTCCTGATCAAGAACTTCAAGTATGCCGTCCTGATCATCTTCATCGTGGCGGCCGTGGCCAGTCCCGGACAGGACCCGGCCAGCCAGATGCTGTTTGCCGCGCCGATGCTGGTGCTCTACGTGATCAGCATCGGGGTGGCGTGGCTCTTCGGCAAGAAAAAACCCGCAGAAACGGCCGAGCCGTAACCTCCGTCCCTCTGCTACCATTGCCTTTATCTATGCGAAATTCAGGCGTGCCTGCGGCAGCAGTGGTGGTGGTGATCGCGGCGGTGGCTGGCGGCCTGCTCGGCAGTAGTGTAGGCGCGCGTGGCGCCGGCGCCAACGCCGACCGCGTGACTGAGCGCTACCGCATGTTCTCGGCCGCGCTCGCGGCGGTCGAACGTGACTTCGTCGTCGAAACGGCGGCGGACGACCTCGTCTACGGTGCAATCGACGGGATGCTGCGGACGCTGGATCCGCATTCCAGTTTTCTCGAACCCCAGGCGTACGCCCGGATGCGCGAGCGACAGGAAGGCGTCTACTACGGCCTCGGCCTCAGCATCGTCGTGGTGAACGACGACATCACCGTGACCAACCTGTTTGAGGGCACGCCGGCCTACCGCGCGGGCATCCGGCGCGGCGATGTGATCGCGATCATCAAGGGTAAGAGTGCCAAGGGCTGGACCAGCGAGCAGGCGGTGAAAGAGCTGCGAGGCGCCAAGGGCACCTCGGTGGACATTTCCATCCGCCGGCTCGATCAACTGATTCCCCTGTCCGTTGGACGCGACGAGATCAACATCACCACGGTGCGCACGGCGTTCATGATTGCGCCGGGCACGGGCTACATCCGCCTGCAGGATTTTTCGGAGACCACTGATCGCGAACTGGGCGCCGCGCTGACCAAGCTGCGTGGAGAAGGCCTGCAGCGTCTGATGCTGGACTTGCGCGACAATCCCGGCGGGCCGCTCGACCAGGCGATCGCCGTGTCCAACCGGTTCCTGAAACGCGGGCAGATGATCGTGTATACCCGCGGCCGCGTGCAGAATTCGGATGAGGACTACCTGGCCCTGGAGCAGGGCGACACAACCACGCCGCTGGTGGTGCTCGTGAATCGCAGCAGCGCCAGTGCCTCTGAGATTGTGGCGGGCGCGATGCAGGATCACGACCGCGCGCTGGTGGTGGGTGAGGCGACGTTTGGCAAAGCGCTGGTCCAATCGGTGTTCCGGATCAGCAACGGCGCCGGGCTCGCGCTGACCACCGGCCGGTACTACACGCCGAGCGGCCGCATGATTCAGCGCCCCTGGGACGGCACGTTCGACGAATACCTGAACTACTCCCAGCGCGATCAGGCGGAGACGCGCGAACACGCGGCCGGCGAGCTGAAGTACACGGACGCAGGCCGCAAGGTGTACGGCGGCGGCGGTATTGAGCCGGATCACTTCAAGCCCGGACCAGTCGAGGGCTTCAATCCCAGCCGGTTCTCGCGAATGTTGCTGGCGCGCGGGTTCTTCGTCGGATTTGCCGAGTCGTTCACCGGCGAGGGCGACACACGCCCGGCGGCGGCCCCCGCGGCCAAACACAAGGTGGCCCGCGGATTTGTCGTGACGCCCGCCATCCTTGCGGAATTTGCCGACTACGTGGCCGCCCAGCGCGTGAAGGTGGATACGGCCGCGCTCGAGGCCGATGCCGCGTTCATCAGCGCGATGATTCACTACGACGTGGACCTCGATCTCTTCGGCGTCGAGGAAGCGCGTCGCAATCTCTCCAAAGTCGATCCCCAGGCGCAGTTCGCGCTGACGTTCTTCGACGAAGCACACCGCCTGATCGCCTCCGGCGCCAGGACTGCAAAGGCCGGGAAGACCCCCTAACACATGCGTTTGTCGCGACTGCACATTCACGGATTCAAGAGTTTTGCCGATCGTGCCGAGCTGTCATTTGACGATGGCGTCACCGCCATTGTCGGCCCGAACGGTTGCGGGAAGAGCAATGTCGTAGACGCCATCACGTGGGTCCTGGGCGAACAAAGCGCCAAGAGCCTGCGTGGTGAGCGCATGGAAGATATCATGTTCAGCGGCAGCGATAGTCGAAAGCCGACCGCGTCCGCTGAAGTGCGCCTGCGCCTGGCCAACGTCGCGCAGGCGGCGATGCTCACGTCCACAGAAGTCGGCGGCGCCGGCATGATGGATCCTGCCCTTGGCCAGAACGGCCAATTGCCGCTCGTGACGCGCGACGTCGAAATCGGCCGCCGCCTGTACCGCTCTGGCGAAAGTGAATACCTCATTGACGGGGAGGTGTGCCGTCTGCGTGATGTGCACGACCTATTGATGGACTCGGGCCTTGGCATCAAGGCCTATGCCGTGATCGAGCAGGGCAAGATTGGGCAGATTCTGTCGGCACGTCCGGCCGAACGCCGGGCCCTGATTGAAGAGGCGGCCGGCGTGACCAAGTACAAGTCGCGCCGGCGTTCCGCCGAACTCAAACTCGACGCCGCCCGCCAGAACCTGATGCGGGTGGACGACATCATTTTCGAAGTCGAAAAACAGCGCGGCGCGTTGAAGCGGCAGGCGGCCCGGGCCCGCCGGTACAAGCGCCTGCGGGAAGAATTGCGGCGCTGGGAGCAGGTGCAGTTCGCGCACCGGCAGGCGACGCTGGCGCGCGAAATCGCTGCCGCCGAAACGCGCCTGTTGGACGCGCGCACGCGAGAAACGTCGGCGGCCGCCCGCGTGGCGGAACTCGAATCCGGGCTCGAAGCTCTGAGGCTTGAACTCACAGTTGCCGAGCAGCGCGCCACCGAGACACGCGAGCAGGCGCATCAGCGCGAACTCGAGATCGGCCGTTGCCAGCAACAGGTCACGTTTGAAAAGCAGCAGGTGGAGGACCTCGGGCATCGCCTGACGCAGTTCGACGCGGAAGTGCGCGACCTTGATGCGCGCCGCAGCCCGGCGCACGCCGCCTTCGAGGCGCAGAAGACCGTCATCGACCGCGCGCGTGTGTCGCTGCAGGAGGCCCAGGGCACCGTGTCCGCCTGCGAGCAGGAGTACCAGCGAGCGCTCACCACCGTGCAGGGGGTGGAACACGATGCGGACCAGACGCGCGCGGCCGTCATGGCCGCCGCGACCACACTCACCGCGTTGCGCCAGGCGCGTGACAACGCCACGGCCGCTCGCGACCGCATCGCGCAGGACCGCAGCCGTTTCGAAGTGGAACTGCGCGACCTGCAGCAGGAGCTTGACCGCGCCACTCGTGATCGATCCGACGGCGACGCCGCGCTCGCGGAAGCGCGCAGCGCGTCCGAACGCGCGCTTCAGGCACGCACCGCGGCCGAGGCCGCGCTGGCAGACGCCCGCGGTGAGCGCGACCGCCTCTCACAGGTCCTGAGCTCCGCGCATCGCGAACTGGCGGGACTCGAAGCCCGCCTGCGTTCGATCAGCGAGGTGGACCGCCAGCGCACGACGTTTAGTGACGCGGCCCGTTTCCTCCTCGCCGAAGCGCCCGAGACCGTGGGACAACACGGCGCGTTTGCCGATCACCTTCGCGTCGAGCCATCGTTTGAGCGCGCCGTTGACGCGCTTCTTGGCGATCTGCTTCAGCACGTGGTTGTGGATCGAGCCGAGCAGGTCAACCAGGCGCTGGCCCACCTTGAAGAGCGGCGTGCCGGCCGCTGCGGTTTCCTCGTGCTTGACGACGCCAGAGCCGTTGCACCGAGGGTGTCGCCGGTTCTTCCGCCAGGCGCTCGCGCGTTGCGCGACGTTGTGCACGCCACGGGGGCGTACGGCGGACTCATCGCGCGTGCCATTCCGGATGCGTTCGTCGTAGAGACATTTGCCCAGGCTCAGGCCCTCGCGCTCGCCACCGACTTGCCCGTCGCTACCGTAGGTGGAGATGTCTGTCGCGGGTCAGGCCTCGTCGAAGGCGGCGCCACAGGTGGTGCCCTGGGTATCCTCGAAATTCGCGCAGAGGCCCAGGCGCTGCGCACGCAGGTATCCGACGTCGAAGCGATCGCGCACCAGTGCGCCAACGACGTGACGGCGTCTGAGCTCGACATCTACAACAGCGAGGCCGAGGTCGCGTCCACGCAGGCGGCTCTGCACGATCTTGAAAAGACCATCGTGTCTCACGAGGGTCGCTTGGCGCGCGCCGTGGACGAAGTCACGCGCGTCTCGAAGCGCATTGAACTGGTGACTACTGAGCGCCGCCGCAGTGAAGAAGACGAGCAGGCGGCTGAAAGCCGACGCGAGGCTTCCGCACTCGCGATTGTGGCCCACGAGTCCGGCCAACTGCAGGCCGAGCAGTCCATCGGTTCCGTCATGGCGCGCCTGGAGGCTGCCCGCGCGGATGCCGAAGGGCACATCCGGCGCGTCAGCCAGGCCAGGGCCGAGCAGTCCACCATCACCGAGCGCGTGCAGTCGCTTGAGGTGGAAGGCCGCCGCCTGAAAGAGGCCGCCGCCGAACTCGAGGCGCGCCTCACCGCCCGGCGCGACGAACTGGAGCGTACGACCGCGCGCCGCGAACAACTGCGCGCGTCCGTCGTCGACATCGAGCGGTCCCTCGACGAGCACGTGCACGCGCTTGAGGCTCTGCGCAACGACATGCGACGGCTCGACGAACAGGTCACGGGTTTCCGCGGCCGTTTTGGTGACAAAGAACACGACATTCGCACAGGGCGGCACGCCCTTGAAGCCGTGCGCACGGAGGTCATGCAGTCGGAGGTGGCCCGTGCCACCGCCCACGCCGATCTCACGCACCTCGCGGCCGCCTGTCTCGAGGCCGTCAACCTCCCACTGGCGGACGTCGTGGCCGAAGTCGCGCGCATGGAGCGCGATGGAGAACTTGCGGCGCCGGCCAAACGGCTGGCGGCCGCATTCGCGCCCGACGCCGATGAAGAGACAACGGAAGGCGCAGAGATGCCCGCGGGCGCAGAGATGCCTGAGCCCGCCGAGGTCGCAGACACACCGGCCGCCGCACTGCTCCCGGATGACGTCATCGCCGACTTGCGCCAGAAGATCGAAAAGCTCGGGCCGGTCAACATGATGGCCATTGAGCAGTTCGATGAACTTGAGACCCGTCACGTCTTCCTGACCACGCAGCGCCAGGACCTGCTAGATTCCATCGCGCAGACCAGCGAGGCCATCAAGAAGATTGATGTGACGACGAGGGAACGCTTCCAGGAAGCCTTCACCACGATCAACACCTACTTCGAGGGCACCTTCACCACCCTGTTTGGCGGCGGGCGCGCCGGACTGGTGCTGATCGATTTGGAAAATCAGGTAGAGAGCGGCATCGACATCATCGCGCAGCCCCCGGGTAAACGCCTGCAGAACGTGCAACTCCTGTCGGGCGGCGAAAAGGCGATGACGGCGATGGCCCTGATGTTCGCGGTCTTCAAGTACCGGCCCAGCCCTTTCTGTCTGCTCGACGAAATCGACGCGCCGCTTGACGACGCCAACATCGGCCGGTTCGTCGAGATGCTGCAGGGCATGCAGGAGCACACCCAGTTCATCCTCATTACCCATAACCGGAAAACGATGGAGATTGCTGACCGTCTCTACGGCGTGACGATGGAAGAGCCGGGCGTGTCGAAGCTGATCTCCGTCCAGTTGAATTGAACGAGTCCAAAGCCACCCGGTACCAGCGTTTGCGCCGCCGCGCGCAATGGATCAGCGCGGCCACCGGCGCGGCGCTTCTGCTGCTGGTCGCTCTCACCCCAGGCGCCCAGTGGCTCGCTCGCGTCGCCACCAGTCAGGCCATGTCCTGGCCGGCAAGCCTGCAGCCCGCCATCGCCCTGAGCCTGTTTGTGGGTGCCCTCGCCCTGGTCGCCGAGGCGGTGGCATTCCCAGCCTCGCTCTACGTCGCCACTCGCGGAGGCCGGCGTTCCTCGCAGACGAGGGTGGACGTCCGGGGCGTGATGGCCTCGCAGGCCCGTGACGCCGTGGTGGGCGCGGTCGTCGTCATCGGCGTGGTCGCAGTACTTCGCTTCGCAATGTGGGTGGCCGGTGGATGGTGGTGGGCCGTCGCCAGCGCCATGCTGGCCGGCGCCAGTCTGATGGCGATGCGCCTGATTGGCAGGGGGCTGACCGCGACAGGACAGACGCTGGCCCTCGCGCGTCCCACGTTATCGGACGCGCTGGCCGCCCTGGTTGCGCGAATCGGCGGCGGATCGGTGGACGTGCGTGAGTGGACATCACCGGACGCCGGCGGCGCCCGTGCCGTGGTCACCGGCGTGGGTGGCGGCGGACACGTGCTGCTGAGCCGCGACATGGTGCGCGACTGGGCTGATGACGAAGTTGTCGTGGTAGTGGCTCACGAGCTTTCGCACCATGTGCACCACGATCTTGCTCGCACCGTGGCGCTCGATGCCGTGCTCTGGTGCGCGGCACTGTGGTGCGCGGACCGCGTGGTTGTCCTGTGGGGAGGCCTGGTCGGGCTGCAGGGCGGGCTGGATCTGGCGGCGCTGCCGCTGCTGGCATTGGCGGCAGGCGCGGTGTGGGCACTGGTGCGTCCTCTGCGGCTCGCGCAGTCGCGCTCGCACGAGCGGCGGGCCGATCGGTTCGCCCTTGAACAAACGGGAAACGCGGAGGCGTTTGGCCGCGCGCTCAGGCGTCTCGGTGAGGAGCACCTGGCCGAAGAGCGTCCCTCACGCTGGACGCGCTGGCTCTTTCATCGGCATCCGCCTCTGGATGAGCGGCTGGCGCTGGGCCGGGATTTCAGCGCGCGACGACAATAAGTGCGCCGACCATCCCGCGCTCTCGGCAACTGTCGTTGGTCATCGAACAGTGGAACTCAAACCGGCCCGCCTTCTCTGCGCGGAACTCGAACATCACCTCGTGCCCCGGTTCCACCCGCTTCTGGATGCGGTAGTCGGGCAGGGTGAAGCTGTGGGGGATGTCCTCAGCCTCGAGCGTGATGCGCACGAGGTCGTCCTGGCTGACTTTGATTTCCTGCGCGTCAGTGCCTGACACCGTGAACCGGAACTTCTTTGCCGAGACGTTGAAGTCGCGCTTGGTCTGGGCGACGACGCCGACACCGGCAGCCACGCACAGCAGCAGGGCAGCGCCGAGCATTGCCTGCACCCGAAACGGCCCGCGGTCCCTGGAAGGACGGTAGTGCACCATGGCTTCCTCTCTCACAGCAGCTTAGACGGTTCTGCCCGGCTATCGGCCTGACTGTCTGCCCGCTGTAGGCGAGTATCGCACGAACGCGCCATTTGGGTCCGGAGCCGGGCAGAGTTCCAATGTAGCGAGTACCGATTCGGCTCGCAGCGCCACCACCGGGTCCACCCAGGCCGCCCGCATTGCGGGCAGCCAGCTGGCGAGCAGCGCCGCGACCGCCCGCCCGCCCGCGACGCCCGCAAACGTCAGAGGATCCGTTGGGGCAACCCCTTAGAGCACGGCCGCGAGATACCGGCTGAGCAGCCACGCGCCGGCGAGCCCAATGACGATGCCGCTCGCCGTCAAGGGCAGGCCGCGGCGCAAGACCAGACGCTGCACGTCCCCCGGTCTCGCGCCCAGCGCGATCCGCACACCGATTTCGCGTTGCCGCTGGTTGACCAGCGCGGAGAGCAGACCGTAAATACCCACCGAGCCAAGCAACAATCCCACCGCGCCAAAACTGCCAAGGAGCACCACCAGTAACCTCGGCCGTGCCAGGGCCCGATCGGTGGAGTCGCTGAAGGTGAACACGTCCGTGATCGGTTGGTCTGCATCAATCGACCAAATGGCTCTGCGGATTGTCGATCCCATGAACACGGGGTCGCCCAGCGTGCGGGCGACGATGGTCGTCTGGACACGGCCGTTCTGGTAGTTGCTGAGGTACATCGTGGGGCGTGCCAGCTCGCTCATCGACACTTGCCGGATGTCGTGCACCACGCCGATGATTTCGACCGGCGCTCGGCCAAACTGAAGCTTCTGGCCAACGGCGCCACCCGGGAAGAACTGCCGCGCGAACGCGTCATTGACCACGACGACGGGTGGCGCGCCGGCACGATCGGAGGCCGCGAACTCGCGGCCGCCGATCAAACGAGCGCCAATCGTGGAGAAGTACCCGTCGCTGATGTGGATGACCGTAGCCGTGGGCGCTTGTTCACCGGCCGGCACCGGGCGGCTCGCGATCTGAAAGCTGTTCAACTCGCCGTTGCCGCTAAATGGGGCATCCGCCACCGCCACCGCCACCGCCACCGCCACCGCCGCCGACTCGACGCCAGGCAGCGTGCGCACCTTCTCAATCACCGCCTAGTAGTAGTTCATATAGCCGCGGAAACCCGGGCGGGCGGGGTCAGTCGGCACGTCATGACGATCGGAGTCGATCGTGAACTGGACCGCCACCAATCCGTCCTGACGAAAGCCGGGATCGACATCAAGCAGTGCGATGAAACTGTGGGTCATCAAGCCAGCGCCTACCACCAGCACCTCGACGCAACCGGCGAGCGGTACTCCACCGTCGAAGAAGCCATTAGCGACCAGGTCGTGTTCAAGGAGGTCGCGTACGGCGACGTGTTCGACAAGCAGCTGGGCCCGGTGGGATGCCGACGCATGGTGCCGTGCTGCGACTGCCGGGCGCCGCGAATTTGCCGCTACCGGCGTGGCGCAAGGCGATTGACGAATATTCCGGACCACGCAAGTTCGGCGGGGAATTCGTGAAGCCCACCGAAGTGGAGTCCTTCGTCGGAGATCTCGCCCAGGCGGTGCCGCCCGATCCCGAGAGCGAAATCGACCTCGTGGGTCAGCTGAAGTACGTGGCCGAACTGCTGCGGAAGATGTTGTAGGAGCGATCATGACGGTAACGGGTCACTGGATTGCTGCGGCACTGCTGTTGGGCATGCCGATCGCGGTCGAAGCGCAGGTCCGATGGACCATCACCGCCACCGTTGAACTGCTCGAACGCCTCCAGCCGCCACGCAAAGAGGTGCGAGAGGCCGGCGCAAAAGCCGGCGCCCGTTAGCGCGTTGCCCGGATCTCCACCACCGTTGGCTTTGCCGAGAGCGGCACCACCGAGGCACCGCGTTCTGATGCAAACGTGCCTGCGACGCGGAAGGTGCCAACGCCGGTGGGTGTGAACGGCTGCTCCACGCGCACGCGCGCGCGCGGGGTGTCAGCCGTCGCTGGGGCCAGCGTGACTCGCACCACCTGCGTGCGCGAATCCACCTCGACGCGTTCGAACCGGCTGGCGTCGAGTGTGAGATACAGGCCGAGCGGCGCGATGTAGACGCGCTTGCGGAGCGAGTCCACCACGTTGACCGTCACGCGCGCGCCGGAAACCGAGACGTTGCCGCCGAACGCCTGCCACCCGAACTCCGGATGATTGATGACGTAGGTGGCTGAATTAAGCGCGTGCCCAAGGAAGTTCGGGCCGTAGTCGCCCGAGTACGCATCCCACTTCAACGACTCGGGGAACGCGTGGAACGCCACCGACGCAAAGCCTTCCTGGTCAATGTTGGTGAGCGCACCCATGGTGCCGGCGTAGCCAATGCGCAACAGATGCAGGTCATCTGGCTGCTCGCGATATCGCGCCAGCACGGGAATGGCGTTGAGACCGGAACCGTAGTGATGCAGTTGGCGTTCGTAGCGTGAACCTGGGGCGCCGGCATAAATGAAGTCCCAGTAGCGGCGCGCCGCGCCGTTGTAGCCCCAGTGCGGCACCAGCGGCATGTAGCCGATGATGGAATTGACCGCGGTCAGCGACTGCGGATTGTGGCCGAAATACCGCGTCCAGGCGTAGACCTCTTCCTGGCCGGTGGAATCCCACGCCATCTCGCTCCCGAACGGATACGCCTGCGCGGCCCAGCGATCGGCACGCATCTTCATGCGCGCTTCGAGGGCGGCCACTTTTTCCGTCCACCCCTCGCGCTTCATATCGGCCAGCGTCTCGGTGAACGCGCTGGCGCCCATGAGCCCCACGTTCGTGTAGCCCACCTTATTGGCGGGGTCGGTCAGGAACATCATCGTCTGATACGCCTGGTCCAGATACCAGTCCCACGTGTGTCTTGTGGCGAGGCCTTCATGGTTGCGCGACACCCGATACATCGACCAGTACGCACCCACCACATGCACGTAGTTGTAGGCGCGGCCGGTGGATTCCGACGCTTCCTTGTTCCAACTCGTCCACGTGGTCCAGTTGAGTTTCGGGTCGTAGGGGAAGTTAGGTTTGTCCTTCGGGTCGTAGTACAGCAGGCTCTTGCGGACGCCGTACTTGCGCTCGCCTTCGCTGTACTGGATGCCGCCCCACAACACGCCGTCGATGAAGCGCTCGTACTTGTCGACTTCGGCCTTCGTCGGCTGACCGAACAGTTTCATCCCAGCCGCCAGCCACGAGCCGGATCCGCCCTCATCACCAAGGCCGGCAATCCACACACGCGCGTCCTGTTCAACGATGGCGTCTTTGGCGCGGTCGTAGCTCATGACCGAGGGACTGCGGCCGAATGGGTCGCCGGGTTTGTCGAACCACTGTTTGGTGAACAGGAAGTTACCCAGGTCGTTCACGACCTGCGCGGCCGGCTTGGTGACGTAGTACGAGAGCGCCTGATTCGTGCCGTCTGCGTACTTCACGGTTACGCGCGCGCGGCCCCACGCCCGACCCCTCAGCGTGTATTGCTTCCAGCCATTGGCCGTGTTGCTGCCGGCGGCCACTGTCAGGGCGCCTGCCGGCACCACGTCAACCGACGTCACGCGACCCGGGTAACGTAGAAACAGTTTCATGTCTTCGTCCATC
>SHUF01000003.1 GCA_009694745.1 Acidobacteriota bacterium
CGGAACACCGTCGAGGTCATCGGTACGCTGCGCAAAGGCCTGGAGGCGGCGCGATTGACGACGCAGTTGTTCGCCGAACAACTCGACGCGCAGACGGCGCGGCACGAAGCGAACTTCTCAAACGACTTCGAGTTGCGCCGCTACCAGCGCGATCTCGTTGACGCCCACGTCAGGGAGCTGCGGGCGCTCGTGGACTTGCAGCTGGCGACCATCGCCTTGCGGCGCGCCACCGACGCGTTGCTCGACGAATACGGGGTGCCGGTGTCACTGGTGCCCCGACCCGGCACCCCCACCCGCCGCTGACAGACTGGTCATGATGCTGAATGGCAAATATGACTTCTCCTTCTCGAACAGAAACGTCGCGGGAACCCATGTTTCGCGCGTTTGGGCGCTCGAGTGGACGCCCTGCTTGACTCAGCCCCTGGTCAGTGTCACCGAGGCGCTGCTGACGGCCAGCCCTCCGTCTTACGCCGCGCCTTCCGCAGTCGCCACAAGCGCATTGACCCGGTCGGCGACGACTCTGGCGCCAGGCCCCGTCAACAAGGTGAACGTGGCCGGATGATCGCGCGGCGTCTCGTCCTGCTGAGTCTCGCCACATGCGGCTGGCTCGTCTGCGGAGTGACCGTGGCCGCGCATCCGGTGCCGTTCAGCTACATGGACGTGCGCCTCGCGCCGGCGGCGCTCGATGTGACCGTCGTCCTTCACATCTACGATGTGGCCCACGACCTCGACATCGCGCCGATGGAGCGCCTGCTCGATCCCGACGCGGCGCGGGCGCAGACGGCCGCCATCGCCGGCCTGCTCGATCGTCGCCTGCGCATCTTGGTCGACGGGCGCCCGCTCACGGGCGCCTGGACGGGGGTCGAGGTGCTGACTGATCGCCAGTCACTGCGCCTCCGCGTTCGGACGATACTCGACGCGCCGCCAGGCGTCGTGACCATCGACGGCAGGCTCTTTCCCTACGATCCGCAACATCAGACGTTCATCAACATCTACGACGGTGACGGTCTGATACAGGCGATGATCAACCAGGCCACGCCGCGGTTCGAGTACTTCGCCGGAACACGCCACGGCACGGTCGCCGTCGTTGGCCGGTTCGTGCCTTTGGGCGCACGGCACATTGTGATCGGTCCCGATCATGTGCTCTTCCTGGTCGGCCTCATGCTCTTGGGCGGCACGCTCGGTCGCCTCATTCTGATCGTGACGGCGTTCACGCTGGCGCACAGCCTCACACTCTCGCTCGCCGCGCTCAGCTTGGTGGCCATTCCAGCGCGCGTGATCGAACCCGCCATCGCCCTGAGCATCATCTACGTCGGCGTGGACAACCTCCTGGTCCGTGACGGCGGTCGCGACACGCGCGTGTGGATGGCGTTTGCGTTCGGTCTCATCCACGGCTTCGGCTTCGCCAATGTGCTGCAAGAGATGCACCTGCCGGCCCGTGCGCTCGGCTGGTCGCTGTTTTCGTTCAATCTGGGCGTCGAGGCCGGCCAACTGGCGATTGTCGTGCCCGTGGCCGCCGCCCTGGCGGCGCTCCGCGCGCGAAGGGCCGTCGCCGCCCGTGGACTGGCGACCGCAGGTTCGGTGGCGATCATTCTGGCTGGCTCGTACTGGTTCGTTCAGCGTATTGTCTATTCCGGAGGTGCGTGATGCGACGCAGTCTCGTGCTCGGCACCCTTGTGGCGGTTGGTGTTCTCTCCATCGGCGTAATGGCCTGGCAGCAGACGCCGCCGGCCTTGACGGTGGAAAAGGTCAGGGGCAACCTCTTTGTGCTGCGGGGCGGCGGTGGCAACACAGCCGTCTTCGTGACGACGGACGGCGTGGTCGTCGTCGACGCAAAAAATCCGGGGATGGGTCAGCCCATCCTCGACACGATCAAGGAACTCACGCCCAAGCCCGTGATCACCTTGATCAACACCCATACGCATGGCGATCACGTGGGCGGCAACGTCCAGTTCCCGGCCGCGATCGACATCGTGACGCAGGAGAACACCAAAACCAATATGGAACGCAGGCCGGCCTTTGCATCCAGCAAGGGCGTGGGGATGGCCAAGCGGACATTCAAGGACCGGATGTCGATTGGCCGCGGTGCCGACCAGGTCGACCTCTACTACTTTGGCCCCGGCCACACGAACGGCGACGCGTGGGTGGTGTTTCCAGCCCTGCGGACCATGCACTCGGGTGACATCTTCGCCAACAGGGGCTTGCCGCTCGTGGACCGCAACAACGGCGGCAGCCAGTTGCAGTATCCTGACACGCTCAAGAAGGCCCATGCCGGCATCAGGAATGTCGACACAATCATCAACGGCCATACACCCGCGCAGACGACGTTCGACGACTTGAAGATGTTCGCGGACTTCAACCAGGAGTTCGTGACCTGGGCGCAGGCGCAACTGGCAGCCGGCAAGACGGCCGAACTGGCGGCCGGCGAATGGAAAACTCCGGACAAGTACATCGCAGCCGGATACGCGGCGACCGCCCCGACGATGTTCGGCGGGGTTGTGGGCCGGATTCAGTTGCTGGCCGATGAAATGAAGAAGAAGTAGTCTCCGGTTCGCGTCGGTGGCGCACGAGCCGCTCCTGACGGCACGCTCGCAACATGCGCGCAAGTATGGCGCAGTTCGGTTGAGATCTTGCAACCGGCGCTGCCTGCTGGAATGATGAGCGCGCACCGTGCCCACCCTGCGCAAACCGTATGTGATCTTCCTCGCCGACGTCACGCTCGCCTCCGACGCGAAGACGGGCTTTGGCCTGCGCGACTGGTGCGGCCCAGACGTGATCGGCGAGTGTCGCCTGCCTCAGGGCACCGTGTCGTTGGGCCTGCCGGCGCTGCGTCCTCAGGAAGCAGCGGTGGCCGGTGCGGGGTCGCTGGTCATCGGCGTTGCCGTGGTTGGCGGGCAATTGCCGCACGCGTGGCTTCCCCCGCTCGTGGAAGCGCTCGACCACGGTCTCGATGTGGTGAGCGGGATGCACACGCGGCTGGCGAGCTTTCCTGAACTGGTGAAGGCCGCGGCCCGTGGCGGCGGTCGCCTTGTGGACGTGCGCGCGACTGATCGCGTGCTGCCCACAGGCACAGGCATCAAGCGCCCCGGCAAGCGTGTGCTCACCGTCGGCACGGACTGCGCGCTCGGAAAGAAATACACCGCGCTGGCGTTGACGCGCGCCCTCCATGCGGCCGGTGCCCGCGCGACGTTTCGCGCGACGGGACAGACAGGCATCATGATTGCGGGAAAGGGCATCGCCGTCGACGCGGTGGTGGCTGACTTTGTGGCAGGCGCGGCGGAACTGCTCTCGCCCGCCAACGATCCGGATCACTGGGACGTGATCGAAGGCCAGGGCGCGCTCTTCCATCCGGCGTACGCCGGCGTGACACTCGGACTGATTCACGGCTCCCAGCCCGACGCGATTGTGCTGTGTCACGACCCGTCACGACAGACCATCGAAGACTACCCACACGTGCCACTTCCGTCGTTGGGCGCCGCCATTGATCGGTATCTGGAAAGCGCGCAACTGACCAACCCAGACGTCCGCTGTGCCGGCATCGCGATCAACTCATCGTCTCTCGACGAGCCTGAGTGGCTGGCGTATCAGTCGAGGCTTGCCGCGGAATTCGACCGTCCCGTCTGCGACCCCATGCGTACCGGCGTTGACGCCATCGTGCAACAGCTCCTGCAGCCCCGGCGACCGCGACCACAATGACGCTGCGCGTCGCGGTGACGATCGAACGCTGGCCGCTGCTCGAGCCGTTCGAGATTGCGCGCGAAACCATCCGGGACCTTCCGCTGCTCCACCTCACACTCACGGATGCAGAAGGCCGTGGGGGCCGGGCTGAAGCGGCCGGCGTGGACTACGAAGGGGAGACACCGGAAGGCATGGCGACGACCATTCGAGCGATCGTGCCGGCCTTGCGTGAGGATCTCGATGGCGCCGCGTTGGCTGCCCTACTTCCCGCCGGCGGAGCCCGCAACGCCATCGACTGTGCGCTCTGGGACCTGCGCGCCAAGCAGACCGGCGTTCCGGCCTGGAAAGTGGCGGGCCTTGCGCCGCTTCGTCCATTGACTACCGCATTCACGCTTGGTCTCGGCGCCGCTGACAATGTCAGGCGGCGGGCTCGCGCGGCGAAGGACATGCCGTTGATCAAACTGAAGGTCGATCACACACGCCACATCGATCTGGTGCGGATCGTTCGAGACGAACTGCCGGCGTCGCGAATCGTGGTGGACGCCAACGAGAGCTGGACGCCCGCGCTTCTGGAGTCACTGCTGTCCGCGATGGTGACCGAGGGTGTCGAGCTGATTGAACAGCCGCTGCCGCGCGGCGGCGACGAGGCGCTCGAGACGATGGCAGCGCCGATTCCGATCGCGGCAGACGAATCATGCACTGACCGTACGTCGCTGGCCGCGCTGGTCTCGCGGTACCAGGCGGTGAACATCAAGCTCGACAAGTGCGGCGGCCTGACTGAAGCCCTGGCGCTGGCCCGCGCCGCGCGTGCACTTGGTCTCGACGTGATGGTCGGTAACATGTGCGGCACATCGCTCGGCATGGCGCCGGCGTTTCTCGTCGCCCAGTTGGCCCGATGGGTAGACCTGGATGGACCACTGCTTCAGCACAGCGACCGCCCACATGCCATGACCTACACAACCGGCACCGTTCACCCGCCTGAGCCGGAGCTCTGGGGGTAGACCGCCCTTCGGTCATAATGCGCTCACCATGCACCGACTCGCGATGATTGCTACCGCCGGGGTGCTCGCCGGCTTCACGCTGGTGGCCCTTGCACAACCGGCTCCGCAGTCGCCGACCACGCTGATTCGCAACGCCGTTCTGATCGACGGCACGGGCGGCCCGCCGCGACGGGGCGATGTGCGCATGGCCGGTGACCGCATCGTCGCGGTCGGTACACTGACGCCGGTGAGCGGGGATCAAGTGGTCGACGCCGGCGGCCTGGCGCTGGCCCCTGGGTTCATCGACACGCACAGCCACCACGATCGCGGGTTGACGACGGGTCGCGATGCGCTCGCCATGGTGAGTCAGGGCATTACCACCATCGTCATCGGCCAGGATGGCGGTGGGTCTGGACTGGCGGCGCTCTTTAGCCGGTTGGAGAAAGAACCAGTCTCGGTGAACGTGGGGTCGTATGCCGGTCACGGTCCACTGCGAAGCCGGGTCATGGGCGAAGACTTCAAGCGGAAAGCCACTCTTGAGGAGGTCGAACGCATGAAGCGGCTGCTCCAGGCCGAGATGGATGGCGGCGCGCTTGGCCTGTCCACTGGCCTTGAGTACGACCCAGGCATCTACTCGGACCCGTCGGAGGTGCTGGCGCTGGCCAAGATCGCCGGTGATGCCGGTGGTCGCTACATCAGTCACGTGCGCAGCGAGGACCGATGGTTCTGGGAGTCGATCGACGAAGTCATCGCCGTCGGCCGTACGCACAACATGCCGGTGCAAATCTCCCACATCAAACTTGGCATGCTGGATTTGTGGGGGCAGGCGGACAAGGCGATCGCCGTGCTCGACAGGGCGCGTGCGTCCGGCGTGCAACTCACGGCGGACATTTACCCCTATACGTACTGGCAGTCCAACCTCGGCGTGTTCTTCCCGACCCGCAATTTTTCGGATCGCGCAGAAGCCACGTTCGTGCTCGAACACGTCACACGCGCCGAGGAGATCATCTTCAACAGCTTCAGCCGCCATCCCGAGTACGCGGGCAAGACGCTGGCGCAAGTCGCGGTACTGCGCGGCACGTCGCATGTGCAGACCTTGCTCGACCTTCTCGCTGAGCCCGGCGGTCCCAGCGTCGGCATCGTCGCCAGGGGCATGGCCGATGCGGATGTGGAGCGGCTGATCCAGTGGCCGTTCGCCAATGTGTGCAGCGATGGCCAGTCCACCGGCCTGCACCCTCGCGGCTTCGGAAGTTTTCCGAAAGTGCTCGGGCCCTTTGTGCGCGACAGGAAGTTGTTTCCTGTCGAAGAAGCCGTGCGCAAGATGACCGGCCTGGCGACAGCGAACGTGGGCCTGCTGAATCGCGGCCGCCTGGCGCCGGGGCACTTTGCGGATCTTGTACTCTTCGATCCCGCCACCGTGGCCGACCGAGCTGACTTCGTTAAGGCTCAGGCCCAGGCAGTCGGCATCCACACAGTCTGGGTCAACGGGCAGGTTGTGTTTCAGGACGGCAAGACTACCGGCACGTACTCGGGTCGACCCATTCGCCGGGAAACCCCCGCTCGCCCGCGCTAGCTAGCGCCGGACGACAGTGGTTAATTCCGGCTCGACGTTTTCGAAGAACAGGCCCTGGAAGCGGCCGGGCGGCAGAGTCGGAACGCGCAGCTCGATGCGATGCTCCAGGTCGGGCGCGAGCGAAGATACATCAGCGTAAAAACCGAGGAACGTGCGCTTCGGCGCATGTCCGTAGATGCTGTTGTACGCGGGAATCAGCGCAACGGGCTTGCCATCGATCGTCAGCGAGACCTTCATGGCTTCATCCGGCTCGGCGATCTGGACAAACAGCAGCAGGCGATCCGATCCCAGCCAAGGCGCGCGAAGGTCATCGACGGTGTACGGCACCGGCCACGCGGCCTTCCTCGCCGCGAGTTGAGTGAAGACCCGGCCGGGAATCACTACGTTTCCGGTGAGCGTGCCGCCCGTGAATGCGGCGTCGTACGGAAACACGCTGGCGCCGCGACCAAACGCCAGGCCGTCAAATGTCACGGTGGCCTCAACCACGTTCTGCTGGCGCCGGAATGGCGTCTCGCGGCCGTTGACCACCAACCGCGTAGGGCCAATGAGCGGCGGGCCCGGAGGCAACAGGATCTGCAGCGGCACCGAGGTGCCGGGTTCGCCGGCCACACCCGTGACCGTGACCACACCACTCGACACAGTGACGCTGCCGGACGCGTTGAACACCTGCGCCGCAGTCATCGGCACCGCAGGGCTGATCTCCAGCACCACGGCCTCAGTGGCGGGCATGGCAACCTTCACCACGTCTCCGTAACTCCAGACCCCGCTGCCGGGTTTGCCGATCAAACGGCCTTCATGCGGATGCAGCTCCTTGATCACGTATCGCGCACCCACCGCACCTGTCGTCAAACCAATGGATGTATCCAGCGTGAACGTCCCATCCATCGTCCGGTAGTTCGGATTGAAGACGAAGATAAAGCCGCGGTTGCCCGAGATGGCGGCGGTGCCATCCACCCGGCCCAGCATCGGCGGGCCGATGACCGGCTTGAGGTGGCGAAGCACGTCGGCGTTGGTGTCGGTCCAGTCGAGCCAGCGTCGGAAGAAGGCTTTGTCTGCCGCGCTGAACGCTTTGAACTCGGCCTCGTCCCTGGCGGGGATGTAACTGATGGTGTGATTAAAGGGCGCCGTGCCGACCGATGAAAGCAGCGAGTACTTCCACCCGAGGACGTCCCAGTCGCGAGGCCGGAAGCGATCACGCCGCATCACGTTTTTGTCGTCGGTGCGTTCGGTCTGGTGGGTGATGTAGCCCGGCATGATCTCGGCCGGCGTGAATCGCTCCACCCGGAACTTCCATGCGGCAAAACGTTGCCGGTTGGCCGACACGCGGTCGGTGTGCAGGTCGGGAAACGCGAGGAAGCTCTCGGGCTGTTCGTCGGTGAGTGTGGGATGCGGATACGACCCGGCCAGCCACGTCCATGGACCGAAGCTCATGTACTGCTGGCGGCCGTCGATGACGATGTCGGGGACGCGGCGGCGGAGTTCTTCAAGGATGCGGCGCGTGCCGAACCACTGCGTGTATTTGCTGGTGGCGGCCGGATCGTCATACGCGATCCACCAGTGATCAAATGAGAATCCGCCGGCGCCTGTGGCCTTCACGAAGTCCACGAGCGTATTGACCCACCAGTCCTGGAAGCCCCGCTGCCCGGTGTCGACGCCGCGGTATCCCCCCAGCTCGCCCTTGGCCCACGCCGTCCAGACTGGATCCTGCAGGAACGGCAGTGTGGGATAGGCGTAGGCGACGAACTTCAGTCCGTTGGCCGCCCCCGTGTCCAGCATCGTGCGCAGCGAGGCCGGCACCGGATCGCGGCCCGGCACCCACTCACCGATGCGGATCTTCTGGCCCAGGCCGAAGAACAACAGATTCTCCCACCCCCACGCATCGCGATTGTCTTTGAGCGCCGCAAGCGCCGAGTTCGACGGTGCAAACAGGGTGCTGCCCGCGCCGAGCTGCCCTGCCATGTCGAGAATGCGCTGGTATTCCGCCCAGCCTTCCGGCGTGGCGACGTCGATCTGGTAGTCGTTTTCTGTCCACGGCACATGTACGCGAATGCTCTTGGCCGGCCGGTACAACAGAAACGCCCGGACCGCATCAACAAGCGCATCCGACTCCGCGTCGTCGATGACGGGGTTCTCGCGCAGGTAACGATCGTAGTCGGCCACGTGCACCCATTCGGGCACGGACCTGGCCGGCATGACTCTGCCCGTGCGGGTCACCAGGCCCAGCAGGAGGCGGTCGGTCTCAAACGGACCGTTGGCGGGATTCCAGTCCATCTCCGGCGCATACGAGCTCTTGAGTCTGGCGCCGGTTGCCGTGTGGACGTTGTAAGGATTTTGGTACAGCGCAAAAAGCGACCGCCCACGCGACTGCGGGGTGGCGGCCGACATCCGGTACACCATGCCAAAGCGGCCTTCGGACAAGGGCAACTGTTCGACTGAGGCCGGGGTGACTGTCGCGTCAAACGCCGTCACGTCGTTGACGCGGAACGTGCCAGGCGCGGCCGGTGCGATCGTCAGTTGCTTCGACAGGAATCCCCAGCCTGGGCGCAATTCGTAGGTGACGGTAACGCGCGCGCCAGGCAGGGCATAGGAAAATGCCGCGGTGCCGCCCGGTGACGATACCAGGGCGGGCGCGACCGTGGAGGAATCGATCGTCTGCCCGTTGATCGTAAGGATGAAGTGATCCCCCTGAAACCGAACCGTCTCTCCGGTCGTGAGATCCACAAGCGATTCGAGCCGCCCGTCCGCCACCGTGGCCCTGAGCCGTTGGTTCTCAAGCACTGAGGCGTACGGCGTTGATCCCGACACCGAGAGCGTGGACAGGACACCGACCAAGAGCACTACGAGACACTGTGTAGTCACGTGAATGGCCTTCCGTTTCAGGTTGTCGATCATGCTGTTGAAGATCGGCCCGTGCAGGGGATACAGCGAATACCAGTAGAGCAGACCAGACACGCCCTTTGGCGCGAAGAAGGCCGTCTGCACCAGCAGTGTCTGGTCGGCATCGTGCGGGCGCGCCTCGAACTGCAGCCATGCGCGGCCGGGTACTTTCATCTCGGCGCGGAGGCGCAGCAACCGATCGGGCTCCACGGCTTCAACGCGCCAGAAGTCCAGCGCGTCCCCGGCACGCAGATCGTCGGGGTCTCTGCGGCCTCGCCGAAAACCCACGCCGCCGATGAGCCGATCCTGCATCCCGCGCAACCGCCAGGCCCAGTTGAAGCTGGGCCACCCGCGATCGCCGCCAATCGCGGTGAACGCCCTGAAGACCGCAGCCGGCGGCGCCGCCACCACGCGCTGCCGCCGTTCGATCAACATGCCATCCTGCTGGCTGAAGGCGAACGGCGCGGTGTCTCCCTGGGATGTGGAGAGCGCGTCACTCCAGGTGGACTCCACATGCCGGGCATCGAGCTGCGCCAGCGCCCGCGCAACGGCGGTGCGGTAGTCGAGCACCTCGATCGCCGGAAACAGGCGACGCGCCGTATCATCGCGCACCACCACTTCGTTGCGCAGGCCTTCAATCAGCGGTGTGGCGATCTCAGCCGGAATCGGCGTCACCCAGTGCACCCAGTACGATGACAGCCGAGGCGTCAGTACGGGCACAGGAATCAGCCACCGCTTCAATCCGCGTACCTGCGCATAACCCAGCATCATGTCGCCGTACGTCAGCACATCGGCACCGCCGATTTCGATTGTCCGGCCGCTGCTCTCCGGCACGTCGAGCGCGCCGGCGAGGTAGTCCAGCACGTTCCGGATGCCAATGGGTTGCACGCGCGTGTAGACCCACTTCGGGCAGATCATCGCCGGCAGACGCTCCGTCAGGTTGCGGATCATCTCGAACGACGCGCTGCCGGAACCGACGATGACGGCCGCGCGGAATTCGGTGACAGGCACTCCGCCCTCGCGAAGGGCCTCGCCCGTCTGCTGTCGTGAACGCAGGTGATGCGACAGGTCGGCCTTGGGATCGCCCAGGCCACCGAGATAGATGATGCGCTGCACGCCGGCCGCTTTCGCCGCCCGGCTGAAGTTGCGCGCGGCGCTCTGGTCGCGTTCGTGAAAATCACTCGCGCCTGCAGAAGACTTCTGCATGCTGTGAATCATGTAATACGCGCAAGTCACACCGGCCATCGCCGGCCCCAGCGTGTCTGGCTTCAGTGCGTCGCCCTGGACGATCTCCACCTGATCGGACCACGACCGGCCCTGCAGCCGGCCTGGGTCCCGCGCCAACACGCGCACCCGGTGTCCGGCTTCAAGGAGCCGAGGCACCAGGCGCCCGCCAACATAGCCGCTGGCACCCGTGACAAGAATCACGGCGCTTCGCCCGCCACCGTCCACGCCAGTGGCGAAACGAGCATGGTCAGGAAGTCAATTTTCTTGATGCCGGCGACCTCGAGGGGCGCCGCAATCTTGTTGGCGACTGTGATTCTGACCATGGTTCCACCCCTCTCAATCCTACACCCGGCCCTGGCAACGTTGGCGGCGGCATTCTCGGACGAGTGTGTCCGCGGCAGGGCGCCACCGGAGCATATACTCCGGAAGGCATGCGCGCGCTCCTCGTCTGGCTGTCTGTTCACGTCGTGTTATCCGTCAGCGTGCCCGTGTTCGCCCAGCAGGGACCGGTGTCGCTCCATGGCCCGACGCCGCCGGTGTTTCCCGAGATGATCGCGCGTGACGCCAATGGCCAGGCCACGATCAGAACCGTGCGGGCGCCCGGGCCGGTGCGGCTCGACGGACGGCTGGACGAACCCTTCTATCGCGACCTTGCCCCAGTCGGGGGCTTCATTCAGCAGGAGCCCTTTGAGGGCCAGGCCGCCACCGAGCACACCGACGTGTGGGTGGTGTTTGATGACGAATTCCTCTACGTCTCGGCGCGCAACTGGGAGTCCACCCCTGGCCGGCGGGTGATGAGCGACATGCAGCGTGACGCCCGCAACCTCTACAACAACGACCACTTTGCGGTGCTGTTAGACACGTTTTATGACCGCCGCAATGGCTACTACTTCTTCGCGAATGCGCAGGGCGGGATGTCGGACGGCGAGGTGAGTAATGACGCGCCGAACTTGAACTGGAATGGGTTGTGGGAAGTGCGAACGGCGGACTTTGAGGGCGGATGGAGCATTGAGTTCAAGTTTCCGTTCCGGTCGATGCGCTACACCGAGAACGGCCAGGTCTGGGGCATCAATTTCCGGCGCGTCGTCCGCTGGAAGAACGAGATCTCGTATCTGACCGCGGTACCGCAGTCCTACAGCCGGCGGGGTTTGACCGTCGTCTCGACGGCCGGCACGCTGGTCGGTCTCTCAGCACCCGCCCGGAGGCTCACGCTGGACATCAAGCCGTACCTGCTCGGCGCGAACCAGACCGACCGGACCGTTGAACCGCCGATCAACGCCAGAACGACCGCGGATTTTGGCCTGGATGCCAAATGGGGTATCACGCAATCGCTGGTCGTAGACTTCACCTACAACACAGACTTCGCTCAGGTCGAAGACGATGAAGCGCAGGTGAACCTGACTCGCTTCAGCGTGTTCTTTCCTGAGAAACGCGAGTTCTTTCTGGAAGGCCAGGACTACTTCAATTTTGGTGGCGGGGGCGGGTTCGGCGGCGGCGGAGGCGGCAGTGGCGGAGGCGGAGGCGGTGGTGGATTTGGCCCTTCGGTGACACCGCTTGTGTTTTACAGCCGTCGCATTGGTCTGGAGAATGGGGCTACCATGCCCATCTTCGCAGGCGGACGTCTGCTCGGCCGGACCAGGGGATTTCAGTTTGGCGCGCTAAACATCGTGACCGACGGCATCGAGTCCACCGAGGACGAGCCCGGCGTGCCGGGCGCACAGTTTTCCGTCCTGCGAATCAACCGCAACGTGAAGAGCCGTAGCCGCATGGGCGTGATCGCGACGAGGCGAGCGAGCCTCGATTCCTCGACGGGGGTGAACTACGCCTTCGGCGCGGATGCCGCGCTGACGTTCAGCAATCAGGCGTCCCTGCAGGGGTACTGGGCCGGCACTCGTACGACCGGCGCACCGGCCTCGGACGAGCACAGCTACCGCGCGCGGTTTGATCTCAACGCCGACGGGGCGGGGCTCCAGGCCGAGCACCTGTACGTGGGCGCCGCCTTCTCGCCCGACGCCGGATTTGTCCGGCGACGTGCGTTTCGACGGTCGTTTGGCAGCGCGCGCTACAGTCCTCGTCCGCAGGGTCTTCCCAGCGTTCGCAAGCTGTTTTTCGAGGGCAGTGCCGACTACTATCACGACACATCTGGTCGACTGGAGTCTCGCGACCTGAAGGGCGAGTTCAAAATGGAATTCACCAGCACCGACCAGCTGACCCTGGGATACACCGCGTCGTTTGAGCGGATCGATCAGTCCTTTGAGGTCGCGAATGGCGTGTCGGTGCCGGTGGGCCAGTACGAATTCCGGCAGGGACAGATCGACTACATGTTGTCGCCATCGCGTCCGGTATCAGGGTTTGTCAGTGTGACCCACGGTGAATTTTACGGCGGGACGATCACCGAAGTGTCGTGGCGGGGCCGCGCCGAGTTTTCGTCGCGGCTCTACGCCGAGCCGCGCGCGTCGGTCAGTCGCGTGTCGGGTCCGTTTGGCACCGGCAGCAATAACGCGTTTGGCTCCCGCCTGACCTACACGCTGGCGCCGCGCATGTTTGTGGCGGCGCTCCTGCAGTTCCAGTCACGGAGCCACTCGCTGAGCGCCAATGCCCGCTTCCGCTGGGAGTACCAGCCCGGCAGCGAGGTGTTTGTGGTCTACAGCGACGGGCGAGGCGGCGAGACCGGCCGCTTCCCCTCGAGACTCGACAACCGATCGTTCGTGGTCAAGGTGACCAGGCTGTTTCGCTGGTAGCGACCGGACGCTAGCGTTCCAACGAACGGAACGGCTGGAATTTGAAGGCCTCGACTGTGCGTTCCACGCGATGCCAGTCGGTGATTTTCGCAGAACGGACCAGGAGCGTGCCCTGCTCCTCGCGCACTTCCCACCCCACCTGCTGACGCACGACGGTAATTCGGTTATCGGAAGTCGAGTCGTGGGTCGTTAGCATAATCATGGGTTTTCCTGCCCGACCTTTCGCGTACACCTTCTTTGCATGCAACTGACACTGTGCGGCCGGGATGAGTCCGGTGTGTTACAGGTCTGTTAATTCTGCACACACGTCCGGCGAGGCGCGGGCTGGAAAGCATACCCGCCCAGGGCGAGGACCTGGCGGCGCGGATCGCGCGCGGATCGATCCCGTTCGCCGACGCGTGGCCCTTGGCGCGACAGGTGGCCGAAGCGCTGGAAGCCGCGCACGACGCGGGGATCATTCATCGCGACCTCAAACCCGCCAACATCATGGTGCGGCCCGACGGCACCCTGAAGGTGCTCGACTTTGGATTGGCCCGGACGGCCTGACCTCCAGCTACAGGCTCGCATGCTTTCTTGGCGCGAGAATATATTTGCGTTGAATGCAAATCTGGTTTGCCCTGAATGCAGTACGAGGCACCTAGTTTGAAACAGGATGAAATCGAGCGCGGGTTGACTCGCGGCGAGCCGTGTTAGAGTCGGCGCGCCGTGGCGTTCAAGTCTGCCGTGCCGTACGCGATCGGGTTTGTGTCGCCGCCATTGGTGGTCTGGTCAACCCTGATGGGTGGCGCCTGGACGTGGCTGCCTGTGGTGGCGATGTTTGCCGGTGTCCCTGTGGCGGACGCCCTCATGCGGCCACACATGCTGCATCCGTCCGCACAAGAGATTCGGGTTCTGGAGCAGCGGCTCTCGTTTCGGGCCATGACCTGGTTATGGGTGCCGGTGCATGTGGCGCTTGTGGTGTGGGCGGTGGACACGGCGTCGAGCCGGCCGATGGGCTGGTCACTCGCCGGGCTGGTGCTCTCAGTGGCGGTCGTGGGCGGGGCCATCGGAATCACGTTTGCGCATGAGCTTGTCCATCGCAGCGGTCAGCGGGAACGTGTGCTGGGCGATGTACTTTTGGCGCTTGTGAGTTACCCGCACTTTGCCATCGAGCATGTCCACGGTCATCACCGACACGTGGCGACGCCACGCGACCCCGCCACCGCGCGGATGGGCGAGGGTTTTTATCAGTTTCTGCCGCGCACATTGTGGGGCGGCGTGGTCCACGCCTGTGGCATCGAACGCGAACGACTTGCCAGGCGCAGCCGTGGTGTCTGGAATGTGGGCAACACGATGCTGCGGTATGCGGCAACGATGGCACTGCTGTACGGCGGCGTGTACGGCATCTGGGGCGCGCGCGGACTCGCCGTGTTTTTCCTGCAGGGGGTGGGCGCGTTCATCCTGCTCGAGGCCATCAACTACGTGGAGCACTATGGCCTGGAGCGGCGTGAGGAGTCGCCGGGCACATACGAGTGCGTGTCCGTGCGCCACTCCTGGGACTCCAGCCATCGCCTCAGCAATTGGCTGCTGATCAATCTCGCGCGCCACTCCGATCATCATCTGACCGCCAGTCGCCGTTATCCCGCGCTGTCCACGCGTGAGCAGGCGCCACAGCTGCCGGCCGGATACGGCACGATGCTGCTGCTTGCGCTGGTGCCCCCGCTCTGGAGGCGGGTGATGGATTCACGGGTCACCGCTGCGCGAGGCGCGCCGCACGATGCGCCACCAGGCGTCGGCGCCGTATGATCGCGCGGCGTCTCGTCCTGGTGAGTCTGGCCACCTTCGGCTGGCTCGTCTGCGGCGTGACCGTGGCCGCGCATCCGGTGCCGTTCAGCTACATGGACGTGCGCCTCGCGCCGACGGCGCGCGACATCACCATCGTGCTTCACAGCTACGATGTGGCCCACGACCTCGAGGTTGCGCCGATGGAGCGCCTGCTCAATCCCGAGGTGGCGCGGGCGCAAATGGCCGCCGTCGCCGTGCCCGTCCATGCGCTGGGCTGGTCGCTGTTCTCGTTTAATCTCGGTGTCGAGGCCGGCCAGTTGGTGATTGTTGTGCCGGTCGCCGGCTCGGTGACGGTCATTCTGGCTGGCTCATACGGGTTCATTCAGCGTATTGTCTACACCGGAGGTTTGTGATGCGACGCAGTCTCGTGCTCGGCGTCCTTGTGGCAGTTGGTGCTCTTTCAGTCGGCGTGGCGGCGTGGCAGCAGACGCCCCCTGCCTTGACGGTGGAAAAGGTCAGGGACAACCTCTTTGTGCTGCGGGGTGGCGGTGGCAACACGGCCGTGTTCGTGACCGCGGACGGCGTGGTCGTCGTCGACGCCAAAAACCCGGGGATGGGCCAGCCCATCCTCGACAAGATCAAGGAACTCACGCCCAAGCCCGTGATCACCTTGATCAACACCCATACACATGGCGATCACGTCGGCGGCAACGTCCAGTTCCCGGCCACGATCGACATCGTGACTCAGGAGAACACCAAGGCCAACATGGAACGAATGCCGGCCTTTGCGGCAGCCTCCGGCGTGGGAATGGCCAAGCGGACGTTCAAGGACCGCATGTCGATTGGCCGCGGTGCCGACCAGGTCGACCTCTACTATTTTGGTCCCGGCCACACGAACGGCGACGCGTGGGTCGTGTTCCCGGCCCTGCGCGCCATGCACTCGGGTGACATCTTCGCCAACAGGGGCCTGCCGCTCGTGGACCGCAACAACGGCGGCAGCCAATTGCAGTATCCCGACACCCTGAAGAAGGCCCATGCCGGCATCCGGGATGTCGACACGATCATCAACGGCCATACACCCGCGCAGACGACGTTCGACGACTTGAAGATGTTCGCGGACTTCAACCAGGAGTTCGTGACCTGGGCGCAGGCGCAACTGGCGGCCGGCAAGACGGCCGAACAGGCGGCCGCCGAATGGAAAACTCCGGACAAGTACATCGCGGCCGGATACGCGGCGACCGCCCCGACAATGTTTGGCGGGCTTGTCGGCCGGATTCAGTTGCTGGCCGATGAGATGAAGAAGAAGTAGACCCCCGGTTGGGCTGGAAGAGCCGTACCGGGCAGCACCACGTGCGCAGCCTTGCCGTTGACCTGTTGCGTGGGCTCGAGCGCCGGCGTCATGCCCAACTCCTGGTACCTGAGCAGGAGACTCGGACAGAAACTATTGCGCGCCTCTCGCCCGCCCACCCACCGGCAAGGAGAAAGCCCACTGCTCCGCGCATGACGGCATAGGTGACATACGCCAGTGGCCAGTTCTGCCAGCGCAGAACAATGCGCCGCCGGCAGCCATCAGCTTCCGGTCGTACGCCAGGCACGCCATCGCTTGACCATCAGATGGGCCACACGGATCCGGCAAAAGACAAGATGGGCTTGGGCGACATGCTGGCCGGCGGCTCAGACGCGAGCAACACCGATCCGTTCGCGACGGTGCCGCACACGGGTGACAAATGGGTGGAGACCGGGCCGCACATGATGTTGTTCAACATCGGCACGCGCTTCGACGGCTATCCGACGACGGCCGCAGACACCAAGGTGCCCTACGTGATGTTTCACGGCACGCCGTGGCGCGGAACATCGACCCGGCCGTCGCCGAGTCAGCGATTCCGGCGTACATAGCGATCGATTTCCTCTTTGGTATCCTCGCAGTCGCCGGGAATCTCGTCGCGGCGTTCTTCACGGCCGGTGGCTTCTTCCCGTGGAGTGTGTGGACGATGGCTGCGGCCATCAGCATGGCGAACATCATGATCGCCACCGTCGCCGGCGCGTGGCTGTAGAGCGAATGAACGCGATGGCCTCACAGTCGTGTTGTGGACCTTGCCGGGAATGTTTGCGCTCAGGCTTGGCCAGACGCATCCCGCCACCGCACGCCTCTCGGTGCTGCTGCCCGAATCGGTGGCAGCCATCCTCGGCGCCTTGTTGCTCTTTGTGTTGCCGGTGAGTTGGCGCACGCGCACGTTCACGCTGACCTGGGAACGGCCGATTCGACCGGCCTGGCCGACGCATTCGGCCGCTGGAGTCTCCACGCTGGAGCTGGCACTGGGCGCGACGTTCGGCGCCAGCATGGGCTTCATGATGCCGATCTCCACGCCGCCCAACGCGATCGTGTACAGCAGCGGCTACATCCCGATTGGCTCGATGATGCGGTGCAGCGGCAGGTCGGAAACCAGCCTTCGGATAAGCGCCCGGACGGCGCTGATATCCGCGATGTAGATGCTGCGCCCGTGCGTAGCGATGACCAGGTCGCTCTCGCGGGGATGCACCACCAGGTCGTGCACCGGAATGGTCGGCAGGTTGGCGCGCAGCGACATCCACGTCACACCGCGGTCCACGGAGGCATACACCCCAGAGTCAGTCCCCACATAGAGGATGCGCGCATCTGTCGGATCCTCGCCAACGACGTTGATGGGTTCCGGCGGAAGATTGCCCACAAGCGACGTCCACGTCTGCCCATAGTCACGCGAGACATAGATGTGCGCCGCGAACTCGTTGTAGCGATAGCTGGTGAGCGTCACGTACACCGTGGCTTCGTCGTGACGTGACGCCACCACTCGCGAGATCCAGCGTTCCGGCAACGACGCGCCGATGCGCGTCCACGTGGTTCCGCCGTCGCGGGTCACGTGCAACCGTCCGTCGTCGGCGCCGGTGTAAAGGAGCGTGGCCCGCAGGGGCGACTCCGACACGCTGGTCAATGTGCCCCAGGGCACGTTGCCCTGCACCGGCGGAGCACTGGTGAGGTCCGGACTGACGGCCGTCCACGAATCGCCACGATCAGGCGATTTAAAGAGACGCTCGGTCGCGTAATACATCGTGCGCGGGTTGTGCGCTGAGAAGAAAAACGGCGTCATCCAGTTCGTGCGATACGCCGGCTGACCGCGCGGGGCTCTGGGGGCGATGGACTCGGTCCGCCCCCTGGACAGGCGTTTGCGCCTCAGGTCGCCGAACTGATGCTCGTAATAGAAGATGTCCCGGTCTGACGGATCGCGGTAGGTGAAGTACGAGTCGCCGCCGCCCCACTGGTCAAGATAGACGTGGGTCCACTGGTCGCCGCGGTTATCAGCGAGCGTCTGCTTCGAGGTCCCAAACAGCGCGGCGTTGTCCTGTGTGCCACCGTAGATGTTGTACGGGGTATCCATGTCCACCGACACCGCGTAGAACTCGCCAATCGGGATGTTGTTGAGATGCAGCCAGGAAGCGCCGCGGTCGTAACTCACATGCAGCCCCCCGTCGTTCCCCAGCAACATGTGGTCGCCATTGGCAGGGTTCACCCAGAGATCGTGCTGGTCAAGGTGCAAGACGGTCGACCCGTGCGGCAACAGATGCACGAGCGTGCCCTGGATTTGACGGTAGGTACGCCCACCGTTCTCCGACACCATGAACCGGTTGTTGGGCAGATACACGACGTCTTCGTTGTCGGGGGCCACCTGAATCAGGCAGAAGTCCCACCCCGTCGCCACCGGCTCCGTATTCACCTTCCGCCAAGTGCTTCCGGCATCGTCAGACCGATACACTTCCCCACCGATCCGATCCGGCGCCGAAGCGAGTGGCGCGTAATTGTCAACGAGCGCGTACACGACGTTGGGATTGGAACGCGCGATGGCGAGGCCGATGCGGCCAACAGTCGCACCGGACGGAAGGCCGTTGCCAAGCAGCGTCCACGTGGCGCCGCCGTCCGTGCTTTTGTAGGCTCCGCTGCCGGTTCCGTTGGGCGTGTGGCCCCACGCCTTGCGCGACCGGTCCCACATCGACGCGTACAACACGTCGGGATTCGACGGGTCGAGCGCCAGGTCGATCGCCCCGGTGCGCGCGTTCACGTAGAGAGTGCGTTGCCAGGTCCTGCCGCCATCACGTGTGCGAAACACTCCGCGTTCTTCGTTGTCCGAGTACAGACGCCCGATCGCGGCAACCCATACACGATTGAGATCCTTCGGGTGCACAAGCACCTGCGCGATGTGATGGGAGTCGGTCAGCCCCATGTTCGTCCAGGTCGCACCGGCGTCCACTGACTTGTACACGCCGAACCCGGCGTACGAACTGCGGGCCATCAGCACTTCGCCCGTGCCGACCCACACCACGTTGGGATCGGACGATGCGACCGCGATGGAACCGATCGAAGTGGTGGCTTCCTTGTCGAAGATCGGCGTCCACGTCGTGCCGTTGTTGATTGATTTCCACACACCGCCGATGCCGGCACCGGCATAGATCGTAGACGTCCGGCCCGGAGCGACAGCCACGGTTTCGATGCGCCCGCCCTGCAGCCGGGGCCCAACCGCGCGCCATGCGAGGTCCGCAACCGGAGACTCACGTGCCATCTGTTGATGTCGCGCCCAGGCCTCACGTCGCGCGTCCGCACTGGTGGCCGTGACCGAGAGACTGCCGCCAGGCCCGGTGCCGGGCGCCTGCTCCGCGCCGGAGGCCCACACCGACCAGCCTGCGGCGGCGAAGACGCCAATCCCGAACAGGCCAGAAACCACGACCCCACACCACGTCCTCGTTCGCATGGGAGAGAACCTACCGCCGGATCGCCTGCAGGATGCCGTCTTCCTTCATCAGTGTTTCGATCTCCGCAACCGTCCGCGGCGCGCCGGCCGAAAGCACCTCACGGCCCGTGGCGGTGATCGCCACGGTATCCTCGATGCGGATGCCAATCTGCTCGTCGAACCGGAAGAGCTGAATGTCGCAGGCGAAGACGAAGCCGGACTTCAGCACTTCATCGGGACCGGCAAACGTGCCCATGACGTCGTGCGTCGCCAGGCCAATCGAGTGGTTGTAGCCGCCGTAGCGGATGATGCTGGCGAAGTCGCTCGTAAATCGCTCGAGCCCGTTCGCCTTGAGCGCCTCTTCCATTTTCTGGCCCACCTGGCGAAGCGTGATGCCGGGCCGGTAGTTGTCGATGGCCGCATTACGCACGACGATCGCGGCCTCATACAACTCGCGCTGTCTCGCCGAGAATTTTCCTGAGACGGGGAACGTGGTGGAGATATCCACGTGATAGTTGCCGAGATCCGGCCCTGCGTCGAGTATCACGAAGTCGCCGTCGGCCAGCACGCGGTCGTAGGCGTGATAGTGGCCGTAGGCGTGATTCTTCCCCGACATGATGATCGTGTAGTAAGCCAGTCCGCGGCTGCCACCGAGCGCAGTGACGAACTCGAACAGCGCCGCCAGCGACCGCTCGGCAACGCCCGGCTGAGTCGACCGGATGAACGCCTTGTGGCCCTCCACACCCAGTTGCGCTGCATCGCGCATGATGGCCAACTCGGCCGACGACTTGTATTTGCGCAGATTCCAGACCAGCGTTGAACTGTCGCGAACGTCGACCTGCGGAAACCGCTCGCGCAGCAGCTTGACGAACTGCAGTTCCCGGGTCAATCGCCCGTCCCAGCCATTCATCGTCATCGATCGCTGCAGCGCGTTGAACTTTTCGTTGCTGTTCTCTGGGCCGATTTCCTCGGGCCTGAACAGGGTGTACATCGGCGTATTGCGGCGGACCAGGCCGGCGAGATACCCATTGAAGCCGTCGGACGGCATCACCCGCTCAATGCCGGTGACTTTAGTCGGTGTCCGGACCAGGTCCACCGGAAGGCCCATCCCATCGGCGGTCTTCTCGTCCATCGTGAAGAACAGCACGCTTTCTTTTCGCATGCCGTCTACGACCAAGACGGCGTCAGGAATTTCAACGCCGGTCATGTAGAAGAAGTCGTGCCCCTGCCGGAAGGCGACGTCGCTCGCCGGCGTCGTCGCTCCCAGAAAGATCGCGACCCCGTCACCGATGCCTCCCATCAACAGACTGCGCCGCAACGCGTACTCCGCCGTATCAAGTGCACGCGCCGTGGGCGCCGCAGGACTCAGCGACACGGCCACACACGCGAACGCCACCGCCAGAAGAGGTCGTCTCATTGTCATTCTCCCCATGCAGGGAATCTTACACTCGACGGCTTTCGGCGCATGGGACGGCATACAATGCCGCCCATCGCCGACGCGCTCGAAGCCACGCGCCTGAACGCGTAGCGCTCACCGCTGCAGCGGCACCACCAGCACGGTCTGGGGTGTTCCGAGCGTGGTGGCCTGAGTGCCCGTCAGGCGACCAAGCGTCGCAGTGTAGCGTCCCGGACCCACGCGGGCGCCCTCCCGATTCTCCGCGCCACTGTTGCGCCGCAGGTCCCACGCCACGCGGTGGATCCCGGCCTGGGGTGGCAGGTCGAGGCACCGCACAAGCTCGCCCTGCTCGTTCGTCATCGTCAGCACCAACCGGCTGCCGGCCTCAACCGCCTCGCGCAGGTGATAGGTCATCGTGGCCCCGAAAGGCGGGTTAGGAAACGCCTGGTCGCCCCAGACCTCACGCACCTGGCCGAGCTCGTTGAACACCGGCACTGGACGGAGCGGAAACAGCCAGCCATCAGCCGCCAGGTGTTCCGGCGTGACCGTACGCAACGCGGTGTAGTCGTCGAGAATGTACGCGCCGCGCCCGAAGGTGCCCACGACCAGGTCAGTCCACTGCCGCTGAATGTGGAGGTCGCGTGCCTGAATCCGCGGGAGGCCGCCGCGCAGTTCGGTCCAGTGTCCGCCGCCATTCACACTGAACCACACCCCGAACTCCAGTCCGGCAAACAGCAGGTCGGGATTGACATGATCCTGCACGACTGACCACGCACCCGATCGCACCGGCAGATTGCCGGTGATGTTCATCCACGTGCGACCGCGGTCGCCGCTCCTGAGGACCCAGGGCCGGAAGTCGCCGTTCTGCCAGTTATTGAACGTCGCAAACACCACGTCGGCATGGCGGGGCGAGGCATACACGTCGGTCACATAACTCTGGTCAGGCAGCCCGGGCATTCGTTCCAGGCGGCGCCACGTGTCCCCGCCGTTCTCCGACACCTGGATCAACCCATCGTCGGTGCCCACGTACAAGAGGCCCTCCACGAGCGGCGATTCGTCGAGCGCCGTAATCACGCTCATGGTGGTTGTGTAGAGATGCAGTCCGATGGCGTCCTCCGGCCAGACGCGGCCCATGATCGCGATTTCCCGCCGATCGAGGTTCCGCGTGAGATCGCCACTGACCGGTGTCCAGACATCACCCCGGTCGTCGCTCCGATACAGCCGGTGGCCGGCGTAGTAGATGCGCCCCGGCGCGTGAGGGCTGACCAGCAACGGGCTGTCCCAATGCCAGCGGCCAGAGTCCTGGTCACTTCCCCCTGGGCCTGCGCGCGTCGGACGAATGCCGACACTCTCGCCCGTGGTCAGGTCAAGCCGGTTGAGCGCGCCGTTTTGCGACTGTGCATAGACGATGTTCGGCGTGTGCGGATCGATGTAGGCCTGAAATCCGTCGCCGCCGCCGACGCGGAACCACTCGCTGGTGCGAATGCCTGCGGCATTGAGCGTGCGCGACGGGCCGCACACCGTGCCGTTGTCCTGCGCGCCGCCGCAAATGCGATAAAACGGCCGCGAGATGTCGGCGCTGACCTTATAAAACTGCGAGAGCGGCAGATTGGTGAAATGCCGCCAGGTCCGGCCTGCATCGTACGTTTCGTACAGGCCGCCGTCGTTGCCGATCCACATGTGCTGCGGGTCGTTCTTGTCGAAGACCACCTCGTGATGATCGGAATGGATCTGAAAGGGCATCCGTTGCCACGTCACGCCCTTGTCGGTGCTGCGCATCATCGGCGCTTCGACATTCCAGATCGTGTCGGGCTGGTGGGGGTCGACGAAGATCTCGCCGTAGTACTGCGGGTCGCCGCCGGCGTAGGTGCTCATCCGCTGCCAGGAGCGACCGGCATCCTCCGATACATAAAACCCGCCCTCGTTCTCGCGCGCCACGACAAGCGCATACACGCGGTCGGGATGCCGGGGATCCACGCCGAGCGCAATCCGTCCCTTTTCACCTTTCTGGATTCCGTTCTCGATGGGCGTCCAGGTGGCGCCGGCGTCGGTGCTCTTGAAGATGCCGGCATCGGGTCCCCCTCCAATCGTCATCGCATTCCGGCGTCGACGCTGATAGGCGGCGGCGTAGAGGGTGTCGGGACTCGTGGGATGGAAGACCGCGTCGGTGATGCCAGTGTCCTCGTTGATATGCAGCACGCGGGACCACGTCGCGCCGCCGTTGGTGGTTTTGTACAGCCCACGATCGCCGCCGGCATTCCAGAGCGGCCCGGCGGTTGCGACATACACCACGTTGGAGTCGCGCGGATCGATGAGGATGCGCTGAATCTTCTGCGAGTCCTTCAGGCCCACCTGCGTCCATGTCGCGCCGGCATCGGTCGACTTGTAGACACCGTCGCCGTACGAGGTGCTGCGGTTGTGTGTGTTTTCGCCCGTCCCCAGCCAGACCACGTTCGAGTTGCGCGGGTCGACCACCACGGCGCCAATCGAGTACGACGGATACTCGTCGAAAATCGGCGACCACGTGTTGCCCCGGTTCACCGTCTTCCACACGCCACCGGAGCCGACGGCCAGGTACCACACATTGCTGTCGTTGGGGTCGATCTCGAGATCGGAAATCCGGCCGGTCGTGATGCTCGGCCCGATACTTCGGAACTCCAGGCCGCGAAAGGTGTCCACGGTGAGTTGGCGGTTCGAGGCGGCCTCGCCACCCGACTGCGCCGAAAGCACCGCGGCTGCGACGATGATCCCTGCGAGTACGACACTCGACAGGGGAAATGCTGATCGTGGACTAAATGCTGGCATGGGCGCAGTCTAGCGCAGGACCGTCATGGCAGCGCCTACTTCACGCTGAAGAACATCACGTTCGGCGCGTCGCTCATCGCGGCCGCGATGTCCGGGAACCCATCGCCGTTGAGGTCGCCCAGCGCGAGGCCGTAGACGGCGCCGCGACCATCGCCGAAGCGCACATCCGTGAAGCGTCGGCCGTCCCCGGCGTTGAACCACACCGCGCCGGGTGCGCCGGCGTGTCCAATGACGATGTCGGCGTGACCGTCGCGGTTCATGTCGGCGATGGCGATCGCACCGACCGCCATCGTCGGATCGCCGAGGGCGACACCCGCGACCAGCGCGCCGCGGCCGTCGTTGAGATACACGCGCGTCCCGGTGCGCTCGTCGCCAACGACCAGGTCGAGCCAGCCGTCGCCGTTCACATCACCGGCGGCCGCCGCACGCGCGTTCGTCACCGCAGGACCAAACGCCATCGTCTTGCCAAACCCGGCCTTGCCGTCGTTGAGGAAGATCAGGCTCTGGCCGCCGTCACGGTGCGGCACCGCCAGATCGATGGCGCCGTCCTTGTTGAAATCACCAGGCACGATGCTCGTGGCCGATTCGGAGGGAAGAACGAGGCACGGCGTCGCGTCAAAACGTCCCGTGCCATCGTTCAGGCATACGTTGCTGGTTCCGCCGCGGTTGGCGGCAATGATGTCTGGCCGGCCGTCGCCATTCAGGTCTGCGACAGCGGCATTACGCGTCGCCCAAGCGGGCGATCCCCAGGTACCCGCGCGTCGGAAGCGGGCCTTGCCGTCGTTGAGGTACACCAACTTCTCGTCAGGCTTGTCGTTGCTGAGCACGAGGTCGAGCGTGCCGTTGCCGTCTACATCGGCCAGGACGGCGGAATAACTGCGGTCGGCGGTCGACGCAAGGTCGGACGTGACAAACACACCGGACCCGTTGTTGAGCAGCACGCGATCGACGAGGGGCCAGTGACGCCCTTTGGCGAGCACGAGATCGAGATCGCCGTCGGCGTCGAGGTCGCCGATGCTCATGTTGGCCGATGTCTCCGACGTGTCCTCGAGCTTGACGGCCTGCGGAAAGTGCCTGGGTTCCCCGCTGCCCGCAGGACCTCCGATGGCATACACGGCATGTTCGGTGCGCACATACACCGCGTTGCCGGCCAGGGCCGGGGTGGCCATGACGGTCTCGTGCATCGCACTCGTGGCCAGGATCTCGAATTCACGCCCGGCCCGAATCGTGAAGATGTCCCCCTCTTCGTTGGCCACGTAGACGCGGCCGTCGGCCGCAATCGGCGAGGCTGAGTAGCCGCCGGCCGCGATGCGCGCCTGGTAGATCTGCCGACCGGTGCGCGGTTCAAACGTCGTCATCACGCCGCGCGTCGAGACCACGTACAGGATGCCCCGGTAGAGCAGAGGTGTTGCCATGTATGGGCCATCGCGCAGGTTGCTCCACGCGATCGCGTCGCTCCCGGTCGCGCCGTCCTTGAGCGTCAGGTCACCGCGGGATCCGGGCACCACGGCATAAATCGGCTTGATGGGGTTGTAGCCATTGGCCACGAAGATGAGACCCTCGCCGGCGATCGGCGTGGGTGTGGTGTTGGTCGAGCTGGGACCCAGGCGCCACAGTTCCTTCCCGGTCGCCGGATCGTAGCCTTGAATGTAAGGGGCGGCGTTGATGACCAACTCCGCGTGACCGCCGGTCTCGACGATCGCGGGTGTGGACCATGAAGGATTCGCGTCACGCGGTGTGCGCCAGACTTCGCGCCCCGAGGTCACGTCGAGCGCGCTCACGTAGCCGCCTTCGAGCGAGTCACAGAGCACAAACACCAGTCCCCGATGGAGCACGGGGGAGCTGGCCGTGCCCCAGGTGTACTCGAGGTTGTTGTGCTTGCCGGCGTGAATCACACCGAGGGCTTTTTTCCACACGAGATTGCCCTTGAGGTCGTAGCAATAGACGCCTTCGGATCCGAACATCACCACCACGTATCGCCCGTCGGTCACCGGCGTGGCCGACGCGTAGCTGTTGTGGGGATGCCGAGGAATCGCCGGGGCGCCTTCATAGGCCAGGCGATCCCACACCACGCGCCCGGTCGTCCGATCGAGCGCATAGACACGCCACTGGTGGGTCGCCTTGTCGGTGCGGAAATCCTGTTCGCCTTTCAGCACTTTCTCGAACACGGAGTTCGGGTCGCTGCTGATCGCCGACGTCACAAAAAGCAGATCGCCCCAGATCACCGGACTCGAATGCCCGAGCCCGGGTACCGGCGTTTTCCAGAGCACGCCGCGACCGGTCTCAAGGTCCCAGCTCACCGGAGGCCGCTGCTCGTCGGCCACACCCTGCCCCTGGCTGCCGCGAAACTGGGGCCAGTGCTGCGCGGACAACCCCGCGCCGGCGGCAGTGGCGCACACCGCACACAGCAGGGTACTCAAACGCCTCGTCGGTCCGATCTTCACGCGTCCCTCCTCAAATGGTCGAAGCGCCGCCGCACGCGATGGCGTGAGAGCGCTGAGGATACCACCGGCGGGTTGTGCGCTGGTCTGCCGCGCCCGCCTACAGCTCGCGCAGCGCCTGAGCCAGCGCCGCGACGAGACAGTCCGCGTCGCCAACGGTGAGCGGCATCGGGCCGCGGACCTTGATGACGTTGTGATGCGGCCCGTCCGTGCCGACCAGCACGCCAAGTGCGCGCATGCGCTCGACCACCGCGGCCGCTTCCGTCGTCGCGGGTGCCAGCGTCGTACGGTCTCGCACGAGTTCGATCCCGATGAACAGGCCGGATCCGCGCACGTCGCCGATGAGATCCACGGACGCCTGCAGGCGGCGCAATTCGGTCAGCAGATGCCCTCCCACCGCCATGGCGTGGGCCTGCAGCCCCTCGTCGATCGTGGCGCGCAGCGTGGCGAGTCCGGCCGCACATGCGGCCGTGCTGCCACCGAACGTGCTGAAAAACTCCATGCCGTTGTCGAAACTGTCCGCGATCGCCCGCGTGGTGACGACAGCGCCCATCGGATACCCATTGGCCATCGGCTTGCCCAGCACAACGATGTCCGGCATGACGTGGTGGGCGTCGAACGCCCAGAAGTGCGTGCCCAGCCGGCCGAATCCGGTCTGGACTTCGTCGGCGATGCACACGCCGCCCGCGGCGCGCACACGACGATAGACCTCGGACAAAAACCCGGGCGGCATCATGATCTGCCCGCCCACGCTCGGGCAGGTCTCGGCGATGTAGCCGCAGAGGCCACGGCCGCGCGCGAGGACCGCATCAATCACCGAGCCGACCGCGCCCGCGTACCGGTGCCCGGCCTGCGGATCGTCCGATCGGTACGCTCCGCGATACACGTCGGGAATCGGCGAGGCGTGCACCCAGTCCGGCGCGCCGGCGCCGCCGGGCCCCGCGTATTTGTACGGGCTGATGTCCACAAGCGTGGTGGTGTGCCCGTGATACGCGGCGTCCATCACGACCAGGTCGCGATGCCCGGTGTGCGCGCGCGCCAGGCGGATCGCGAGCTCGTTTGCCTCGCTGCCGGATGCTGTGAAGAAACAGACATCAAGCGGCTGCGGGAATCGCGCCGTCAGTTCGGCGGCGTACTCCAGCGCCACCTCCTGCAGATACCGGGTGTTTGTGTTGAGCGTGGCCAATTGCGCGGCCACGGCCGTCGTCACCGTCGGATGGGCATGGCCCACATGCGGCACATTGTTGTAGGCATCGATATACGTGCGGCCGGTCTCATCGAACAGGTACTGCTTCCACCCGCGCACGATCTGCAGGGGATCTGCCCCGTACGACAGACGCACGTTGCTACCGAAGTGCCGGCGGCGCAGCGTCAGCAAGTCGGCCGGGCTCGGATGGTGCACGAACCGACCGGGCGGAATGCCGAGGAGCAGGTTGGGATCGGGCGAGAGGCTGAGCCACGTGGCGCGCTGGCTGGCCGGCGCCACGCCGTTGACGTTGCACGGCACGTCGAGCATGTCGGTGATGATCTGCAGGTGCGCGTGCGGCCACCAGTCGCCGTTGTCCGGCGGCGCGCCCACCGAGGCGAACCGCTCGCCGGCTTTGATCGGCCTGCCGACGCAGAGCCCCTCCAGCGACTGACGATCGAGGTGGCCGTAGAGCGTGTAGAACGTCAGCGGGTCGCCCCCGGCGTCGGCCACGTCGTGCCGCAGAACGATCACCGGCCCGTAGTCGAGCCGCGCCGTCGCGTCCTCAAATTCGTGGACGACGCCGTCGATCGGCGCGTAGATCGGTGACCCCGCGGGCATCGTCAGATCGAGGCCGATGTGGATCGTGCGGCGCTCATCCTTCACCGCGCCGGTGGCGCCCTCGGCAAACGCTCCGGTCGCGTAGATGAGCCGCGCTTCGTCGTAGCCGCCCACGCCGATCGCCGCGCCGGCGGCGCGCATGGCGGCGTGCACGCGACGGTCGAACAGCCCGGCGGCATTGTCTGCCGGGTCACTCGCGACGAGCGTGCTCCCGGCGCTCAGATCCAGGCCACACACCGGCGTCGTGCGCAGGTCGTGACCCGTGATGGGGGCGATGCGGTCGGCATGATCGCGCAGCCACTGCACAACGCGAGGGGCGTGCGGCACGGGCGGCAGACCGCACGCGTCGCGCAAGCGATAGTGCGCCAGGCGCGGGTGGATGGCGGTCAGCGCCGGCAGTGTTCGACGAATCGGCGCCTGACTGATGCCGAGATAGTCCAGGTCGGGACGCAGGGCCTGCTGGGAGGCGGCCACACACACGCTCAGGCACAGGCGCAGACTCATCAGGCCGTAGAGCGCGGCGATTTCGTCGTCGGTGAGCGGGTGTACGGCATGGTAGCCACGCGCCACCGCGGCGGCGGCCCCCAGCGGATCGGGCTTGTCCAGCGTCGCGTAGGCCATCGCCACGGCGAGATCGTTCACCGTGTCGCCGTAGACCATGTCGCCGAAGTCGAGGATGCCGGTCACCCGCTGCGTGCGCGGATCAACGAGCACGTTGTAGTTGTTGGCATCACCATGGATCACGCTCTGGCGGAAGGCCGTCCCGCGGCGCGCCGCGGCGTCCTGGTGGACGGCAACCAGCGTCGCGATCATCCCGTGCAACTGCGGGTCCTGCACCCGCGGCAAGTGCTGCGCAATGATCGAGGGCGCCAGGGCCAGGTCCCAGTAGAACTCACGGTGGAGCGCGGGGTGATCGAAGGAGGCGAGCGCGCGATCCATCAGTCCCACGGCCCGCCCGACATCGGCGAGGAGCGCATCGGTCTGGCGCGGGGTGTCGCCGATGGGCCGGCCGTCGAGCCATGTGATGAGCCGCACGAAATGACGGCCGACGCGCGCGATGTCGTCGCCCGTCTTCGAAGGAAGCGGCACCGAAGTCGTGCCCCCGGCCGCCAGGTGGCGCATTGTCGCGTTCTCGGCGTCGAGCATGCGCCGGTCTTCACCGGCGTTGGCGATCTTGAGCACGAACCAGGTGCCGTCGGCGGCGTGCAGGCGGAAGTTCTGGTCGCGCTCGCTGGGCAGCGCCGTGGCTCGCGCGGTCAGGCCGAACACGTCGCTGGCGATGCCTTCAGCGGCGTCGAGGGTCAAGCGAGGCGCATCGGCAACCGAGGTCCTGCCCCCTCTTGTCATCCTCGCTCAGGGCTGGTCATTTGGGCCACGGTGTTCCGATCCAGAACGACTGAAGCGTCGTCCACCGTTCACGAGAGCGATCGGGTTGGCCGGCGGCGGCATAGGCGGCGGCTGCGCCGTGCAGGGAGCGTGCGCGGTTGGGCATGCGTTCGAGGCCCGCGTCAAAGGCGGCCGCCGCGTTGGCGTGCTGACCTGCGCGCGCGAGTACTTCGCCCAGAAGTTCGTGCGACGGCTTGATGGGGTCGGCCGCGCCGATGGGTGGCCGCATGCTTTCTTCGATTGTGACGGCTTCGCGCAGCATCTTGATGGCCTTCTCGCGATCACCCTTGGACTCGGCGATGCGCGCGCCCAGTTCCAGCGCCATGACGCGCGCGCCTTTGTCGCCTTCTGACAGTGCTGAAGTCGCCGCGGCAGGCGCGGGTGCCGCGCCATGGTCCGCGTGTGCGCCACCGGCCTCCTGGACCCCCATCTTGGCGCTGACGGCGAGCCGCGCAAGCATCCTGTCTGCGACCGCCGCATCACCTGTGGCGACGGCGCTCAATCCGTTCGCGAACACCGTCGCGATCGAAGCGGAGTCCGCGATGTCCTGCACCATCCATTCCTCGGTTTCAATGATGTAGCGGGCGCGGACGAGGGCAAGACCTGAGATGGCGCGGGCGTGCTTGGTGGTGGCGGCCATTTCTTCAAAGGCCTGAATGCGGCCACGGGCGCCACTGTAATCGCCCAGTTGCAGGAATCCGTACTGGCCCCAGTCGCCCGAGTGGGCCATGTCGCCGGGCGAATCGCCCGGCTGCCACAGCTCCTTCGCGATGGTGAACGCGCGAATGTTCTGGCGCGCCACCTCCTGCCACATGCCGTGCTGAATGAAGATGTGGGTGGGCATGTGGACGGCGTGGGAGACGGCCGGAACGACCTTCGCGTAGAGGAACGCCGATTCGAGCGCGAGCGGCGCGTGCACCGGGTCGTCGAACGCGTGAATGATGTAGTGCGTGGCTCCGGGATGGTTCGGGTTGCGGCGGACCACGTCCATGGCTAGGGCGCCGGCTTTCACCTCCGGACGGAACGTGCTGTCGTTTTGTGCCCGAGCCGCGCTCAAGAGCGACAATGCATAAAACGTCGTGACTTCGTCATCAGCCGGGAACGCCGCATGCAGGCGCTCCATGGCGCGCATGTAGGCGACGCGCCGCGCACGCCAGTCGCCTTCGGCCCAGAGCGCCTCGACGGCCTGCAGGAAACCCTGTTCGCGTGGCGTGGGCGCTTTGGCGACCCGGGCGGCCGGAGTCGATCCGAGACGTCCGAGCACAGCGCGCGGGTTGGCAGGGTCGGACTCGGCATTGAGTGGATGGTTGTAACAGAGCGTCTCACCCCAGTAGGCGAGCGCGAAGTCCGGGTCGGCCTTCTGCGCGAGCTTGAACTCGGCGATCGCCTGTTTCCACCCAAAACTGTGGAGGATGGCGACGCCACGCAGGAAGTGGCGCTGGGCCTCGGGATTCGCCGACGTCGGAAACGACAGGGACCCGACGTTTTCAAGCTGCGCCGACACAGGCGCGGAAAGACTCAGCAACACCGCGAACACGATCATCCGGCAACGCATTGATACCTCCATCAGAGCAGTTGGAGGGATTGTAGAACTATTCGCGTCCTCACGACGACAGCAGGCAGCCTCCACGCGAGTAGGAGGTAGACGATGAGCTGGGGAGACACCATCGGCGCCAGGCTCTTTGGGGATGTTGAAAACGGTGTCGGACCCTGCCGCGTGCTTCAGTGGAGTCTCGTGTGCGTCGGAGTGGCGTTGGCCGGTTGTGGCGGATCCCCCAAGTCTCCGACGGCTCCGCCCCCGACGCCCGTTTCCAGTGTGCCGGTGTTATCGGTGGCCGTCGTTGACCTGAGCCTGCTCGTTGACTTTCAGCCATTCGGCTTCGCGCTCGTCAACCCCACCTACAAGCTGGCAACTGACCGCCGGCGCGTGGGTCTTCTCAATATCGGAACCCGATGGAGAAGTAGACGCTCCGCGCCGACTGGTAGTCACCGGCCGACAACGCGCGTCCGAAATCCGGACCGAGCTGGTAGTTGAGGCCTTCCACCGGAACCGTCGTGAACGGGTTAAACGCCTGCATCGTACCCGCGGGATTCTGACTGGCCGCGCTGAAGACGGTCTGGTTGCCCGACGAGGTCTGGGCCGACTGATTGAACAGGTTGTCGACGATCACCCTGACGAAGAACTCACCCGACTTCACGAAACGCGCCGGCACGTAATAGTTCACGGAGAGGTCGGTGGCCGAGACCGTGTCCGTCTTGAAGATCCCTCGGCCGCCGCCGTAGTAGTAGGTGACTGTGGCAGGCGGCGTCAGGTATCCCGGATTGGTGACATACGGCCGGCCGTCCACTGAACCGGCGGCACTGTAGGGCTGGCCGGAACTGACTCGCTCCAACAGCCCGATGTTCACCCGGCCGGCGCCCGAGAACCTCTTCTCGTAGTTGGCCCACACCCGCAGCTTGTGTCGCTGGTCGATGCTGAGGTCGCCGGTCGGCGTGTTCCAGCGCTCCTGCTTGTATTCGACGTAGGCGAGGAAATCGTCCTGCACCGGGCCACTGGCCGTCGTCTCCGCGTTGAAATTCCCGGAGGATTTCGACAGTGTGTAATTGCCACCCAGTGTCATCTGACTGCTGACCCGGTACTGCATCTGACCCTGCAGGGCCCGGTATGTTCGATCGAGCGTGTTTGTATTCACGACCGTCGCGAGATCGAACAGCCGGCCCGTGGGGTCTGCCGCGGTCACGCCCGGCACCACCTGGTCCGTGAACAGGTTGTCAAAATCGCGATAGATGGCATCGACGCGATAGCTGCCTTTGGATCCCAGCGTGCCGCCAACCCCGAGGCTGTACTCCATGGTGCTCGGCGTCCTGAGTCCGTCAGCCAGCTTGCGATTCACGCCGGGATATGTCGGATTCGAGCGCAGCGGGCGGGTGGTGCCGCCATTGGCATAGAACCAATTGAAGATGGTGGTGAGCGCCTGATCGACCGGCACAGGGTTCGGGGTGTCCAAGTCTGTGTTGATGGCCGGGCCTCGATAGACAAACGCAAAATTGCCATTCCGGCCCGCCCCTGACCCGAGGTCGGCAATGCCGCTGGTGACCGGCATCACGTAGCGCGCCAGCCCCGCGTGCATGGTCCACTTGCCCTTGCCCGTGGGATCAAACGCGGCCGACAGCCTGGGGCTCCACGCCTGGTCCTTCGAGACGACGTTGCCGCCCTGGTCTGTCTCGTCGGCACGATCGTACCGGCCACCCAGGTTGAAGCTCCAGTGGCGATTGAGATTCCACTGGTCGTTGAGAAAGACGGAGTACGTGCGGAGACGGCTGCCCTGGGAGTCCTCGAGGACGGGCCTCCACTCAAGATAGGCCGCAGCCGAACTGGTGTTGGACGTACCTGGCACGACCACGGGATAGAGCACGCCGTTCCGGATGATCGTGTTGTTGGCCCGAAGGCGGAACTCACTGCCGGACTGATAGTTGTTGTTCTCGCGCGAGTCTTCAAACGCATCCACACCGAAGACGAGGCTATGGGATCCGAGGGCCGACGTCGACAGGAAGTACGAGCCCTTGAAAATGACGTTCCGGTTGTTGCGCATTTCTTCGTTAAACTTCCCGGCGGCCACGTCGGCTTCGCTCAACCCGCAGACTGCGCAGAAGGTCGGCGAATTCCACCGGGCATCGCCACGCGATCGGTCCCAGATGGGTGTCCCGCGCACGACGTCGGTGAACCGGGCCCCCGACCCGACGATGGAATAGCGCCGCTCTGAGTACTGGCCTTCCACGAAGAACTTCGGCGACAGGACCCCTGTGTAGTTGGCCGAAAGAAGTGTTTCCGGCGCCCAGGAATCGTAGAAGCTGGCCCGGTCCATCACGTCGCCGAACGTGTTATTGGATTCAAACCGGCGCTTGTCGGTGTACCCCACCTTGACGGTGTGGCCCGGGGACACGGCGTACGTCAGTTTGCCTTCGAAGCGTTTGTCGTTCACGCCGTTGTCGTACACGATGTTGGTGAATCGCGTGGTCTGTCCCGTTTTGTTGTCGGCGTACCGGGCGGCACCGAAGAACCACAGCTTGTCTTTGGCGATGGGGCCACCGAACGTCCCTTCGAACGTCGGCACCAGGGCGTCACGGCGGGGGTCTTCGGCCAGTGCCGCTTCAAACGGCGTCAGCGCCCGCCAGTTGTCATTGTTGAAGGTCACGCGACCTGACCCGCTGAACGTGTTACCACCCGACCTGGTGATCACGTTCGCCACGCCGCCGGTAAAACGGCCGTATTCCGCGGAAATGGCCGCGGTCGAGGTCTTGGTTTCTTCGATCGCGTCTTCGATGAATAGCAGACGCTCCTGGTTGCGCAGCGTCTCATTCAGCACCACGCCGTTGAGCAGGAAGAGCCCCTCGTAGGAGGCCGCGCCGGAAAACGTCACGTTGCCGCCGGGCCCCGTGCCCGTGGTGCCCGGCGCGAGCAGGACGGCGCCGCGGATGGCCCGACTGACAGGCAGGGTGTCGATCTGCTCGGCCTTGTAGCTTGCGGCCACCGTGGGGGTCATGGTGAAGTCGGCGCGTGAGCCCGCAGTCACCACCACCGTCTCGGTGACGCTTGCAAGAACCAGCGTGGCGTTGAGCGGCGCGGTCTCCGCCACTTGGAGGCGCAGGGTCACGGTCTTGACGGCAAACCCCTGGAGTTCAAACTTCACCGTGTATTCGCCGGCCGGCAGAAACGGCAGGATGTAGTCCCCATTCGCAGACGTCACAGCCAGCCGGGTCCCCTGCAGCGCCGGAGATGACACCGTGACGGTGACTCCGGACAGCACGCCACCCTGCGCGTCCGCCACCTGGCCCTTGATGGTCCCGGTGGGATTCGTCTGGGCGAGCGCGGCGCCACCCGACAGGAACACCAGGCTCAGCGCCAAGACACCATCAATCCACGCGTTTCGAGTGCTCATGCCATCTCCTCAATCAACAAAGACACCGTGGGTCGTTCGGCAGACCTGACGACGTTGGGCATCGCCACGGGGGTGTCAACGCTGAGAATTATACGACGGAGAAGATCATTGCGCGACGGCCCTTGCCCAGGCGGTTCCCTGTCGGGGACAATCGGAGGCCATAACCAAGAGCCGACGTGCTGCTGCCGCTCATCCCGGTGTTCCTGAGCTACGTGCTGAGCTTCGTGTATGTCGGCATCTACTGGAACAACCACCACCTGCTCCATGCCTCTCACCGGGTGACGAGGCCCATCCTGTGGGCCAACCTTCACCTGTTGTTCTGGCTCTCGCTACTGCCGTTCGCGACCGGCTGGATGGGTGAAAACCACTTCGGCGCGGCGCCGTCGGCGCTGTACGGCGTGGTGCTGCTGATGGCCGCCATCGCGTACTGGATTCTGCAGCAGTGCATCATCGCCTCTCAGGGCCCCGACTCGCTCTTGAAGAGAGCCGTGGGAAGTGACTGGAAGGGCAAGCTCTCACCGGTGCTGTACGTCCTGGTGGCACTCCTCTGGCTGGTACCGGATCGGCGGATCGAGAAGGCGCTGACCGAAAGGAACAACCATCACGGCTAGATCAGTTCGGCTAGCCGCCGCTCGAGGAAACGCCGTTCGGGCCCTTGACGCGTGAGCGCGAGGGCGCGGGCGTAGGACGCTCTCGCGTCGGCCGTTCGTCCAAGGCGCCGGCACACGTCAGCGCGCGCCGAGTGTGCCAGGTGGTAGTCATCCAGCTCTCCGGCAGCGAGCAGGGTTTCGATCAACACCAGCCCCTCGGCCGGACCGTCACGCATCGAGACCGCGGCGGCGCGATTGAGTTGCATCACCGGCGACGCGTCAAGGCGCAGCATGATGTCGTAGAGGGCGACGATCGTCTGCCAGTCTGTGGCCTCGGCAGTGTCGGCATGTGCGTGGGCTGCGCCGATGGCCGCTTGCAGCGTGTACGGACCGATGCGGCGCGACGCCAGCGCCTGCTCGAGCCGTGTGGCGCCTTCGGCGATGAGCGCGCGGTCCCAACGCGATCGGTCCTGGTCGGCCAGCAGAATCAACACGCCATCCTCCGACGTGCGAGCTGCGCGCCGCGATTCCTGCAGCAGCATCAACGCCAGCAGGCCCGACGCCTCGGGCTCGGCCAGTAGTTCCACCAGCAACCGGCCGAGGCGGATCGCCTCTCCCGACAGGCCCTGCCGCGTCAGCGCCTCACCCGACGACGCGGAATAGCCCTCGTTGAAGACCAGGTAGATCACGCGCAGCACGGTGTCGAGCCTGTCTGGCAGTTCCGTGCGCGACGGCATCTGATACGGAATGCGCGCATCCCGAATCTTCCCCTTGGCGCGCACGATGCGCTGGGCGATGGTCCGGGGATCGGTGAGGAAGGCGTGGCCGATCTCCTCGGTGGTGAGACCGCAGACTTCGCGCAGGGTCAGCGCCAGTTGGGCATCGCCTGAGAGGGCCGGGTGGCAACACGTGAAGATCAGGCGCAGACGGTCGTCTTCGACCTCCTCGGCATCCACATCGGCCTCGGCCGATGACGCCGTGACATCGAGGCTCTTGGCCAGGGCCGCCGCGGCGCGGTCGAAACGCGCGCGACGCCGCAGCACATCGATCGCTTTGAAACGACCGGTGGACACCAGCTAGGCGCGAGGATTGCCTGGAACGCCGTCCACGGGCCAGCGCTCGAGCGCCGCGGTGAACGCGTCGTGGAGCGCCTCCTCGGCGAGATCAAAATCGCCGAGGAGGCGTATCAGAGTGGCCAAAACTCGCCGCGATTCGGCCCTGTAGGTGGCGGCTACGATTTCATGCATCGGCGCCGCCTGAAAATGAGCCAACTAGCCAATGGGGCAATGGCTCAGGCCGGCATGTCGAATTCGACGATGGGCCGGATTTCCACGGCGCCGGTGCGCGCCGACGGGGTCTTGGCGGCCACCTGGATGGCGTCGTTGAGGTCCCGCGCGTTAATAAGGTAGTAGCCCCCCAATTGTTCCTTGGTTTCCGCAAACGGGCCGGCGGTGGTGGACAGCTTCCCGTTTCGGATCCGGACGGACGTGGCCGTGGCCACCGGCTGCAGGGCCTCACCGCCAATGTAGTGGCCGCTCTTCTTGATGCCATCGGTAAAGGCAAAATACTCCCCCATGAAAGCCTCGCCCTCCTCCTTCGACATTCCCGCCATCGTCTGCTCACCGTCATAAATCACGCACAAGTAACGCATCAGTGTTCCCTCCCTTGGGTTGGACGTTCGCATCTAGTCGTTTGGGCCACCCAAAGATCGACATCATCCCATCGCCCCATCGCCCCATCGCCCTATTGCCCCATTGCCTCATTGCCTCATTGCCTCATTCCCAAATAGACTGCCCCGCATGAGCGAATCCATCGGTTCCAGCGGCACCGGCATGAAGTTGCACACCAAGATCCTGTTGGGCCTGTCCGTTGGCCTTATTCTGGGCGTCGCGACCAACCTCACGGTCGGCGTCAACAATCCAACTGTGGAGTGGGTCAACAAGTATGTGGCCGGCCCGGTCGGGCAGGTCTTCCTCCGTATGTTGTTCATGGTGGTGATGCCACTGGTCTTTGCGTCCATTTCACTGGGTGTGGCCGGATTGGGTGACATTCGCAAGGTCGGCCGTGTCGGCGGCAAAGCCATCGGTTATTTCTTCATCACCACGTGCCTGGCTGCCACGCTTGGCCTGGTGGTCGTGAACGTCATGAAGCCGTGGAATCGTGTGACGCCTGAGACGCGCGTGGCGCTGATGGAACGCTTCGCCGGCGACGCCTCGACGCGTGTGGAAGCTGCCGCCACGACCGGGCAGTTCGGGCCTGAGACGTTCGTCAATATCGTGCCGCGTAACCCGATCGACGCCGCGGCGAAGACCGACATGCTCGCCATCATCTTCTTCGGCCTGATGTTCGGCGCGGCCCTCACCCTCATCCCTTCCGAAAAATCCAAACCGATGCTGGACTGGCTGGAAGCCCTGAATGAAATCGTCATCAAGATCATTCATTTCGCGATGTTGCTGGCGCCCTACGGTGTGGCCTGCCTCATTTTCGCCGTGGCGTCGCGCTTCGGCTTCGACCTGATGGTCGCAGTGGCTGCGTTCGTGGTCACCGTTCTGCTCGCCCTGATCCTGCACGTCCTGATCACGCTCTGCAGCATCCTGAAGTTCGGCCTCGGCCTGTCGCCCATCCTGTTTGTGTCACGCGTCAAGGCCGCACTCATCACGGCGTTTTCCACCAGCTCCTCAAGCGCCACGCTCCCGACAGGGCTGGAGGTGTCTGAACATCAGCTCGGCATTCCGCGCGGCATCGCCGGGTTCGTGTTGCCAATCGGCTCCACCATGTGCATGAACGGCACGGCGATCTTCGAGGGCATCACCGTCATCTTCCTGGCGGAAATCTTCGGCATCGATTTGACCATCCCGCAGATGGCGATCGTCATGATCATGTCGGTCATCACCGCCATCGGCGCCGCAGGAGTTCCCGGCGGGTCTATCCCACTCCTCGTCGGCATCCTGGTGATGTTCGGTGTACCTGGCGAAGGCATCGCCATTGTGCTTGGCGTGGACCGCATCCTGGACATGTCGAGGACGACCGTGAATGTGTTTGGCGACCTGACCGCGGCGGTCTATGTGGCCAAGAGTGAAGGTGTCTGGACTCCCAAGGATGTGCCGGCAGCCTCGTAGGCACTAGAATACTCAGACCTTCCACGATGGCCGGTGAGTCCCAACCGTTACCAAAACCCGGGCAGAAGAAGTTCGATCGCCGCATCATTGATGGCCCGCTGCCGCAGGCCGTCTGGATGCTGGCGTGGCCGACGATGCTGCAGAACATCATCGGCGGGCTGCAAGGCGTCATCGACCACGCGCTGGTTGGACATTACGTCGGGCTGAACGCCAACGCCGCGATCGGCGTCAGCCTCCAGTTGTTCATCCTTGTCATCGTATTTGTTGCGTCGGTGTTTTCCGGCATGGGCGTGCTTGTGGCTCGGTTTGCCGGCGCTGGTGACGTGGAGGCAGTGAATCGCACGGTCTATCAGGCGTTCCTCACAGCGGTCTTCATGGCCGTCGGCGTGCTGGCGCCCATCGGGTATTTCGCGGCGCCGTGGCTGCTGACCATGATCAACGCCGCCCCCGGCGTACAAGAGGAAGCGCTGCCGTTTCTGAGAACGATGTTCGTGTCGAGCATCGGGATGCTGACGTTTTTCATGATGAGCGGCGCGTTGCGCGCCGCAGGCGACGTCAAGACCACACTGCGGATGGGCGTGGCCATGACCATCATGAACATCGTGTTCAATATCGTGCTCATCACCGGTTGGGGACCGTTTCCGGCGTTGGGCACCTTTGGTGCAGGGCTGGGCACAGCGGCGGCGGGCCTCATTACCGCGTTTGGATTTGTCTGGCTGCTGTTTTCCGGAAGGCTCGTGGTGCGGTTCACCCGCACGATGTCGTTCAAGCCCGATTGGCCGATTATCCGGGAGCTGTTCCGGTTCGGGTTGCCCACCGGCATTCAGGGCATCGCGATGAATCTGGCCGGGTTGCTGATGCTGCGCTTCATCGGGTCGCTGCAGTACAGCGCCGAAGCGCAGGCCGCGTATGCGGTGGGCTACACCGAGTTGTTTTCGCTGATCACGTGGACGTCGGTGGGGCTGATGGGCGCGACGGCCGCCGTGGCCGGACAGAACCTGGGCGCCGGCCATCCGGACCGCGCCGCGCAGTCAGTCGCGGTGGCCGGGCGGATTGGTCTGGCCGTGGCCGCAGTCGTGGGGTTGTCGTTTGTCCTGTTCCCGCGCGTGCTGCTCGGCGCGTTTGCGCTCGGGGATGGCGTGGGCTATGAAATCGGGAGCCAGTTGCTCCGCTACCTCGCAATCTCGGGCTTCTTTGTCACGGTGGCGCTCTGTTACACCGGCGGGCTCCAGGGCACCGGTGACACGAAAGGCCCGCTCTACATCTCGATCGTGTCCCAGGTGATCGTGCCTGTGGGCTGGTGCTCGATTCGTTCGGCCACCGGCACCCTGACTGCGGCCGATATCTGGCTGGCCATCGTTCTGGGTCATGCCACACGCGCCATGCTGAGCGTCCTGCGATTTCGGCAGGGAAAATGGCGGAACATCCGGGTGGCCGTCCCCAAGTCGGCCACCCCGTAGCCAACGGTGGCGTCGGGCCTGTTTGTGGCTGACAATCCCGCCGCCGATGTGTATCGTTTCGGAGATACTCCAGGGAGTTCATGAAGAAGACTGCATTGACCGCGTTTGTAACCGTGCTGTTTGGCACGGCCTTCACCTTACGGGCGGGCACGGCCGCGAGCCCGGTTCGCACCGACGCGCCCCTTGGCTTCTCCGTGATGTCTGCGGCGGCGCAGAACGACGCCCTGCAAAAGTTCTGCGGCGACTGTCACAACGACATTGACCTGAAGGGCGAGATGTCGCTCGATGGGTTCGACGCGAGACGCGCGGCCGACAAGGCGGTGTTGGCTGAAAAGGTGGTCAGCAAGTTGCGGACCGGCATGATGCCGCCCAAGGCGCATCCGCAACCGGACGCGGCCACACGAATCGCGCTTGTCGCCGGGCTCGAGGCCACCCTTGACGCCGCGGCGGTGGCCAACCCCAATCCGGGGCGCCGGCCGTTTCAACGGCTCAATCGCGCGGAGTACGCGGCAGCCGTGCGCGCGCTGTTCGGGCTGGACCTGGACGTGAGCGCCTACCTGCCGGCCGACACCATCAGCGCCGGCTTCGACAACATCGCTGATGTGCAGATGCCGTCGGCCACCGTGATGCAGGGGTATCTGCGGGCCGCGGCGCACGTGAGCCGCGTGGCCGTGGGTGACCCGGCCGCGGACCCCACATCAGCCACCTACGACGTCCCGCGCACCCGGTCGCAGAAGGAACGGCTCGACGGCGCGCCGTTCGGCACACGCGGCGGCACGGTGGTGACCCACAACTTTCCGGCGGACGGCAAATACAAGTTTCAACTCCTGCTGCATGGGGAGCCGACCGGCGCGCTCTTCGGGCGCACCGTTCGCGCCATCCGGATGGAAGTGGCGATCGACGGTGAACGTGCCGGCGTGGTGACCGTGGATCGGTGGATTTCGGAATCCGACCCGACCGGCCTGACGGTCTCGACTGAACCCATCTACGTGCGCGCAGGGGCGCGCCGGGTGGCCGCCACGTTCATTCAGGAGTTCGAAGGTTCGGAAGACGACCTCATCCGGCCGATTGACCACACCCTGGCAGATACCCAGATCGGCGTCGGCTACGGCGTCACCACACTGCCCCACCTTCGCAACCTCGCCATCGTCGGCCCGTCGGAAGTGTCGGGTGTTTCCGACAATGCGACGCGGCGGAAGATCTTCTCCTGCCGCCCGACGGCGCCCAAGGAAGATGTGGCGTGCGCGCGCCGGATTGTTGATCGGCTTGGGACTGAAGCGTATCGCCGGCCATTGACCACAGCTGATGTGGACGAGCTCATGGCCTTTTATCGCCACGGCGCGGCCACCGACGGGTTTGAGGGCGGGATGCGCACGACGTTGCAAGCGATGCTCGCGAGCCTGCATTTCCTTTTCCGCGTTGAGGAGGTGCCTGCAGGCGTGGCGTCGGGCGGCATCTACCCGATTGGCGCAGTGGACATGGCCTCACGCCTGTCGTTCTTCCTGTGGGGCACCATTCCCGATCGTCCGTTGATCGATGTGGCCCGCACCGGAGCGCTCACGCAGCCCGAGGTGTTCGCCCGTCAAGTGCGTCGCATGCTTGCCGACCCGAAAGCCGAGGCGCTCGCCACGCGGTTTGCCTCGCAGTACGTCAGGCTGCAGGACCTCGACAAGATCGAGCCCGATGCGCTGGACTACCCCTACTACGACGACACGCTCGCCGCCGCGATGCATCGCGAAACGGAACTGCTGTTCAACCATCTCGTGCGCGAAGACCGGCCGGTGATGGAAATGCTCACGGCCGACTACACGTTCGTCAACGAGCGCCTGGCGCGGCACTACGGATTTGGCGGGGTGAGCGGGCCGGAGTTCCGCAAGGTGTTGTATCCCGACGACCTGCGGCGCGGACTGCTGGGCCATGCGAGCATCCTGACGCTGACATCGCATGGCAACCGGACGTCGCCGGTGCTGCGGGGCAAGTGGGTCATGGAGGTGCTGCTGGGCAGTCCGCCGCCGCCGCCGCCGCCGAACATCCCTGACCTGGACGAGACGGGTGATGCGGTGGATGGCCGCTTCCTGTCGGTGGCCGAACAACTCGCCATGCATCGGAAGAACCCGGCGTGCAGTTCGTGCCACAACGTGATCGATCCAATCGGTCTCGCGCTCGACGGTTTTGACGTCACCGGATCATGGCGCATCAAGGACCGCGGCGTGCCGGTGAACACTGCGGGCGAACTGTATGACGGCACGCCCCTCAAGGGCGTCGCCGATCTGCGCGCAGCGCTCACGGCCCGCTCGGAGGTCGTGGTCACCCATTTCACCTCAATGCTGATGTCGTACGCGCTGGCTCGCCGCGTGGAGTACTACGACATGCCCGCCGTGCGGCGCATCGTGCGAGACGCCAGGGCTACGGACTATCGGTTGTCGTCGCTGATTCTCGGCGTGGCGCGGAGTTCCGCGTTTCGCTCGGCTCGCAAGGAAGCGGTTGTCACGAAGTGAGGGTTCTGCCATGTATCTGACCGGAAAACACATCTCGCGCCGCACGGCGTTGCGGGGCCTGGGCGCCACCATCGCGCTGCCGTTGCTCGACTCCATGATCCCCGCGCGCACCGTCTTCGCCCGCACGGAGGCGGGGCGCCTGGCCGACCGCATGCGACTGGTGTGCATCGAGCAGGTGCATGGGGCCGCTGGTTGCAGCGAAATTGGCGCCGCACAGTACTTGTGGAATCCGGCCGAGGTCGGTCGCAAGTTTGACCTGAGCAAAGGCAGCCTGAGTCCGCTTGAGCCGTACCGCGATTACCTGACCATCGTGAGCAACACCGACACGCGAATGGCCGAGGCGTTTGCGCCGGCCGAGGTCGGCGGCGATCACTTCAGGTCAAGCGCCGTGATGTTCACCCACGTGCGTCCGAAGCTGACCGAAGGGTCGGATGTGCGAGTCGGCACGTCGATGGACCAGCTCTACGTGCAGAAGTTCGGCCAGGACACACCGATCCCGTCGATGCAGCTCAGCATTGAGCCGGTGGACCAATCCGGCGGCTGCGCCTACGGCTACGCGTGCGTCTACACCGACACCATCAGCTGGGCCGGGCCGGAAGAGCCGCTGCCGATGGTGCGCGACCCGCGCATGGTGTTTGAGCTGTTGTTCGGCGCCGGCGGCACACCCGAACAGCGCACCATGCGGCGCGCGACGGATCGGAGCATCCTGGATATGCTCGTGTCGCAGATGGCGGGCCTTCGGCGTGACTTGGGCCCGGCCGACAAGGCGCGGCTCGATCAGTACGCCAGTAATATTCGAGAGATCGAACAGCGCATCCAGCGCGTCGAAGCGCGCAATGCCAGCGGCGAGACGCGCGAGTTGCCCGGCGCTCCGGCCGGCGTGCCCGACGCGTTTGATGAACACGTCAAGCTGATGTTCGACCTGCAGCTGCTGGCGTTTACCTCAGACACCACGCGGGTGTTCTCGTTCAAGCTCGGCCGCGACGGTTCAGGCCGCGTGTACCCAGGCAGCGGCATTGAAACCGGCTTCCACAATGCGTCGCACCACGGCGTGGCCGAGGAACGCATCCGTCAGTTCGCCGAGATCAATAAACACCACGTCTCGATGCTGCCGTACTTCCTGGAGCGGTTGAAGACCACCATGGAAGGCGACGCGTCGCTGCTCGACAAGACGCTGATCGTGTACGGCTCACCGATGGCGAATGCCAATGTGCACAATCACCGGAACTGTCCGCTGATCCTGCTGGGGCGCGGCGGCGGCATCCTCGAAGGCGGCGTGCACCTCAAAGCCGACAGCGGCACGCCCATGGCCAACGTGATGCTGGGCCTCATGCACAAGGTGGGACTGGACATGAAGACATTCGGCGATAGCAGCGGCGACTTCTCGTTCACGGCGCCAGGCGCGGTGTCACATGCGTAGGCTGCGGGTGCTCGCGCTCGTCGGCGCGTTGTCACTGATGCTGGTGGCGGCTGCGCCGGCGCCGGAATCCAGAGTCGCTGACGCGGCGATGAAGGGCGACGTGACCACGGTGCGGACGTTGCTCCGCGACGGCGCCGACGTCAACGCGGCCCAGGGCGATGGCATGACCGCGCTCCATTGGGCGGCGCTCAACGGCGATATCAAAACGATGGACCTGTTGCTGATTGGCGGGGCCGTCGTGGAGCCACTGACCCGCGTCGGCGGATACACGCCGCTGCATCTGGCGAGTTCGCGCGGACATGCGCCGATCGTGGCTCGACTGCTTGAAGCAGGAAGCAAACCGAAGGCGGTCACCGAGACCGGCGTACAGCCCATCCACCTTGCGGCGCAGGCCGGCAGCGCAGACGCGGTGCGGTTCCTGCTCGATCGCGGAGCCGACGTGAATGCCGTTGACGCGACGCATGGCCGCACGCCTCTGGTGTTTGCGGCCTCGCAAAATCGCATCGAGGCCATGCGGATGCTGATCGAGAGGGGCGCGAACAGCGTGTTGACCACGACGGTCATCGATTACGGTCAGCGGTCCCGGGCCGACAGCACCGCCCGCATGACCCGCGACCGCGTGATCACGGCGACCACGGGACGAACGCCGATGGCGCCGCCACAATTTGACCCGCCGCAGACCGGCAGGGCCGCCACCGTGGGGCCCGATGGCCAGCTGGCCGCCGACCCTGCGCCAGGACGAGGCGGGCGCGCCGGAGGAGTCGCAGGCGGGCCACGACCCGCCTCCGACATCCAGCAGATTGGCCGGCAGGGCGGACTCTCGGCGCTGCACTATGCGGCGCGCGACGGGTTTGCCGCCGCAGCGACGATGCTGCTTGATTCGGGTGTGGACGTAAACCTGCCGACCGACGGGGACAAGTCAACGCCGATGCTGGTGGCGATCATCAACGGCCACTACGACCTCGCGATGACGTTGCTCAAGCGCGGTGCAAATCCGAACCTGGTGAGCGATGACGGCGCGGCGCCACTCTTCGCTCTGGTCAATCACGAGTGGGCGTTGCGCACGTGGTACCCCCAGCCAACGGCCGCGGCCCAGCAGCGGGCCTCTCACCTCCAGTTGATGGAAGCATTGCTGCAGGCGGGCGCCGATCCCAACGCGCGCACGGGGTCGCACATCTGGTACGCGGCCTACAATGCCGGGCGCATGGGCGTGGATTACACCGGAGCCACGACCTTCTGGCGCGCGGCGTATTCACTGGACGTGGAAGCGATGCGCTTGCTCGTGCGGCACGGCGCCGACCCGAACATCGCGACGATGTCGTACGGCGCCACCGCGCGACAGGGCCTGCCTGCGATGCCGTCAGGCGGCCCGCACGTGCCGCCGTTCCATGCCGCCAGCGGCGTGGGTTACGGCACCTCGCGCGTAGCCCAGCAGCACCAGCATGTGCCGGATGGCTGGATGCCCGCGGCCAAGTACTTCCTTGAGGAGTTGGGCGTGGACATCAACGTCCGTGACGCCGACGGATTCACGGCGCTCCACCACGCTGCGGCGCGCGGCGACAACGCGATGATTCTGTACCTCGTGAAGCGGGGCGCGAACGTCATGGCCGTGAACCGCAATGGCCAGACCACCGTGGACATGGCCAACAGCCCCGAGCAGCGCACGCAACCCTTCCCCGAGACCATCAAGCTCCTCGAGGGCATGGGCGCGAAAAACAACAACAACTGCCAGGCCTGCAAGTAGCCGTCAGACGTTTAGCAAGATGCCGCTCTTTGATTTTCGCTGCCGGTCCTGCGCCCACGAATTCGAGACGTTGATTCGGCCGGCTTCTCACGGCGACCCTGCGCCCTCGTGCCCCGAGTGCGGAGCCGACGCGCCCATACGGCTCCTCTCGACCTTTGCGCTCAGCTCACGTGAGAAGACACAAGCCGCCGCTGCCGCCAAGAACAAGAAAGCGGCCACCATCGCCCGCGCCGACACGGCCGCGATGGACCGCGAAATCGATCACCATCGGCACGAAGATCATTGACACGCCTCTTATAGCGCGCGCTGGGTCTCAAGCGCGCGGACGGCCTCGGCCTTGAAACCCAGGCCGAGCTACGTTCGGAAGGGGCGGGCCAGGCACGAGCGGATATCGATCCGGAACGTAGCTCGGGCTGATTCTCAAGCCCGAGTGTGCCAGCCTGCATGGCCACGTTGGCACGATCGTTGGACTCGCCCGCCAGTGATGGCACCCCGACCGAGGGGCGGCGTGCGGCAGCGCAGCTATCCAGGTACGGATTGGGCCAGCGCTTCGCCAGTGTTCGCGCCGATCTCAATGCCGCGTATGATGCGGCGATCGGTCTGTCACAGGAGAAGGCACCATGATTCGCCCCGCCACCGCTGTCATCCTCGGCTACCTCACCATGGCCATCGCCGTCATGGTGGCCTTTGCCGCGACGTATCCCGTGCTTGGCATCGATCGCCTGTTCGCGCCAGGCACATACGAAGCCGCCGGGGGTGGATTGCGCTGAGCTTCATGCTGGGCCTGTTCAGCGCGGCGGCCGGGGGATGGGTGTGCGCCCGTATCGCACCCGGCACACCCGCGCCGCAATGGCTGGCGGCGATCGTGATCGTGCTTGGTGCACTGATGGCGGTGCCGGCGGTCATGCCCACGGATCCGGCGCGGGGAGGCGCACGGCCGGCCGACGCCACCATGTCTGACGCGATGAACCACGCGCGGCAACCCACCTGGGTGGCGCTCCTTAATCCACTCGTCGGCGCCGCAGGTGTTCTGTTGGGCGCAGGTTTGCGACGCAAGGGGTGAAGGCACCACTTATCGCCGCAGTGGCGCTTGTGGCCATTGCGGCGCATCTCCTTCTGCGTGTGATGTGGCCCGGCCTCGCCTGGGCCGGGCTGCCTGCTCAACAGTGGCCCTTGTTTGCCGCGCTGGCCATCGGCGGCGTACCACTGGTGTACGGGCTGGCGCGCAAACTGATCGCAGGTGACTTCAGTTCGGATCTGCTTGCGGGCATTTCGATCGCCACGGCAGTGCTGCTGGGGGAATACCTGGCCGGCACCCTCGTGGTGCTGATGCTGTCTGGTGGCCAGACCATCGAGGCGTATGCCGTGGGCCGCGCGTCTTCGGCCCTCTCGGCGCTGGCCCGCCGTATCCCCACCGTCGCGCACAAGAAGACCGGCGACACGATGGCGGACGTGCCGCTCGAAGCCATCGAGCTAGGCGATACCGTGGTCGTTTTTCCGCATGAGGCGTGTCCGGTGGACGGCGTCGTGGTGAAGGCCGCAGCACGACTGAGCGGACAACGCTGAAAATGGCCGTGTTGGCGCCGATGCAGAGCGCCAGAGTCAGGAGCGCCGTGATCGTGAAGCTGCGGTCCTTCAGGAGGAGGCGAACGGTGTGGCGCAGGCTGGACATGCAAGCGGGGGACGGATTGCCCAGGCCTGGTGTTCCCTTATTTCGACAGGGGCCGGCCTGTGCCGTGATACCGGATCTGGGTGATCTCGGCCAGCACCGACAGGGCAATTTCGGCAGGGGTCCGGCCGCCCAGATCCAGCCCCACAGGAGCGTGAATCGCCCGCAGACGTTCCTCCGGGATGCCCTCGGCTCGCAGCATTTCGTTGATCAACACAGTCTTGCGGCGGCTGCCGAGCAGCCCGATGTATCTGGCCGGCGTCGTGACCGCCGCCAGCATGCAATCGGCGTCGAGCTTGTGTCCGCGCGTGGCGATCACAATGAAACTGTTCCAGCTGTAGTCGATGCCGGCGAGAGTGGCGGGCACGTCCCCCTGCAGGATTGTCGCGTTCGGAAATCGGGCCGGGTCGGCGAACTCGGGCCGGTCCTCAACCACGGTCACATCAAAATCGAGCATCGCCGCCTGACGGGCGATGGCGAGTGCGACGTGGCCGCCGCCGGCGATCACGATGCGCGGCCGGCTGGCGATGGCTTCGATGAGCAGATCTTCGGTCTCCGACTTCACGGTGCGCGCCGTGCCGTGGGGTATCTGCGCCAGCGCCTCAGCAGTGGCGCGCTGGTCGGCCTCGGCATCGCCGAGCGAACCCAGCCGCCGGCCATCGGCCCGCACCGCAATTCGCCCCAGGAGTGTCAGGGCGCCCTGCTCTTTGCCGAGCCGTGTCACGAGCGCAACGGGCGCGCCCCCGGCTGCTGCGCCCACCATCTCGGGCAGCAGGTCGATGCCATCAAATGCGAGTGCCTGATCGTCGCGCTGCACCAGGATCCACATCGTACCGCCACACACGAGTCCGGTGTTCCATGCCAGGTCTTCAGTCAGCTCGTACGCACGCAGCGAGTGACCGCCGGACTGGAGAATCCCCTGGGCCGTTTCGATTGCATCAGCCTCGACGCACCCACCGCCGAGAGTGCCTACGGCGGCGCGCAGGGGCTCGCCGTCACCAAGCACCAGCGTGGCGCCGGCCACCTGCGGCGTGCTGCCGCTTGTGCGCACAACGGTGGCCACCGCAAAACGTCGTCCGGCGGCCCGGCGCTCCGCCATGCGGCCATAGAGAGAATCCTGCACATCAGGATTCTACTTGCTGCGACCCACGTCCACCTTGGCTGGGATTTCACCCCGTCCATCTCGGCGAAAGGGGGCTCTGCGGGTTCACAATGGACGTATTGGCATGACCTCTCGGCGTGGCGTTCGGCACCTCCGCGCCCTGGCCGGACTTCCGGCCGCAGTCACCGCGCTCGTGCTCGTCTACTCGACCATTTTCCACATCCTGATGGCCGCAGAGGAGCGCGCCTACAGCTGGTTTACCGGCGTGTACTGGACGGCTCAGACGATGCCGACGCTGGGGTACGGCGACCTCACGTTCACGCGCGATACGGGGCTGGCATTTTCGCTGGTGGTCCTGCTGAGCGGTCTGGTCCTGCTCTTTGTCCTGCTGCCCTACACGCTCATTCAGTTTTTTTATTCGCCGTGGCTCGAACGGCAGAATGCCGCCCGTACGCCAACGACCATTCCGCACGACATCAGCAATCACGTCATCCTCACGGCGTATGGACCCGTCGAAGCCATCCTGATCCAGCGCTTTGATCAGTACGCCATGCCCTATACGGTCATCGTCCCGGACATCGCACGCGCCGCATTGGTTGCGACCACGCTGGGCGACGCCGTCAATGCCAACGTCGCGCTCACGGTGCGTGAGTGCTCCAGCACCGTCCCGATCGTGACGACGGCGGCATTTGAGATGTCGGGCGACCTGCTCAAACAGGCCGGCTGCCAGAACGTGATTCAGCTGGGAGAGTTGCTGGGACGCGCGATAGCCCGCCGGATCACGAGCCATGGTGGGCGGCCTCATGTCATCGGCCGGCTGGATGGCCTGGTCATCGCCGAGGCGGCGGTGGCCGGCACCACTCTGGCGGGGCAGACGATTGGCAATGCCCGAGTGGGCGAGCGCCTGCACGTGAATATCGTCGGTGTCTGGGACAAGGGCGCGTACTCGCCGGGGTTGGCCGGCCTCCTCCTCACTCACGACATGACCTTGTTGCTGTCAGGAACCCAGGATGATGTGGACGCGTAAGCCCGCGAATACAGTCTCTCGGCCCCACAGCCGGTCGCCGCCCTCATCGTCGGCGGCGGACGCGTGGGGCGTGCGACGTCGCGCGCCTTGTCGGCGGATGGCATCGAGCATCAGGTGGTGGAACGGGAACACGTGAAGGTGCCCGACGGGGCGCACTGGGTGTTTGGTGATGCCACGGACCCAGAGGTGCTCAACTCGGCGGGCCTCGACACCGCGTCGAGCGTGGCCATCACCACACACGATGACGACCTGAACGTGTATCTGACGCTCTACTGCCGAGCGAAGCGTCCGGACATCAAGATCTTGAGCCGTTCCACGCACGAGCAGAACGTGGCCACGCTGCGCCTGGCGGGCGCCAACTTCGTGATGTCGTACGTGCCGATGGAAGCCAACGCCATCTTTGATGTCGTGCGCCACGGCAGCGTGTTGTCGCTCGTGGAGGGGCTGGAGGTGTTCACGGTGCGCGTGCCGCGGGAGCTGGCGGGCAGGTCGATCGCCGACTGCAACCTGCGACGCGAGACGGGATGTAACGTGCTGGCAGTCAGGGCGGCCGGCGGGGCTGCGGCGCCGCCCGACATCCGTGCGTCACTTCGTGCGGACTCCGAACTGGTGCTGATCGGCGACCGCGAAGACGAGCGGCGCTTCTTCGCGCGCTACCGCTAGCCTGAGTCTCGGGCTTGAGGAACAGCCCGAGCTACGTACCCGCCCGTACGTAGCTCGGCCTGCTCGTCAAGGCCGAGATCTACACGAGGTCCGCCGGGCGATCGACGTCGCGGTGTACGCCGGGATCAGGAACATCGATCGTCAGGCACTGCTGGCGGGACCGCTCGTCACTGAGCGTGGACTCCACGGACGCGAGAAGGATTCGGGCGCGCAGCGCCGTTGAACACACGATCGGGTGCCCGCGGCGGCCGCTGAAGCTGGCGCAGGCCGTCAGGCCGGTACGTCCGGCCGCCGCGATCACGGCAGCCACGGTGGCTGGCTGCACGTACGGCATATCGCCCGGCAGCAGGACGCAGGCGTCACCCTCCCCGGTCTCGGCGATGCCCGCCTGGATGGATGAGAACATACCGCGCGACGGATCGGGATTCACGACCACCGAGATCGGCAGGCCGGCCAGGGCCGCGCGCACAGCCGCTTCCCCATCCGCTGACACCACCACCACACAGCGATCGGCGCCGCCCGCCAGCAACGAAGCTACGGTCTGCCGCACCATCGGCTCGCCGTCAACCAACGTCAGGAGCTTGTGCGGCCGCCCGGGAGCCTCCGCGGCAAATCTGGAACCCGCGCCGGCCGCGGGCACCACCCCAATCGTCACAGGTCGTTCTGCCGCGCGAGTGTGCGGGCAATCGAGACCGTCCGGTAGATCGCGGTGCCCATCGCGCCGAGGGCAATCAGGGCCACCGCGGCTGTGAGCACACTGCCGGCGGGCCATCCCCATCGCGTCGTCACCGCCGCATCCGCGAGCGCGGCGAGAGCGAGCAGCACAAGCCGTTCGGCGCGTTGCATGACGCCGCCGGTGCCACTGACGCTGACCGCTTCGCCACGCGCGCGCGTGTAGCTGACGAGCAGCGAACCGCTGATGGCCAGCACAGAGATCGCAGCGCCCCATGGGGTACTCGAAAGATACCAGGTCACACCCACAAACGAAAATGCCTCGGCGAACCGGTCGAGCGTGGAGTCCATGAACGCGCCGTAACGGCTGGCCATGCCACGGGCCCGGGCGATGCGGCCATCGAACACGTCTGCCACGCCGCCAAACAGGATCGCCCAACCCGCAAGCGACAGGGCGCCCTGAGCAAACGCGGCACCAGCGCCTATGCCGAAGGCCACGCCTAGGTAGTTGAAAATGTCTGGCGAGACCCTGGCGCGAATCATCGCCCGCTCGACGGGGCCAATCACCCACATCAGCCAATCACGGGCCCAGAACCCCAGGAGCACCGTGGACGATCGTCGCGCCACGTCCGGGTCCCGGGGACGATTCCGGCCGACGATCGCGAACACCGGCATCGTGGCGACCACAACAGCGACAAGCGTCAACGCGAGGGTATCAATCAGAGTCACGTGGCCTTTGTCGCTGAGGACGATCGCGCAGATAACGGAAGACCCGCGGCCACAGGAAGATGAGCGGCCATCGTTGCTCGCGGGAAGTCAGGACCATCTTAGTGCCGCCACTCCGTTCAATCTTCCGCACAATGTAGTCCAGCCAACCCTCGTAGAGTATGACGTGTTTGAGCAGGCGCACCGTGGCGCGCACCTTGCTGAGGCGAAAGTACGATCGCACACGCAGGCGATCGACCGCTGAGGCGCGGCCCTGCTGCCGGTAGATGACCGAGGCCCTCGCAAGCGCCCCCTGGGCCACCAGGTGGTCAAGCAGCGGCGTGTAGATGGCGCACAGGGCGTCTCGCTGGGCGGCCACCAGGGTGCGGGCGTGATCACCGGACTCCGGCCGGGTCTCACCAGCGAGAGAACGCGACAGCGCGGCCTGGAGAAACTCATCCACAGTGAACGTCTCGGGCAGCGACGGCCGGCTCCAGGCGTAGGTGGCCGCACGGGCTTCGGCAATGGCATCGCCGATCGCCCGCGCGCTCGCGGCATCCCGCGTCCAGGACAGCAGAACGAACTGGCACAAGCGTCCCTGGACAAAATGGTCGCGACGACGGGGCGAACAGGCGCGACGGAAGTCGGCAAGCGAAATCACACAACACTTGGCGCGGGCCGCGCGATCGGTCACTGAAATCACGTTGGGCGCAAGTACATGGGCCAGCGCGGTCGCGACCTTCGGCGAATACGACGTGCCGACGGTGGCCGAGAGCGATCGGTAGGCGTCGCCATAACGGTCAACGACCACGAAGAAGTCGAAGGCGCTGTCGGCTCGTGGCTTGCGGCCCTGGGCCCGGGAGCCGTAGTGAATGATGCCCAGGCTGGAAGGCCCGAACGCCTGGGCCAGAAATGCGGAAAGCGCCAGGGCGTCGGCCTCGACAGCCTGATCCAGGCCCCACGCGAGCGCGGCGGCCAGGTCCCGGGCGGGCGCGGTTTCAGACGACATTGTGAAAGGGCCGTCCGGCGCGCATGTCTTCCAAGGTCTCGATCATTCGGTTGCGAAGCGATGCCGCGAAATCAGGGATCTCGGATTCCTCCATCGGCGGCTGGAACGGCCCGATGATCCGGATGCGAATGCGGGTGCCGGCGGCTTTGGTGAACATGTCGGCCACGGTGCGCATGTGCCACATCCCGTCACCGACGATGCAATAAACCGGTAACGGGGCGCGGCCTAGCACCAGGCTGAGGCCTCGAATCATGAACGGGAGAATTGAACCGTCCTTGCTTCGATGGCCCTCGGGGAAGATGAAGAATGAAGCCTCCCCGCGTTTGCAACGATCGGCCGCGGCGGCAATCGCCGCGAGGTCGGACCTGAGACTCTGGCGGGTCTGGGCGATCAGGGGAAACCCCGCCATCCGGATGAACGGCGAGACACCGGGGAGGCCCCAGGCGTAGCGGCTCCGGGTGGGAATCAGCATCAGGTAGCCCGTGCTGACCCTGTATGCAATAAGGGCGTCGAGTACCGACTGGTGGTTCATGATGACCACGCGGTTTTCCGGACCGATCGCGCCTTCAATGGAGATGCGGACCCCGGCAATGATTCGGAGCAGGACCAGGGGCGCTGCGGCAGAAAAGCGGCTCCAGGGGACCAGAAAACGGGTGGTCTGGACTGGAAATAACCACGCCAGAGGAATTAGGATAAACCTTTGCACAAATCCCATGAAGAGAATGAGATACGCCAAATAGACCAACACGAAGACCGCGCTCCTCGTCACACGCCAGATACCGCGTGGCACACTGAGTAGCGGGGATTCGTTCAGGGTCATTCGGGGAAGAGACATGGCAAACCAATCGGGCGAGGAAAGCGAGACAGCGGACCAACGAGGTGGCGACACCCCGCAGGCCGTTGCGACGACAGAGTACGACTACAGCAATTTTTACTATTCATCCAGCGACGACTTGTTCGCCATTTTTGGCCCCTACGACGACTGGTGGTACGGCAGCGCACGCAACAGCGGCTATTACCTGTTCTCGCAGCCGATGTCGACGCCCCCTGGCCCCCGCATCAACCTGGAAGAGCAGCTGCACCACGAGACGCTCAAGCTGTTCAACCTGGCATCGTACAACTACCTCGGCTTGTCCACCCACCCCGAAGTCATCGCGGCGGCCCACGCGGCGCTGGACAAGTACGGGCTAGGCGCGGCAGGCTCGCCGATTCTCAGTGGCACGATGGACGTCCACCTGACCCTTGAGAAGGAACTGGCGGCCTTCAAGCACAAAGAAGCGGCGATGGTCTTCCCGACCGGGTACAGCACGAACGTCGGCCTCCTGTCGGCGCTCATGCGTCCGGGTGACTGGGTGATTCTGGATCAGAACGTCCACGCCAGTATTGTGGACGGCGCGATCCTCGCCAAGGCCCAGGTGAAGTTCTTCCGGCACAACCAGCCGGCCGACCTCGAGAAGAAGCTGAAGGGCACCACGGGCAAGCGCCTGGTCGTGGTGGAAGGCGTGTATTCGATGGACGGCGACATCGCCCGCCTGCCGGAAATGGTCGAAATCTCCAAGCGCGCGGGCGCGCGTATCCTGATCGACGAAGCGCACTCGAGCTTCGTCTACGGCGCGGAAGGCCGCGGCGTGGTTGAACACTTCGGCCTCGAAGATGAAGTGGACATCCACGTGGGCACCTTCTCAAAGGCGCTCGGTGGCCAGGGTGGCTACGTCGCGGGCTCGCAGAGCCTCTACAACTACCTGATGGGCTTTGCGCGGTCGCGGGTGTTTTCGTGCGCGTTGTCACCGGCGGTCACCGCCGGCGTGCTGGCGGCGCTCCGGATTGTGCAACGTGAGCCCCAGTTGCGCCAGCGGCTCTGGGAAAACGTGGCGCACTTCCGCGGGTTGCTGGCCACGGCCGGCGTCGATGTGGCGGAATCCACGTCGCAGATCATCCCGATCATGATTCGCAACGATCGGAAGATCCTGGGTATCGCGCAGACACTACAGAAGGAAGGGCTGTATCTGCAGCCCATCATTTTCCCGGCGGTCGCCAAACACCGGTCACGGTTCCGGGTGTCGATTTCGGCAAGCCATTCGACGGCGGATCTCGACCGTGCCGCCGCCATCCTGATTAAGGTTCTTCGTGAAGAGGAGATCATCAAGTGAGCGAGCTGAAGCCCGGACAGGTGCGGTACCTCTACCGCCATGCGATCGGTGGGTTCTTCGAATTCCCCACTGAGAACGCGCGCAAATTGATCCCGACTTTCATGTCGCCGGTCGAGCCTCATCACGGCCAGAGCGTGTTGTCGGTCATGGCCTTCGACTTCAGCGGCAGCTCGGTGGGCGAATACGGCGAACTCGTGTTGTCAGTACCCGTGGCGCCGCGGATTACGCGCGACCAGCCGATGCCGCGCGCGGCGTTTTTTCCGTTCCTCGTCGGCACCACAACCAAGGCCTCACGTGAACACGCCATCAAGTTGTGGCACCTGCCGCACTTCATGGACGACATCCAGATTGAGTTCGAAGTCGGCGCGCGCGAAATCACCGTGGCCGCGGCGCACGGCGGCAGCAAGATCCTGGACATGCGGATCACCGACTACGAATGGGAACCGGTGGAGCATTACTACCAGGCGTTTGAACACGACGCCACCGGCACCTACATGGCCACGATGGCGATGAACGCGCAGTTCAGCGAAAACGAGGAAGAGCGCGGGTCAATCGAGATCTATCCGCACGCCTTCACCGCCGGCCTCAACCCGGATGGCGTCAACGGCACCCCATTTCGCGAATTGTGGATGCGCGACGGCCGCCAGACCTTCGACCCGCTCGAGACCATCGGCCCAGGCGGGGCGTGATGTCCGAACGAGTCTGCGTCATCGTCAATCCGGCCGCCGGCCGGGGGCGAGGCGCCCGGGAACTGCCCGGCGTTACAGCCGCATTTGCCGCGGTGGGCATCACCGACATTCGCACCACGCAGAAGCGCGAGGACGAACAGGCGATCGCCCGTCGCGCCATCGACGAAGGCGCCACCACGCTGGTGGCGGTCGGCGGTGACGGCACATGGGGCAACGTGGCCAACGCCATCCTCGGCTCGGGTGCGGGCAGTCAGGTGCGACTGGCGCTGGTTGCGGCCGGGACGGGCAACGACTTTGCGAAGACGGCCGGCTGCCCGGCCACGGACGCCGCGGCCACGGCCCGGTTCGTGGCCGAAGGCGTCGAGACCCGCGTGGATGTGGGCCGCATCGAAGATCACTTCTTCCTGAACATCACAGGCTTCGGGTTCGACGTGGCGGTGCTCGAAGACATTCTCAAGATCAAGTGGGTGAAGGGCGAGGCGCTGTATCTCTACTCGGCGCTGCGCCAGTTAACGTCCTACCCGGGCGTGGAGATCGACGTGGCGTCTGCGGCGAAGCAGCGCGGCTCGTCGCGGCACCTGATGCTGGTGATCGCGAACGCAAAGATTTTCGGCGGCAAGTTCCGCATCGCCCCTGAGGCATCGCTCACCGACGGTTGCCTCGACGCAGTGGCCATCCTCGACGCGTCCACGTGGCGCCGCGTGAACCTGTTTGGCGCGGTCGCGCGCGGCACCCATCACGCGCTCAGTGAAGTCATCATCGAACAGGCGCCGTCGTTTACGGTCCAGTTCTCGGGGCCCCCGGCGTATGAGACCGACGGGGAATACCGCCAGGCGAAAACGGCCGAACTGGAGATCGTGTGCGTACCTGGCGCACTGCGGCTGGTTGCGCCTGCATGAAAGCCATCAGTTTCGCCGCGCCGATTCCGACGTATCTCGCCACACAGGTCGCCGGAAGACTCTCGGAGCGCTGGCTCGTCGGACCTCACGCCTGCACACGCTACGCCGACGTCGCCACTCCTGACTTGCCCGGCCAGGATTGGGTGCGCATTCGCACCGTACTCGGCGGCATCTGCGGCAGCGACCTCGGCATCGTCGCCCTCGAGGCCAGTCCGTCCGCGTCGCCGTTTTCGAGTTTCCCGTTTGTCATCGGACACGAAAACGTCGGAGTGATCGAAGCCTGCGGCACAGGGGTGCTGGCGTTCGGCGTTGGCGATCGCGTCACAGTGAATCCGCTGCTGTGTTGCGAGCCGAGAGCCGTCACGCCGCCGTGTGATGCGTGTGCCACGGGCCACCACTCGCGCTGCGCCCACTTCACTGACGGGGCCCTGGCACCGGGGATGTTCATCGGCACCACGCGCGCGCTGGGCGGCAGCTGGGGCGAGCAATTCGTGGCACACCAGTCGCAGTTGCTTCGCGTGCCCAACGCGGTCAGCGACACCGCTGCCGTCATGACCGAACCTTTTGCGTGTTGTGTGCATGCGGTCCGCGGCGCCATCCCTGAAGCTGGGCAACACGTGCTGGTGATTGGCGCCGGCACCATGGGCTTGCTGATGGTGGCCGCGCTCAAGGCGCTGGCGCCCGGCTGCCGGGTTACGGCGCTGGCGCGACATCCCTTTCAAGCGCGTCATGCCGAACAGCTCGGCGCGACCCGAACGGTGATGGCGGGGGGCGACTACCTCGGCGAACTCGCCGAAGTGGCCGGCACGCGGCTCCTGAAGCCCATCCTGGGCCGGCCCATCGGCATCGGCGGGTTTGATGCCGTGTTTGTGTGCATCAGCAGCGCCCGCGGCGTGGAAGACGCGATGCGCTTCGCGCGCGCCGGCGCAACGATCGTTCTGCTTGGCAACGCGACCACACTGCGCGGCCTCGACTGGACGCCCCTATGGATCAAGGAACTGACGTTCCGCGGCACGCTGGCGTACGGCAGTCACGGACACGGCGGCGCCAGCGTCAATGCGTTCAACGAAGCCGCCGCGCTCATCGCCGAAGGCCGGGCGCCCATTGGCGGCCTGGTCACTCACCAGTTTCCGCTCGCGAAGTACCAGGACGCGCTTCAAATGGCGCGCGCCAAAGGCTCCGGCGAAAGCGTCAAAGTCGCGTTCCGGTTTTAGCCGCGCCAGGTGTCTTTGAGCGTCACGGTGCGATTGAAGACCGGGCGAGCGACGGTGCTGTCTTTGTCGGCGCAAAAATAGCCGAGGCGCTCAAACTGAAATCGCGCGCCTGCTACAGGCGAGGCCAGGGACGGCTCCAGCTTGCAACCCGTGAGCACTTCGCGTGCGTTCGGATTGATCTGGGTGAGGAAGTCTGCGTCGCCAGTTCCGGGCGTTTCGTGGGTGAACAGCCTGTCGTACAGCCGCACGTCGGCATCCACCGCGTGCGCGGCCGACACCCAGTGCAGCGTGCCCTTCACCTTGCGCCCATCGGGCACATCACCCCCGCGCGTGGCAGGGTCGTAGGTGCAGCGTAGTTCCACGACATTGCCGTCCACGTCCTTAACCGCCTCGCGGCACGTGATGAGATACGCCCCACGCAGCCGCGCTTCCCGGCCCGGCGCCAGGCGGAAGAACTTCTTCGCCGGTTCTTCCATGAAGTCATCGCGCTCGATGTAGATCTCGCGCCCGAACGGCACATGCCTGGTGCCCATCGCCGGATTGTCGGGATGGCTGGCCACTTCGAACGTGTCGGTCTGCCCTTCGGGGTAATTCTCGATGACGACCTTCAGTGGCCGCAGGACCGCCATCGCACGGGGCGCGCGCGTGTTCAGATCTTCGCGGACGCAAAACTCCAGCAGCCCAACGTCGATCATGTTTTCGCGTTTGGCGACGCCGATCTCCTCGCAGAACCGGCGGATCGCCTCGGGCGTGAAGCCTCGGCGTCGCAAGCCCGAGATCGTCGGCATGCGTGGGTCATCCCACCCGTCCACGTGCCCTTCAGTCACCAGTTGCATCAGCTTGCGCTTGCTCATGACGGTGTAGGTCAGGTTCAGCCGCGCGAACTCAATCTGCCGCGGCTGTGCCTCCAGCCCGGTGACGTTGGCGATCAACCAGTCGTAGAGAGGGCGATGGTCTTCAAACTCCAGCGTGCACAGTGAGTGCGTGATGCGCTCGAGCGCATCCGAGAGCGGATGCGCGTAGTCGTACATCGGATACAGGCACCACGCATCGCCCGTCCGGTGATGATGGGCGCGACGCACACGATACAAGATCGGATCGCGCATGGTGATGTTGGGCGACGCCATGTCGATCTTCGCGCGAAGGACGAGCGCCCCGTCGGCAAACTCCCTCGCCCGCATGCGCGCAAACAGGTCCAGGCTCTCAGCCACCGGCCTGTGGCGATGCGGACTCTCGCGACCCGGTTCCCGCAATGTGCCCCGATACTCGCGAATTTCGTCAGCAGTCAGGCCGTCCACATAGGCCTTGCCGTCCTGAATCAACTGCACCGCGCACGCGTACAGGCGCTCGAAGTAATCGGACGCGTAGAAGAGGCGGTCCTGCCAGTCGAAGCCCAGCCACCGGACATCCGCCTGGATGGAGTCAACATATTCGGTCTCTTCCGTCTCGGGATTGGTGTCGTCAAACCTGAGGTTGCAGGCACCTTCGAAGTCGCGGGCGACGCCGAAATTGAGGCAGATGGACTTGGCATGCCCGATGTGCAGGTAGCCGTTGGGCTCCGGAGGGAACCTGGTGGCCACGCGGCCGCCATTGGTGCCGGCCGCGTTGTCGGCAGAGACGATGTCGCGAATAAAGTCGAGGCGCGCTGCCTCGGCGGGAACGGTCATGTCGTCATTGTAGATTGCGCATGGCAAGATAGGGCAACAGTCCGCCGCCTATGCCCGTCCGCTCCCACCAACTGCTCCGCCGCATCGTCGTCATTCGCCCGGGCGAAGGGGTGACGGCGTGGCTGATGTTCACGTACTCCTTCCTGGTCATGACGGCCTACAACATCGTCAAGCCGATCACCTGATCGAAGGCCATCAGCGCGCTGGGCGCCGACAACCTGCCGTACGTCTTGATGGGCGCCGCCATCATCATCGGCACGCTGATGCACCTGTACGGGCGCAGCACCGCCCGGCTGCCGAGGCGCATGGTGGCTCCGGCCACGCAGGCCGGGCTGGCCGTGTTGCTCGTCGCGTTCTAGGTGCTGTTCCGCACCAGAGCGGCATGGGTCTCTGCGGCGTTTTTGGTGTTTGGCCTCATCTTCGGCTTGCTGCTGGTGAGCCAGTTCTGGACCCTGGCCAACGAGATCTACGACTCGCGTCAGGCCCGGCGGCTCTTCGGGTTCATTGGTGGCAGCGTGAGCCTGGGCGGCATCACCGGGGCGGCCGTCACGATATTCGCGGTCAGTTCGCTTGGCTCCGACTATCTGGCGCTGCTCAGCGCCGTCGTGCTGCTGCTCTGCGCGGCCATCGTGGTGGTGATTGGTCGGCGACAACCGGCGGTGGACGACACGCCACTCGTGACCGGCGAACCTGAGCCCGACAGGCACGACGCGTAACGGTTGTTACTCGGATTGCGCCACCTCCAACTCATCGCGCTCGTCGTCGGCGTCGCCGCGCTCGGTGCCGTCTTCGTCGAACAGTAGCTCAACATAGCCGTGGCTGAAAGCGGGGCCACAACCGCCGACATCACCCGCTACCTCGGCCGGGTCACGATGTTCCTGTCGATGGCCGGACTAGTGGTGCAGGTCGGGCTGACGAGCCGATTGCACCGGACGTACGGTCTGGCCGCGTCTCTGCTCTTGCTGCCGATCGTCCTGGGCGCCAGCACTGTGGTCATCTTGGCCACAGGAGCCGTGTGGGCGGCGGCTCTGGCGCGGGTGCTCGATACGTCGTTGCGATACACGGTGGACCGCACCACTCGTGAAGTGTTGTTCCTGCCGCTTCCAGTGGACCTCACCCAACGGGCCAAACCGTTTGTTGATGTCACCGTCGATCGCATTGCGAAGGGCATCGGCGCGGTGCTGCTGCTGGTGCTCATCAAGCCGTGGGGTCTCGGTCTGGCCTGGCACCAACTGGGTTACGCCAACCTGATCATCGTGGCAGCGTAAATCGGCCTTGCACTCGCGGCACACCGCGAATACCTCAATATGTTCCGGCGCAAAATGCACACAGGCGCCATCCAGCCCGCGGCAGTGAGGTTCGACATCGCCGACAGTCGCACCATTGCCCTGCTTGTCAGTGAATTGTGGTCGGCGAAAGATGCGTCGGTGGTGTACGCCATCGACATGCTCGAGACGGTGGGCCGCCCCGACGTGCTGCCAGCGTCTCTGTTATCGCATCAGTCGGGCAACGTACGGGCACGAGCGCTCCTCGCACTGGAACGGAGCGAGTCCGCCGACACCGAGTCGATGCTGCCGATCGTGCGACGGCTCATGACCGATTCCGAAGCCGACGTGCGCGCCGCTGCGGTGCGAGCCCTGGCCGCGTTGCAACAGGACTCCGAGCGGTCATCGCTTCGTCCCCACCTGGCCGATCCGTCACCGGCCGTGGCCGCAGCCGCCGCGGTGGAGCTCGCCGACGCGGGCGTGGCAGACGATGAGTCGGCGGCTGAGGCAGCGCTGGCGCGAATCATCGCGGATCCGGATGATCCCGCGGGCCGCCGCCACGCTGCCGCGGCCCTGGCGCGCATCCGCAATCCGGCGTTCCGCATCCTGCTCGTGCCGCTCATTCATGACCCTGACGAGTCGGTGGCGCGCGAGGCGATCAAAAGCGCGGGCGCGCGAGGCAGTGTGGACGCGCTACTGGTGCCGGCGCTGGTGTCGCGACTGGGGCATCGCACGCTCAAGCAGCCGGCGCGTGAAGCGTTGGCGGCGTCGGGCGAAGCGGTCGTGGGCGTGCTGACGCATGTGATGGCCGATCCGCACGAGCACGTATGGGTGCGGCGCCATGTGCCGGCCACACTGCAGGCCATCCCCTGCCAGCAGTCGGTGGACGCGCTGGTGACGGCGCTTGATGACCCCGACAGCTTTCTACGGTTCAAGAGCGTGATGGCAATCGAGCGGCTGCAGCGGGCGCACCCCGAGTTGCAGGTGCCATCGGGCGTGATCGAGGCGCGACTGCTGCGCGAGGCGGCGCACTACTGCGATCGGCTCACCCTGAGGCAAAACTTGATAGAGCGCGATACCGAAAGCGCCGGCACACTGCTGGTGCGTGCACTCGACGACAAGCTCACCTGCAGCCTAGACCGCATCTTCCGGCTGCTGGGCCTGCGCTACTCGGCCACCGAGCCCGCAGCGCTGGCGTTTGAAGAGGTACTGGAAGGGTCGCCGATGGCCACGACGATCACGGCCACGAGCCGGATCGCCACGCTGTCGATGACACCGAACGAATTCCTGGCGTTGCTTTCCGAGAATGTCGGCCTGGCGGGTGGCCTGTTCCGACAGGCGATCAGTTCCCGGGGCCTGGGCGCAGGGCGAACCCTGGTTCGCGGACAGCGGCCCTCGCGTGAGGGCGCCGCAACCGGCGAACTCGGTGCGGTGGATCGCCTGCTCGTGCTGCAGTCGAGTCCGCTTCTGGCGCACGCCACGACGGCCCAGTTGTGGAGCCTGTCGCAGATCGCCAGGCAAGTGACCCTTGCGGCCGGTGCAGAACCCGTCAAGTCCGACACCGGGCCGTCGATGCTGTTTGTGCTGACCGGCACCCTGCGGGTGGACCAGGGCGGCGCCTCCGCCATGGCTGCAGCCGGCGACGTGATCGGCGTCCATGAGACACTGGCCGGCACCCGGATCGAGGCGACCGTGACGGTCGTGGAGCCGGCCACGCTGCTGAAGCTCGACCGGGACGAGCTGTTTGAACTGCTGGCCGACCACACGGACTTGCTGCAAGGGCTGTTTTCGAAACTGGTTCGTCAGTCGTAATACGGGGCGCTGCCTCCTGGAGGAAGTGTTATGAGAGCGATCGTTGCGCGTATAGGTGTCATCGTTGTCTTGAGCGCGACGGCGTTGATGGCCCAGGCTGCACCGCAGAGTGCGGCCGTCTACCAGGGTCAGGCTGCGGAGGACTTCCTCACGAATGCTCGAATCGTTTCGACGCGACCGATTGGGGAAGGTGTGACTCGCCCGTTCCGTGTCACGCTCGATCTGAACGGGGTGCCTGGCCAGGGTATCTTCAAGTCGATTGACGAGCGCAAGGCTGGTGTCACAACTTTGGCCGATGGGTCATCGGAGATTGATTTTCAGGATAGCTGGCAGACTGAGGTCGCCGGCTATCTTCTTGACCGCATGATCGGGCTCGAGATGGTGCCCGCGACCGTCAAACGCCGCGTGGATGGCAAGGTCGGATCGCTGCAATGGTTTGTTCCGGGGATGATCCCGGAGGCGGAGCGGCTTGAGAAGAAGATGTCGCCGCCCAACCTGGACGACTGGAACGAGAGGTCTTCAAGGTTCGCCTGTTTGACGAACTCCTCTTCAACGCCGACCGTCACCTCAAGAACATTCAGGTCACCGGTGACTTCAACATCCGCCTGATCGATCATTCCCGCACATTCAGGATCAATCGTGCGCTGAAAAAGCCAGATACCCTGCAGAAGTTCTCGCGCTCCCTGCTCGACCGAATCGCAAAGCTGGAGAAGAAGAGGCTGCAGGCTCGCTTGGGCGAGTACCTGACCGGAGGCCAGATTGAACGGGTGCTTCAGCGCCGCGACGCGATCCTTGCGCTCGCAAAAAAGCGCGTGGCGGAGCAGGGCGAGGCGGCGGTCCTTTACAGGTAGGGTCCAGAGTCCAGGGTCCAGGGTCCGGAAAAAGAAACGGGGGTGGCAGTGTGAACTGCCACCCCCGATGTGTGTACGGCTCGGACTTCAGGACTAGGGGACCAGAACTCTGGACCCTGGACCCTGGACTCTAGAAGCTCCAGCGTCCCCCGAAGGTGAACTGTCGCGGTTGATTGAGGGCCGTGACGCCACCCAGGAACACGGCCGTCCCAGCGATGGATGCCGACGGATTGCGCGCCTGCACACCCGTCTGGAACCCGGTGTTGAGGAGGTTTTCGGCATCCACATACAGGCCGAAGCGATTCGCGCCCACGTTGAACACCTTCTCCAGCCGCAGATCGAGCAACTGCTGTTTTTCGAGACGGCGGTTGCCCCGCGGTTCGAGCAACAGATCGATGCTCCCGGTCCAGTTAAACGTGCTGGCGGAAACGCGCTGGAACGGCGTCCATGGCACGCCGCTCAAGACGATGTAGTAGACATTGGCCGAGACCTCGATCACAGGAATCTGATAGCCGGCAAAGGCCTTGAATTCATGTGTCCGGTCGAAGCCCACCAGGCCGTCGGTGTTGACGTGCACCGTGTTCGGCGTCTGGAACTGGCCGCTCGAAATGCCGGACGTCGCGCTATTCGTGACAGTGCCATTCGTCTCGGAGTAGACGTAGGAAATCTGCGCCTGCCACCGGTTCGAATACGCACGTGTCAGCACAAACATGCCGCCGTTGTACTCTCGGTAGGCATTCGCTGTGGGCGCGCCGCTGTACGCGAAGTTGTCCACGTTCCCGATCTGGAAACGCTGATCGGACGTGCGGTTCGCCCACCGGTAAATGGTCTCGACCTTCCCATTCAACGGATTCGTGTAGTTGGCTGATGTCCACTGGGCACCAACCACCGTGGCGTTGATGAAGTTCTTCGCGTCGCGCCGGATGTACGTGGCCGTCGCCTTCAGGCCCCGACCCAACTCGCGCTCAAAGGCCACACTGATTTCATCCGTCCGGGGATGGTCCAGATCCTTGAGCACGGTGTACTTGCTGGCGCCCGAGATGCGGTCGATCTCTTTCACCTTGGTGTTGGCAATGGTTCCGGTCGCTTCATAGATGATGTAGTCGCCGATGCCTGGCAGGGCATTGGACCACGACGCAAACACCGCGCCGTCGTAGAGCTGCCCGTAATACGCGCGCAGCACCGACTTGCCATCGCCCCCGACGTCAAACGCCAGACCCAGGCGGGGCGCGATCGGCGCCACGTCGTAGTAGGTCTTGTTGTCCGAGGTCCCGACACCCTTGATCCGGTCCATCCGCGCACCAATGTTGGCGGTGAGCCGGCCCAGTTGCCACTGGTCCTGCGCGAAGAAGGACATGCGGTCGTTACGGCCCTTGACGTCGTACTGGTACGCATACGCCAGATACGGCGCGCCGCCGTAGTCGTAGAAAAACAGGCCGTCCGTATACGCGAACCGGTTACGGATGTTGCTGCGCTCAATTTCCACGCCAAACTTGAACGCGTGGGTGCCCTTCGCTTCCACATACTTCGCCAGCGACGCGTTGAGCTGATTGCGCGTGCGGTCGTACTGCGCGCTGTATCCCGCGCCACCGCTGTACGCACCTGAATCGCCGTCCAGACGCGCCGACGTCGGCGTCAGAGGATCGAGGTCAAAGTAACCCCAGTACCCAAGCAGCTTCACCTCGAAGAGCCCGCTGTTGCCCAGCACCCGGCGGTACTGGCCGTTCCAGGTCCATTCGGGAGAATCCTGCTGCACCACGCGCGCGTCGGTGGTGCCGTTGACACCACCCAGGCCGGTTCGTCCACCCTGGTTGTACTGGTCGTACTGGAAGGACGCGACAAGGTTGTCAGACACCGTCGGCTGCAACGTAAGCTTGCCATTAAAGCGCGGGCTGACTTCCGTCCGCAGCGTCCGCGGGCCATCCGGGTCCTGCTTAATCGCGTACCGCTGAACGCTGGCGAAGAAAAACGCCTTGTTCTGGCGCAGCGGGCCACCCAGCTGCACGGTGTAGTCCTTGAGGCTGTCCACACCAGTGGCCTTGATCGACGGATTGACCTTCGTCACCGCCGCAGACACGTTGTTGCCACGGAATTTCTTGCCCGTGTACCGCTGCTCGAACAGGCCCGTAAACCGGTTGCCGCCCGACTTGGTCACCGTGTTGATCACCGCGCCCGTGAAGCCGCCGTACTCGGCCGACTGGCCCAACGACCCGATGTGCACCTGGTCGATGATGTTGTAGTTGAAGAACACCCACGCCGTGCCGGCTTCAGGGTCACGCACGTCGACGCCGTCAACCATGAGCGAGTTGGCCGAGCCGGACGCGCCGCCGAACGCCGAGCTGCTGTTGATGCCCGGCGCATAGTTCAACATGCTCACGGCCGGATTGGCGCGCGAAATTGGCATGTTGAACAGCAGGTCCTGCGAGATGGTCGTATCAGTGGCCGTGGTCGTGGTGTCCACCTTGGTCGTCGACCCGACGACGGTGATCGCCTCAGTCACGCCGCCCAGTTCCAGCGTGAGCTTGAGATCGACCGTCTTGCCGATGGTGATGTCCAGATTAGACTGAATTCTCGGCTTGAAACCGTTCAGCATCGTCCGCACTTCATAGGTGCCGGTATTGAGGCCCAGGAAGCGGAACGAACCCAGCGCATCCGTGGTCTGGTTCGCCTGGCCGAATCGGCTGCTCAAGGTAACCACAACGCCGGGAAGCGCGCCCCCCTGCCCGTCGGTCACTTGGCCGGCAATGGTGCCGGTCATCGTCTGCGCCGACACACTCGTCGCCGAGAGCGCCAGCAACAACGCTGCTGCGCTGATGCCCAATCGTGAAAATAGTCTCTGGATTGTCATGTGGCAGCTCCTAGCGGATCGAACCGCGGATGCGGTCCTCTTTGGCGGAATACAAGGCGTACCCCGTGCCCGCAGCCATCACGGCGATCACCAGCATGCCGGTTTTCGTCTTGAAGAACGAGCGGTCGCTGGGCTGTTTTGGCGCGGTCGTGACAGCGTCAGCGGCCGTCTTTGTGGAAACCACCTTCGCAATCGACCGGGTCGAAAACGAGGGTGACGCGGGGGGGCCCTGTGATGCGGCCATCGCAGGGGAAACCGCCGTCGCAAGCAGGGCTGTCATCAGGCCCACACCCGCAAAACGGAGCACGTACTCGTGACGTCGTCGATTGTCCATCGGCACTTGTCCTCTCTTATAGAACTTCGATGCCAGAAATATACCCCCCAGCCCCGCCAGACGCCATAGGAAATTTACATGTGCGCTACCATTCGGCCATGCCAGCCCTGCCGCCGACACCCGCCCGGCGCCTCCCGTTCCTGCCGCTGTTCGTTGCCGGACTGGTCTTGGCGGCTGGCGCAACCGCCTGGTGGCTGTGGCCCCGGACCCAGGAAGCGGGGGGCGGCGTGGACCTGGGCTCGCTGGCCCGGGGGGTCTCCAGATCGGATCTGAACGTCGTCCTCCTGACCCTGGATACCTTGCGCGCCGACCATCTTGGCGCCTACGGGTCCACCGATGTCAGCACCCCAAATCTGGACCAGCTCGCCCGGGAGGGCGTGGTCTTCGAACAGGCCATGACCACCGCGCCTCTCACGCTACCGGCCCACAGCAGCATCTTCACCGGGCAGTTTCCTCCCCGGCACGGCGTTCGCGACAACGGCGGGTTCTTCCTGGGACCTGAACAGGTAACAATGGCCGAAGTCCTCTCTTCGCAAGGGTTTAAGACAGGTGCAACGGTCGGCGCCTTTGTCCTGGACAGCAAGTGGGGGCTCGACCAGGGCTTTGCCACCTACCAGGACGACTTCGACCTCACCAACGTCAAAGCCATGTCGCTCGCCAGCGTCAAACGGCCGGGGAACGAGGTGGTGGACCTCGCCCTCAAGTGGATGGACGGCGTGGCCGACCAGCGGTTTTTTTCGTGGCTGCACCTCTACGACCCACACGCACCGTATGAGTCGCCCGAGCCGTTCCGCAGCCAGAACAAGGGCCACCCCTACCGCGGCGCGATCGCATTTACCGACGCCCAGGTCGGCCGGGTGCTGACCTACCTCAAGGACCGCGGCCTGGCTGACCGCACCATCGTGATAGTGGTGGCGGACCACGGCGAGGGGTTGGGCGAACACGGGGAGGAAACGCACGGCTTTTTTGTCTACGAAAGCTCGATGCACGTGCCGCTCATCGTCCGCACACCGTTCAGCAAGGCGGGTGGCCGGCGAGTGGCGCAGCCGGTGCGCACGGTGGACATCCTGCCGACCGTGCTGGACCTGTTGCAGATCCCCTCGACGGAATCGATGGCGGGCGTCAGCCTCGCCGCGCTGCTGGCCGGGCAGCCGGACGCGATGCCCGACACGGGGCGCGAGGGGTATGCCGAGGCGATGTATCCGCTGCACCACTACGGATGGAGCGAACTCACCGCCATGCGGTCCGATCGCTACAAGCTGATCGACGCGCCGCGATCGGAACTCTACGACCTGGAGCGGGACCCGAAGGAACTGACCAACATCTTCGAGGAACGTCGGTCGGTGGGTGACGCGATGTTGCGCAACCTTCGCGATCAAAAGCGGGCCATGGCCGACAACGCGCCTGCGCAACCGAAAAATGAAGATGTCGATCCTGAAACGCGCGCGAGGCTCGCGGCATTGGGTTACGTCGGCTCATTTGTCGCCACTGCTGAAGGGCCGGCCAGCGACCGCGCCGACCCCAAGGACAAGATTGGCCTCTTCAACCTCATGACGACCGCGCGCGACGTGGCCAAGGGCCAGGATGCCGGCGCGGAAGCCATCGCCATGTTGCGGCGTGTGGTGCAGGAAGACCCGGCTGTCATCGACGCGTGGTTTATGCTCGGCAACGAATACTTCAAGACTGGGAAGTTTCCAGAAGCCATTCAGCATTTCACGCGCTCGCTCAAACTCAAGCCTGACTACGACCTGGCCATCATCAACATGGCCAACGCCTATCGGCGCATGGGCAAGGATGACGCCGCGCTCGCCGGCTACGAACGCTACATCACGGTGGATCCGAAAAACGCGTTTGTCCGATACCAGATCGGCGAGATCTATCTGGACCGGGGCGACCGCGCGCGCGCGGAGACGGAATTTGCGCAGGCGCTCGCGATTGACCCAAAGCTGGCCTCGGCGCAGGTCGCGACCGCGGTCATTGCGTTTGAGCGCGGCCAGCTGCCGCAGGCCGAACAGCGGCTGAAGGAAGCGCTCACGCTCAAGTCCGATGTGCGGCTCGCGCACTTCAACCTCGCCCTCATCGCTGAGGCGCGCGGCGACGATGCGGGAGCGGAGGCGGCGTATCGCACAGAGCTGGAGAAACATCCCACGGCCTACAAGGCGGCCTTTAACCTCGGGCGACTCAAGGCGCGTCTTGGACGCGGGCCGGAAGCGATCGAGTTCTACAAGAAGGCGGCGGAGGTCAATCCGGATTTTGCGGAAGGGTTCTTCTACCTCGCAAAAGCGCGGCTGGATGAAGGCCGTCTGCTTGACGAGGCCGAGTCGTATGCGCGCAAGGGGCTGTCGATCGAGCCCGAAGGACAGACGTCACCGCTCGGGCACTTTGTGCTGGGCAGCGTGATGATGCGACGCGGACAAGCCGCCGAAGCCGATCGGGAACTGGCGAAAGGCCTAGCGCTTGAGGCCAAACTCGCCAAGCGCAGACGATGAGCCGAGAAAAAGACGTCGGGTGTCTTTTTGGCGGCAGCAGGCAAAAAGACACCCGACGTCTTTTTCTCCTATCGCGACAGCTAGAGTTCGGGCACGTGCTGAGTCAACGCGGCCGCGATTGAGCGTGCCGTGACTCTGAAGTGCGAGGCGTGCCAGAGGACGCGGCCGCCGCTGACGAGCAGCACCTGTGGTGATTCGTGCCTGATGCCGAGCCGATCGGTTATGGCGCGCGACACGTCGCGAGCCCCCTGAATCCTCACCATGAACAGGTCCACCGGAGGTGTGGAGTCGGCCAGCAGGTCGTCCACTTCTTCGTGCGCCATCGCACTCGTGCCGCACGTGGCGCTGTGCTTGAAGATCAGGATCGGCCGAAATACCGACCCGGCCAGCGCGGCGTCCAGGTCAGCCATCGTTGCCAGTTCCGCCAGTGGATGATGCACATCCCATTGTAAGCCGCCCCACTTCCTCACTTCCCAAGTTCCCCAGTTCCTAACTTCCTAAGTAGACTTGAGTGGTTCATGTCCACTGCTCAGCCGCTCGCAGAAGAACTGTCCGTTCAGGTCGCGCGGCGCCGAACGTTTGCCATCATTTCCCACCCGGATGCGGGCAAGAGCACGCTGACCGAGAAGATCCTGCTGTATTCGGGCGCGATCGAGCTTGCCGGCGCCGTCCGAGGGCGCAAGAGCCGCCGCCATGTGGTGTCGGACTGGATGGAGATGGAACAGCAGCGAGGCATCTCGCTCACGTCCACGGCCCTTGAGTTTGACCTGCACGGGCACCGCATCTCGCTGCTCGACACGCCGGGCCACCAGGACTTCAGCGAAGACACGTATCGGGCACTGTTCGCGGCTGACTCGGTCGTCATGGTCATTGATGCAGCGAAGGGTATTGAAGCGCAGACCCGCAAACTCTTCGAGGTGTGCAAACGCCACCAGTTGCCGATTCTCACGTTCGTGAACAAGCTCGATCAACCGGGCCGCGAACCACTGGAGCTGCTCGACGAGATCGAGACGGTACTGGGCATCAGCGCCGCACCGCTGAACTGGCCTGTGGGAGTCGGCGCAGACTTTCACGGCGTGTTCGACATGCGCATCGCGAAAGTGCTGCTGTATGAACGGGTGGGCAAAGGCGAGCGGCCCGCTCCGGCGGAAGTGGCCGATCATCACGACCCGCATTTTGCTGAACTGGCCGGCGAGCGAGTTGCCCGGGAATTCCAGGAGTCCGTAGACATCGTGATGTCGGCCGGGTCCACCTTCGACCAGGCGGAATACCTCGCCGGTCGTCAGACGGGTGTGTTCTTCGGATCGGCGCTCACGAACTTCGGCCTCGAGCCCTTTCTGGAGGCACTCACGGCCATTGCGCCCGCCCCTCGCGCGCGCCAGTCGGATGTCGGCCTGATCGATCCTGACGCCGAGGACTTCAGCGGATTCGTGTTCAAGATCCAGGCGAACATGGACCGTCGGCACCGCGACCGCGTGGCGTTCGTGCGCGTCTGTTCGGGCCGCCTCATGAAAGACATGCTGCTGGTGAACGGCCGCCTGGGCGAAACGGTGCGCGCGGCGCGAACCTACAAGATGTTCGGCCGCGATCGGCAGACGTCCACCGAAGCTGTGGCCGGCGACATCGTCGGCCTCGTGAACCCGGGCCGGTTCGCCATTGGCGACTCGCTGTACGAAGGCCGCCCGGTGAAGTTCACCGCCATTCCCCGCTTCCCGGCCGAACACTTCGCGCGCCTGCGACTCAACGACTCTCGTCACAAGCAGTTTGACGACGGCATCCGGCAGCTCGAGGAAGAAGGCTCCGTGCAGGTGCTCTTTCCAAAGAGCGGCGGCCGCGATCCCGTGGTGGGAGTTGTGGGCAGCCTGCAGTTTGAGGTGATCGCCTCGCGCCTCACCAACGAGTACAACGTGGACAGCCGCGTTGAAGCGCTGGGCGTCCACTGCGCGCGCTGGATCTACGGCGACGCGGCGCTCATTGCCGACATCAAAGGGATTGACCACAGCGTGATGCAGGCCGCCGATCGGCAGGGGCGCCCCGTCCTGCTCTTCCCGTCTGCGTGGGCACTGCAATACGCCGAGCGTCAGAACCCCGGCGTCCAGTTCGCGGAAGTTCCGGTGTAGAACCAATGGCCAACCGGCGACTGTCTTTTCTCGATCAGTACCTCACACTGTGGATCTTCCTCGCCATGGGGCTGGGAGTACTGCTGGGCTACGCGGTGCCCGCGTTTAATCAGGCGCTCAACGCCTGGAACGTCGGCACCACGTCTGTGCCGCTGGCGGTGGGCCTCATCCTGATGATGTATCCGCCGCTGGCGAAGGTGAGATACGAAGAACTGCACCTGGTCTTCCGCAATAAGCGCGTGCTCGGGTTGTCGCTGCTGCAAAACTGGGTGGTTGGCCCGTTCCTCATGTTTGGCCTCGCAGTGTTGTTCCTGTCCGACAAGCCCGAGTACATGATCGGGCTGATTCTGATTGGCCTCGCACGCTGCATCGCCATGGTGATCGTCTGGAACGACCTTGCCAAGGGCGACCCTGAGTACTGCGCGGGCCTGGTGGCCTTCAACTCGATCTTTCAGGTGCTGTTTTTCAGCGTCTACACCTGGTTCTTCATCACGGTGCTGCCCGCCGCGCTCGGCCTGCAAGGCGCGGTGGTGGAGATCACCATTCTCGAGATCGCTCAGAGCGTGGGCCTCTACCTCGGCGTGCCCTTTGCCGCCGGCTTCCTGACGCGACTGGTACTCGGCCGGATCAAAAGCCTGGACTGGTATCACCGCGTGTTTGTCCCGAAGATCAGCCCCATCACCCTCATCGCCCTGCTCTTCACCATCATCGTCATGTTCAGCCTGAAGGGCGACACCATCGTCATGCTTCCGCTGGACGCATTGCGAATTGCGGTGCCGCTACTGATCTACTTCGTCGCCATGTTCGCGGTGAGTTTTTTCCTCAGCTACAAGGCCAAAGCCTCGTACCCGCACAGCGCGTCGCTGTCTTTTACGGCGGCGTCAAATAACTTCGAATTGGCGATTGCCGTGGCGGTCGCCACATTCGGAATCACCCACGGCGCCGCGTTCGCGGCCGTCATCGGACCGTTGGTGGAAGTGCCGGCCTTGATCGGCCTCGTCAGTGTGTCGCTCTGGATACGACAACGGTGGTACACCAATGCCTGACACCCGTCCGAAGACCGTCATCTTCGCCTGCGTGCACAGCGCTGGTCGATCACAAATGGCAGCGGCCTTCTTCAACGCGCTGGCTGATCCTGACAAGGCGCGCGCAGTCTCGGCGGGCACACAGCCGGGCCCGCGCGTGCACGACGTGGTGGTCGAGGCGATGGACGAAGCCGGCATCAACCTGCGATCGGCCGTGCCACGGCTGTTGACGACGGAACTGGCCCAGGATGCCGCGTGGCTTGTGACGATGGGCTGCGGCGATGAGTGCCCAGTGGTCCCCGGAGTCAAGCGAGACGACTGGCCTCTTGAAGATCCGAAGGGCAGGCCAATCGAACACGTCCGCCTGATTCGCGACGACGTTCGGCGACGGGTTGAGGCGTTCCTCGCCGACATCGGATTCGGGTTCTAGAGCGTTTCTGACCTCGACTGGCCGATGCGGATGTGGTGATACTTTTAGTATGAAGACGGCCATTTCGCTGCCGGACAGCGTTTTTCGCGACGCCGAACGTCATGCCAAGCGAACGCGCAAGTCGCGAAGCCAACTCTACGCGGAGGCCCTGTCTGAGTACTTGGCTCGACACGCCCCCGACGAAGTCACCCAGAACATGAACACGGTGATCGCGCAACTTGATGGCAGCGGCCGCGACCGCTTCGTGTCGGGAGCGGCACAGCGGATTCTGGCGAGCACCGAGTGGTAGAGGTCACGCAAGGTGACCTCTGGTGGGCGGAAGCCCACTGGGTCTGGGCCCTGCTTCCGGCGGCCGGTCGTGGTCATCCAGGGGAACTCCCTGAATCGCAGTCGCATCGCTATGGTTGTCTGCGTTCCGCTCACCAGCAATCTGGTGTGAGCCGACGCCCCCGGCAATGTACCCCTCGTCGGAAAGGCGACAGGCTTGCCCAAGGACTCGGTCGCGAATGTGTCGCAGCTCATCACACTCGATCGCTCTCTACTCACCGAGCGTGTGGGCCGGCTGGGACCGAAGGTGATCGCACAAGTTCTTCATGGCGTCGATATCGTGCTGGGGCGATGAACCGGCTACGTCGGCTTGCAGCCGACGCCGGCGGGTTCAAGCACTGACCAGTTCAGGCTCGGGAACACTCAGAAATTCCCGCATTCGATCATTGCAGACATTTCGCCATTACTGGCTCTGAAGCGCCGCGAGCACCTCGTCGGCGTGCCCCTCGACTTTGACTTTGTCCCAGCGCCTTGCGACTTTGCCGGCGCCATCAATCAGGTACGTAGTGCGCACGATGCCCATGTACTTGCGGCCGTAGCGCATTTTTTCCTGCCACACGCCGTAGGCCTCTGCCGCAGCGTGATCCGCGTCGGCCAGCAGCGGGAAGGTCAGGCCATGCTTCTTCGCGAACTTGGCCTTGCTCTTTTCGTCGAGGATGCTCATGCCAAGCACGACGGCGTCCCCGAGTTTCGCCAACTGGGGTAGACGCGCTTGGAAGTCGCAGGACTCGGTCGTGCAACCCGGTGTGTCGTCCTTTGGATAGAAGTAGAGAACGACCGGGCGACCAGCGTGCTGCGACAGCTTGTGCGTCACTCCTGCCTGGTCTTTCAGTGTAAAGGCAGGTGCTTTCTTACCGGGTTCTATCAGGGCCATTGGCACATTCTACCCAACACCCGCATGAACGCGGGTCGCCGGGTCTGGAACGAACCTTGATTACGTACCTGGAAGATCATGCGAAGTTACCTGGTTGCGTTCGGACAGCGGGTGCGGATCACGCATCACCGGCTAGGCCGTTGGGCGTGGCCGGTCTGGGTCTCCTCTAGTGCCGTCGCAGTGGTGCTCTTTAACCTGTTGCTCGTGGTTCCCGGGCCAGGCGGCATTCGTTCGGCCGCGAACATGCCCGTCTCGACGCTGGTCTACGACATGCGGGACCGGCCGGTGTTCAACATCTTCCGGGAGCACCGCACCCTTGTCGGCCTCAACCAGATTTCCCCGCACATGCTCCGTGCCGTGCTGGCCGTTGAGGACGAGCGCTTCTACCGGCACCAGGGCATCGATCTCTGGCGAATGGGCGGAGCGGCAGTCGCCAATTTCAAGCAAGGGGCGATCGTGCACGGCGGCTCCACGATCACACAACAGCTGGCGCGCAAGACGTTCCTGAACGACAACAAGACGTTCTGGCGAAAGGCCCGCGAGATTGTGCTGGCCGTGCGACTGGAGTGGGCGTTCTCGAAGGATGAGATCCTCGAGATGTACCTCAACCGGATCTACTTCGGCCGCGGCTGCTACGGCATCGAGGCCGCCGCGCAGGGCTACTTCGGGAAAGCGGCGCTGGCGCTCACCGTGGATGAAGCGGCACTCCTGGCCGGCCTGATTCAGGCGCCGTCGGCATACGCGCCGCCGTCGAACCTTGACCGCGCGATCGCGCGGCGAACCGTGGTGCTGCGCCGCATGCAGGCGGTCGGCGCAATGACGGAAGCCGAAGCCGCGAGTGCCATCAAGGCCAAGGTGCAGCTGCGCCGCGAACCCGCGCAACCGCGCTTCGGCGAATATTTCCGCAATCGCGTGGCCCAGGAACTGGTGGACGGCGCAGGCCCTGAAATTACTTGGACCGAGCCGTGAGGTCATGGGCGCCCGGCTTGCGCTCGCGCTGCTCCTCAAGCAGAACGGCGACACGGTCGGCGCCGGCCAACTCTTCGACACACTCGCAAAACAGTGGGCCAACGCCGACGCGGACTTCAAGCCGCTCAAGACGCTTCAGAAGAATCGATAAGGCCGCGCGACGTACGGCAGCCGCTATTTCGCCAGAGCGGGTGACGCCGGTGCGTCGGGCTGCAGCCAGCGCTTGATTGCCGTCCCGAGAATGATGATGACCGACACCATCATGATCACGGTCACGATGGAGTTCAGATAGCCCTGGGTATGTAATTCGAGGCGTGGCCCGATGGCCATCGGCCAGAAGTTGTTCTTCACGCTGAGGAACCCGGCACTAAGGGTCGTAGTCGCCAGGAAACACATGGGCACCAGGGTGACCCAGATGTACTGGCGCCGGCCGGCGCTGATGATGACCGTTGTGCCAACCGCGAGCGCAACCGTCGCGAGCAACTGATTCGCGATACCGAACATCGGCCAGATGGTGCTGATGCTGCCCGTGGCAATGAAGTACGACCAGGCGACCACCACGAGTGACGTGCTGATGATCGACCCGGGTATCCAGCTGTGATCGGCCATCCTCGGGAACCCTCGGCCGATGAACTCTCCCACCAGGAATCGGCCCACGCGCGTGCCGGCATCGATCGTGGTGAGGATGAACAACGCCTCGAACATGATCGCGAAGTGATACCAGTAGTCCATCAGGCCGCGCATACCGGGCAGGCTCGAGAAGATCTGCGCCATGCCAACGGCCAGTGACACCGCGCCGCCCGTGCGCCCGGCTACCGACTCGCCGACCGCTGCCTCAAGTTCCGGAAGATTGACCACCGGCTGGTTGAGCGTCTCGAATACCGCGGGCGACGTGTTGATGGCGAAGTAGTCGCCGGGATGCATGGCCGACGCCGCAATAAGCGCCATGACGGCCACCAGACCTTCAATGAGCATGGACCCGTACCCAATCGGCCGGATGTCCGACTCCTTGTCGATCATCTTCGGCGTGGTGCCCGATCCAATCAGGGCATGGAAGCCCGAGATGGCGCCACACGCGATGGTGATGAACGCAAACGGGAATAACGCGCCCGGCACAATTGGGCCGCCGCCGCCCGTGAAGCCGCTGAACGCCGGCATTTGCAGGACCGGGTTCACGATGATGACGCCGATCACCAGGAAGATGATGGTGCCGATCTTCATGAACGAGCTGAGGTAGTCGCGCGGCGCGAGCAACATCCACACCGGCAGCACCGACGCAGCGAACCCGTAGACGCCCAACGCGAGCACCAACTGCATTCGGGAGAGCGTCAGCATGCCGCCCAGCCACGTTTCGGTAATCGCCTTGCCGAAGATGACCGCCAGCAGGAGCCCGACCACGCCGATGATCGTGGCCTCTCCTACTTTCCCCGGCCGCAGCTTGTACATGTAGAGGCTCATGAACAGCGCAAGGGGAATCGTGACGCCGATGGCAAACACCGCCCAGGGACTCTCGGCCAGGGCATTCACGACCGCCAGGCCAAGTCCGGCCAGGGCGATAACAATAATGAAGAGAATCGCCAGGGCGGCCGTAAACCCGGCGACCGGCCCCAATTCCTGCCGGGTAATCTCGGCCAGCGAGGCCCCGCCTCTTCGGGTAGACGCCCAAAGAATGATGGAGTCTTGGACGGCGCCGGCCAAACATACGCCGACGACGATCCAGATGAGCCCAGGGGCATACCCGAATTGGGCGGCCAGAACAGGGCCGATCAGGGGGCCTGCGCCCGTAATTGCTGCGAAATGGTGGCCAAAAAGCACCCATCGGGGGGTCGGGTGAAAGTTATGCCCGTCGTTCTTCACATGAGCTGGGGTCCGCCGGCTGTCGTCCAGCATGTAGACCTTGGTGGCCAGAAACGCGCTGTAGTAGCGGTAGGCGATGGTCAGGATGCAGAGGACCGGGACAATTACGTAAAGTGCGTGCATGCGGCAGATTCTAACCTCAATTGCGCCGGGCCTCGACAGAACCTGTGCCTTCGGGCGATGATGTTCGACGCGACAGGCCTCTGCCTGCGCGACAGGGAGACAGGTTTGAAGATTACAACTCGACGTATTCGCCTGGCGGTCACCGCCGGTCTGGTCGCGATCGCGGCCCTGACCATCAGCAACATCAATCACATCGACGCGCAGACGGCACCGGCCCTGCAGGCGCAGGATGCCCCGCAGGCGCCCGCGGCGCCCGTGCATACCGGCGGCGAAGCGAACCTCATCATGCCCGACCTGAGCCAGGTGTCGTTCTTGGGCGTCGATGGTCGCACGCTGCTGATGGTTGGCCTGCTGGTCTGTGCGCTGGGCCTGCTCTTCGGCCTGGTCATTTACACGCAGCTCAAGAACATGCCCGTGCATGCGTCGATGCTTGAGGTCTCAGAACTGATCTATGAGACCTGCAAGACCTACCTGATTCAGCAGGGGAAATTGCTGCTGATCCTGGAACTCTTCATCGGCACGATCATCTTCTACTACTACTTCTTCCTCCTGCACTTCTCGCTGACCAGGGTCAGCATCATCCTGTTCTTCAGCCTGGTGGGCATCGCGGGCAGCTTCGGCGTGGCGTGGTTTGGCATTCGCGTCAACACGTTCGCCAATTCCCGCACCGCATTCGCCAGCCTCCGGGGCAAGCCCTATCCCTGCTACGCCATTCCGCTCAAGGCGGGCATGAGCATCGGCATGATGCTGATCAGCGTCGAACTCCTGCTGATGTTGTTCATCCTGCTGTTTGTCCCCGGTGACTACGCGGGCGCCTGCTTCATCGGATTCGCCATCGGCGAATCGCTCGGCGCGTCTGCCCTGCGAATCGCCGGCGGCATCTTCACGAAGATCGCCGACATCGGCGCCGACCTGATGAAGATTGTCTTCAAGATCAAGGAAGACGACGCGCGCAACCCGGGCGTCATTGCCGACTGCACGGGCGACAACGCCGGCGACTCGGTGGGCCCCAGCGCCGACGGCTTCGAGACCTACGGCGTCACGGGCGTGGCGCTCATCACGTTTATTCTGTTGGCCGTCGACAACGTCGGCCTCCAGGTGCAGTTGCTGGTCTGGATCTTCATGATGCGCATCATCATGGTGGTCGCGTCCGGCGTCTCCTACCTCGTCAACGAAATGTGGGCGAAGGCGCAGTACGTCAAGGTGGACAAGATGAACTACGAGGCGCCACTGACCCGTCTGGTCTGGCTCACCTCCATCGTGTCGGTCGGCCTGACCTTCCTCGCGTCTTACCTCCTCATTCCGAACCTGTCGGGCGACATCACCATGTGGTGGAAACTGTCGCTGATCATCACCTGCGGCACGCTGGCCGGCGCGATCATCCCGGAGTTGGTCAAGGTCTTCACCTCAACCGAATCCGCTCACGTCCGTGAAGTGGTCTCCTCGTCGCGCGAAGGCGGCGCATCGCTCAACATCTTGTCGGGCCTAGTGGCCGGCAACTTCTCGGCGTACTGGCTCGGCCTCAGCATCATGTTGCTGATGGCGGCGGCCTACTACGTGAGCGGTTTCGGGCTGGAGCAGATCGGTATGATCGCCCCGGCGGTCTTCGCGTTCGGCCTTGTCGCGTTCGGCTTCCTGGGCATGGGCCCGGTGACCATTGCCGTGGACTCCTATGGACCGGTCACCGACAACGCGCAGTCGGTCTACGAACTGTCGCAGATCGAGGAGATCGCCGGCATCAAGGGATCGCTCAAGACCCAGTACGGGTTTGACGCGAACTTCGAGAAAGCCAAACACAACCTCGAAGAGAACGACGGCGCCGGCAACACGTTCAAGGCCACGGCCAAGCCCGTGCTGATCGGCACGGCCGTCGTCGGCGCAACGACCATGATTTTTGCGATTATCGTGATGCTGACCAGCGAGCTCACGGCCAATCTGGACAAGCTGTCGATTTTGCACCCGCCCTTCCTGCTGGGCCTGATTACCGGCGGCGCGATGATCTACTGGTTCACCGGCGCGTCGATTCAGGCTGTCACCACCGGGGCGTATCGCGCCGTGGAGTTCATCAAGGCCAACATCAAGCTCGAAGGCGTCACCAAGGCGTCGGTCGAAGACTCAAAGAAGGTGGTCGAGATCTGCACGAAGTACGCGCAGAAGGGCATGTTCAACATCTTCCTCGGCGTCTTCTTCGGCACGCTGGCATTCGCCTTCGCCGAGCCGTTCTTCTTCATCGGCTATCTCATCTCCATCGCCCTGTTTGGTCTCTATCAGGCCATCTTCATGGCCAACGCGGGCGGCGCGTGGGACAACGCGAAGAAGATCGTCGAAGTGGAACTGAAGGCCAAGGGCACGCCGCTGCATGACGCGTCGGTCGTGGGCGACACCGTCGGTGATCCGTTCAAGGACACGTCGTCGGTTGCCATGAACCCGGTGATCAAGTTCACCACGCTGTTCGGATTGCTCGCCGTGGAACTGGCCGTGCGGTTGACGCGCGAACAAGGCGCCGGGCTCACGCACACACTCGCGCTGGGCTTCTTCCTGATCTCGGTCTTCTTCGTGTGGCGCTCGTTCTACTCGATGCGGATCAAGTCGGAGTAAGGCCTGACGATGCATTGGGTCGCGTTGGCGTTGGGTGCGGCCCTCTCATGGGGGCTCTACGGGCCGTCACTGCATCAGGGGCAGGTGAAGCTCGGCAGTCCGTTCAGGGCGCTGCTGTGCGTCGGAATCGCCTACTTCATCGTCGGCGTCATCGTGCCGGTGGTGGCGCTGGCGGCTCAAGGGGAACTGAACAAAGGCTGGTCCACTGACGGCGCGCTTGGCGCCACCGGAGCCGGTCTGCTTGGCGCCCTCGGCGCCGTGTTCATCATCTACGCGTTCCGCGCCGGCGGCGTGCCCACCTACGTGATGCCGCTGGTCTTCGGCGGCGCCCCGGTCGTGAACGTGTTGTTCACGATGTACCTGCATCCGCCGAAGGCGTCGCCTAATCCCCTGCTCTGGCTCGGTTTCGTTCTCGTGGCGGCTGGCGCTTCTCTCGTTCTGTACTACAAGCCGCAGAGCTGAGGTTCTCTGACCGTCCGTAGCTCGGCCTGCCGTCCGTAGCTCGGGCTGTTCCTCAAGCCCGAGATCGCTCGTGTCGGTGAGGTTTTCAGGTGAGCCGCGGTCGTCGTTGCCGCTCTCCGGCTCCCGCCGCGGAAAAAGCACCACTCCAGGGAGTTCGTCCATGATCTCGGGCGGGGGCCCCTATCCCCACCCGCTGTCGCCCCCTTCCATGGCGCTTTTTGTAGTGGCCCCTATCGCGTCGCTCGCAGTCGAGCGGCAGCGACGACCGCGACTCACATGAAAACCGGCGTCACGGGTTCGGGCCAGCCTGCAACGTGCTCCCCCACTGCAGCCGAACGCCAGCCGTCAGCCGCGGCGGCGCGCTCATCATTGCACGCGCCGCCGTCGGCTGCACGGCGTGTTAGCCAGCTTGTTGTTCGGCGCTCCACAGGAACATTCGACGGTTCCCGGACTCGATGAACTCTGTAGCGGACTGCCGATACGCCAGATAACCCTCGAGGTCCTGCGGGACCGGTGATGTGCTGAAGTCCTTGAATGCGGAGAAGAATTTCACGAAGGAACAGTCTTCTGCAACGAGGTCCTGCAACAGGAAGAACTCAACGTACCCCCGAAAGTCACTGAACAGCCCGAAGAAGGCGTCGTATCGCTGGAGCACTGCACCCAACGGACTTGGCTCCCGGCGGTAGTGTCGACGGATGCACTCGACCGTGAGGCCGAACCGATCTTTGATCCGTGGATGGAAACCGCGTGCGCCGTTGATTGTCATCTTCCGGCCAACCCGTTCTGCCGTGAAAACCATCATTCCGCCGATCGTGTAACCAACGCGGAGAAACGACTCTTGCTCAGCCGCTGGGATTGCACCGAGGACCTGCGACAGACGCGATTCCTTTCTGAACGTGGGGATCACCGCGTCGCTGCCGAGGAAAAACTCCCCCAATTCTGACTTGTGGTACAGGTAGTGCTGAGTGGTGTCATCCAGCGAGAACAACGCGCCGTTCGGTAGACGTTTACTCCACAAGTGTCGATGATGTCGACGAAGCGCTGGGCTGCAAGAATCAGGGTCTTTCTTCGGATAGCTCGGTGTGTCCGACCTGAAATCGAACGTGACGTTAATCTGGCCTGGCGTTCGAATTTCAGTCATGGTGTTTGTTCTGAAGGATCGGCCTTTCGGCCCGCACTTCTGTCTGGCTAACAGGTTTTGGAGTAGACCGCGTATTCGCGGCCGCAGCTATTGCGATTGTGGCGAACCCTGCCGCATCCTTCAAAGCTGCTGAACGGACGAATGTTAGCACCCGTTCTGCGGCACTCGGACACACCCTGGTCGCACGTGGGGGATCGACGGAGCGCCGACTCGGAGTGCCGCGACACGCGCCAGCATGAAACCGTCGCGCAGGGAGCGCGGGCTGCGAGGGCCATCTCCGCCGTTTGCGGAGTGGCCCGAGGGGCGACAGGTCGCAGCCAAGCGCACGAAGCGAACGGGTTCTCGCGGCAGCTCCGCGGAGGCGCTCCGTCGATCCCCCACGGGCGACCAGGGCTCGGCCCGCCGCTACCTAATTGCGCTCTCTCCACCGGCAGGAGTCGAGACCCAGTAAATAGTCCAACCCGAAGTCGCCAATCGGCGCGCCGGGGGGCGGCGTGGGGATGGTGGCGGGACGCAGTTCGGTGTACGGGCGATCAAGAAAGCGCTTGATGTCGTCGGCCAGCAACTGGCGGTGAGCGCGCTCGACCCCAGCGGTGGTCACGGCCGTCATTGACGGACGCGTGGGGAGCGCGCGGAGCGCCTGCGTGGCGATGGCGCGCACCTGTGTGTTTGGCGCGCTCTCAGCCAACTCCATCAGCTGGCTCATGACGACGCGTTCCATGGTGCGGCTGATTTCCGATTCGTAGCCGTTGGCAGGCCGGGCGTCAAACACCGTGGCCGTCAGCCTGGCGATGACTTCGTCCAGACCGGGCAACGATGCGTCCACGGCTTTCTGCGCCACCATGCGCGCGGCCCGCGCAGGTGTCAGCAAACTGGCCACCACAATTTCGGTGGCCGCTGCGGCAGGCGCCACCGGATCAAAGGCGCCTCCAGTGGTGCGCGCAAACGACTCGCGCGTGAGGCCAAAGCCCGGCGGGCGCGGCGGAATCCCCTGCACCACAGCTGACGGCAGCACGAGATCGCCCAGGCGCAACGCGCTCATGAGAGCGTCCAGGGCGGCCTTCTGCCTGGCCGCGGGCACCCACTTCATCGGCGTTCGCCCATCGCCGCGAATGGCGTAGATGTACTCCTGGCCGCCCATGGCCGTCACGGCGGACTCGACGGCGTAGCGATGGTGCAGATACAGCGGCACGAGCGCCTCTTCCATCTGCGCCATCGGCCGGCCCACCTGGATCGCGCGTTCACCGAACCCTTCCATCGCCGCGCGCCGGAGCGCGAGCAGACGGGTCAACTCAGCGGCGACATCGGTGCCGTTGTTCCACTGATCGACATTCGGGTTCACGTCGGTGTCCTGGTTCGACATGTAGCGCAGGTCCTGATCCCAGGCATCGTTGAGGATCTTCGCCAGCGCCGCTTTCTCGTCGGTGCCCGACGGGAACTGCGAGTAGCCGTACTGGATGGATACCTTGTCCCACGGACCAATCTCCGACTCGTAGGCCTTGGAAAAATCCATCGTGCCGTCGGACCGCAGGGTGATGAGCGGGTGCGGATAGTCGAGCACCGAAATGCGGCCCTTGGAACTGTTGTAGTAGTTGTGGCCGAGTCCGAGGGTGTGTCCCACCTCGTGGGCCGAGAGCTGACGGAGGCGCGCGAGCGCAGTCTGCTCAAGGACGGCGGGTTTTTCATTGCCGTTCACGTACGGCGACAGCAGGCTCTCGAAAATCATGTAGTCCTGCCGCCACCGCAGCGACCCGAGGATAACGTGACCCTTGATGATTTCACCGGTACGAGGATCGCTGATGGACCCGCCGGTGCTCCAGCCTCGCGTGGACCGGTGCACCCAGGTGATGGTGTTGTAACGCACATCCATGGGACTTGCGCCCTCAGGCATGACCTGCACCTGGAACGCGTTGCGGAATCCGGCGGCCTCAAACGCCTGATTCCACCAGCGCGCGCCCTCGAGCAGCGCCGACAGCACCGGCTCAGGCGTACCGCGGTCCACGTAGTAGATGATCGGCTTCACGGGCTCGCTAATCGCAGCCGTGGGGTCCTTCTTCACAAGGCGATGGCGATTGACATAGCGGGTCCGCATGTCGGTGCCGATCGGCGCCGCATAATCAACATAACTGACGCCTCCGTATGCCGACCTGGGATCGGACATGCGCGGCGTGTAGTTGTTGTCGGGCAATTCGATGAACGACGTGTGCTGCCGAATCGTGACGGCTGATGCATTGGGCGCCACATCCGACACCCGCCCGCCCGGCAGGCCCGGCGCGCCGGCACCACCGCCCCGACCACCACCGCCGGCGGCGGCATCCGTCACGAACGTCGCGGTCAGATCGATTTCAGTGTTCTTGGGAAATCCCTGGGTCTCAGCAAGATTGATCGCGCTGCGGGTGCGATCGAAGCGGTATCCGGCACCCAGACGTCCGGCGACGTTGTGGCTGTCGCGCATCAGAAAGTCCGACGCGTCCACCAGCACCCGGCCGCCGTTCTCGGCTGCCACCGTGAACCCCCAGTGGATCGACTTGGCGAAGGCATCTTCGACCGCCTTGCGTTCGGCCGGATTCGACGAGATGGCACGATAATCGTAGTTGGGTTCCACCATCAGGACGCGCGGGCCCACGCGCTGGAAACTGACGAGGGCTGTGCCGGAAAGGAGCGCGCGATCCAGTCCGATGTCGTTCGACCCCAGACCAGCCGACAATCCCTTGGACCACAGCACTTCCTTGCCGAGCTCCGGAATCTCAAGGAAGAGCGAGCCGGTGGCTTCTTCCCAGTACATCGGGAAGAACCCGTCGATCTTCAGCATCCCGTTTGTGCGGTCGGCAATCGTGCGCACGCCGCCAGCCCCCTGCCCGCGACCGCCACCTCCCTGCCCTGCAGGGATGCCAGCACCCGCCTGGCCAGACAGGCCAGCAGGAACGGCGATGGAAAGCATCAGCACACAGCCCAGAACAATCGATACACGTCGCATACCCAGCCCCCTTGTACTTTTCCGTTGTCCGGCCAGATTGTATCGCCAGATCCTGAACTTCAGTCGCATCGAACCCGTCTGACAGCCCATGACGACCCTGCTGCAGGACCTCCGCCTCGCCCTCCGCCTCTTTCGGCGGCAACCTGGATTTGCACTCGTCGCCGTGCTGGTCCTTGGACTGGGTATCGGGGCCAATGCCACCATCTTCAGCCTCGTGAACGCGCTGGTGCTCAAACCGCGCCTCGGGGCCGGCGAGCAACTGGTCTCGGTCTACTCCAAGAATCGCGCTGAGCCCGACACCTTTCGCGCGTTCTCCTACGACAATTTCTCCGACCTGCGCAGCCGCACGAAGATCTTCGCGTCACTGACGGCGCACAACCCGGCGATGGTCGGCATCTCCGAAGGCGATGCCACGCGACGCTCCTTCATCGACATCACCACCGGCGATCTGTTCGAGACGTTCAAGGCGCCGCTGCGCATGGGCCGGTCGTTCACCCGCGCCGAGGAACGGCCCGGCGCCGACATCCCGGTCACCATCCTCAGCCATGTCGCGTGGACCCATATGGGCGCGCCGGCAGACGTCGTGGGCCGCACCATCAAGATCAACCAGCGCGATTTCACGATCATCGGCGTGGCCCCGGCCGGGTTCGGCGGAACGATGTCGATGGTGACACCCGAGTTGTGGGTACCCACCGGCGTCTACGGGTCCGTGGTCAACGACTTCGACAGCGAAACGCGCACAGGCACGCTCGCCGACCGGCGCCACCATTCGTTGATGCCCTTCGGTCGCCTGCGCGAGGGGGTCACCATGGAGTCCGCCGCGCCGCTGCTGGCCGCTGCCGGCGCCTAGATGGAGTCGTCGTTCCCGGTCGAGAACAAGAACCAGGACCTGGTCCTTGGTGCCCTGTCGCGGCTGTCGGTGAGCACCAGCCCGTCCGACGACAGTCAGGTGTCCATCGTGGCGATGAGCCTGCTCGTGATGTCGGGCATCGTGTTGCTGGTGGCCTCGCTCAATCTGGCGAACATGCAACTGGTCCGTGCCGGCTCGCGCAGCAAGGAGTTCGCGATTCGGCTGGCCATCGGCGGCAGCCGCACCCGCTTGGTGCGCCAGTTAGTCACTGAAGGACTCCTGCTGGCGCTGGCCGGTGGGGCCGTCGCCCTGTTCATCTCATAGGCGGCAATGTGGGCCCTTTTGAACGGCATGAGCGGACTGCTTCCCATTCTCATGAGCCTGGGGCCCGCTCTTGCGTCGGCACGGACATCCGTATTGCCTGAATTGAAGGAGCACGCGGGCGAACTGAAAGTCACACGCCGCGCGCGGTTCGCGCCACGCAACCTGCTGGTCATGGGGCAACTGGCCCTGAGCCTGACGCTGCTCACCACCGCCGGCGCGTTCATCCGCGGCGCCGTGGTGGCGGCCCGTGTCGATCCTGGTTTCTCGTTCGACCGCGGCATCCTCGCCAACCTCGACGCGAGCCTGGCCAACTACGATGACGTGCGGGCCACGGCGCTCTACGGGCAGGTCCTCGAACGCGTTCGGCAGGTGCCGGGCATCACGCACGCCGGCCTCGCCACCCAGATGCCCTTCGGCGACATTCAGGAATCAGGGCGGGTGCAGAAGGCCGGCACCATCATCACGCCGGCCGACCCAAATTACTCGATCGCCACCGTCGCGGCCGTGACCATGGGCATCTCGCCCAACTACTTCACGGCGCTGGGGCTGACGATGCAGCGGGGCCGTGACTTTACGGAATCCGAGTGGCACACACCGGGCCGCGCCCCCATCGGCATTATCGACCAGGCGCTGGCGAAGCGTCTGTTTGGCCAGGAGGATCCCATCGGTCGGCAGATCCAGACTCGCCCACGTGGCGATGGGTCCGTTGAAGTGATTGAGGTCGTCGGTCTGGCCCCAGACATCCGGCACCAGATGGAAGATTCGGAAGCGGGCCCTCACCTGTATCGCCCGCTCGCCCAGAATTTTCGATCGGGCGTCTACCTCCACGTCAGCACCGCCAGCGGAGAAGGCGAAGCGGCGATGCTGCCCGCCATGCGCGCGCTGCTGCGGGAGATCGATCCCACGCTGCCCGTGGTCACACTGGAGACCGGCCCGATGTTCCGCGAACGAAACGCGGTGCTGTGGATCGTCAGGACCGGCGCCACGCTCTTCGGCGTCTTCGGTGCCGTGGCGTTGTTCATGGCGGCGCTGGGCATCTATGGCGTGAAGTCGTATCTGGTGTCGCGCCGCACCCGGGAACTCGGCATCCAGATGGCGCTGGGGGCCACCCCCCGCGACGTGGTGGCCCTGGTCATGCGCGACGGCCTGTGGCAGACCGTGGCTGGCCTGGTCGTCGGATTGGGTCTGTCAGCACTGGCGGTCCGAGGCGTGGCCGGCCTGCTCTTCGACGGCGGCAGTTTTGATCTGCCGATCGTCGGCGCGGCGTTTGTGACGCTGGCGGCCGCCGCCATCGCGGCCACATGGATGCCCGCGCGGCGGGCCACCAGGATCGCGCCGTCAGTGGCCTTGCGGTCCGAGTAGCGTCAGACCTGCCGGAGGATAATCCCCGGGTGACATTTCCACTCGAGGCAGACCTTGCGGCCCTGACCACTCAGCTGCGCCGGCGGCTCCGCGAGCCTCTGCCCGGTGCTGAGGCGCAGCGCCGTTTCGCGCCTCAACCTCCGCGGCGAAGCTGGGACCCGGCCAGCCGCCCGCCAGGCGCGCGCGAGGCCGGCGCCCTGCTGTTGTTGTATCCCGGCGCCAACGGACCGTCCGTGGTCCTGACGCAGCGTCACGCGGACCTGCCCCACCACGGCGGCCAGATCAGCCTGCCCGGCGGCGGTCTGCACGGCGGCGAAACACCGGTCGACGGCGCGCTGCGTGAAGCCCACGAGGAAATCGGACTCGACCCCTCGGACGTCCGTGTCGTCGGAGCCCTCTCAACGCTCTGGGTCATCGTCAGCCGGTTCGTGGTGCACCCGATCATCGCGGTGGCCGGGGACCGGCCGGCGTTTGCGCCCGCGCCGCGCGAGGTGGAGTTGTTGATCGAAGTGCCGTTGGCCGCGCTGCGGGATCCCGCCGGCCTGAAATGGGACCGGCGTCTGCGGCCCCAGCCCGCCGGCCAGGCGGACCTGCCGATCTGGGTCCCGTATTTTGACGTGGGCGGGCACCAGGTCTGGGGGGCCACGGCCATGATTCTCGGGGAATTCGGGGCGCTACTGGATCCGACGTTTGGCCCGGGCCCGGTGCCCGAGCCGTCTGGATTACGCTATTCTAAGTAATCATTACGGAGTTCAGGGTAATGGCAGACAACCCGTTTGTGTACGGCGAAATCGTGACGGCGGCGGCGTTTGCCGACCGGGAAATCGAGCGCGATCGACTGAGCCGGGATCTGCTCGCCGGCCAGAAGGTGTTCCTGATTTCGCCGCGACGCTATGGCAAGTCGTCGCTGGTGCGCCACGTGCTGCGTGGCCTGGCAAAACAAGGCGTGCTGACCGTGGAAGTCACCGTGGCCAGTTCCAGCTCGTACGTCGGCTTCCTTGAAGCGTACGCCCGGGCGTTGCTGCTGGCGGACACGCCGGCCGGCCGGCTGCGGCAATGGACGTCGGACCTGCTGCGATCGGTCAGGCCCGAGGTGCGCTTCGAGGCCGCCCCCACCGGCGCGTCCCGATTCGCGATTGCTTTTCCGTCGGCACAAAGTGATCGCGACATCACGCGCCTGGCGAACGAAGTATTCGCCCTCCCCGGGCGCATCGCGGCGGCGCGCAAACGCCGAATGGCCGTGGCGCTCGACGAGTTTCAGGCGATTGCTTCGTTCAACGGCGGCAGTATCGAACACGCCCTGCGCGCGGCCGTGCAGGATCAGCGGCAGGTCGGATATGTCTTCGCCGGATCCGAGCCGTCGCTGATGGAGCGGATGCTCACCTCGAAGCGCCCGTTCTACAAAGCCGGCCCGGTGATGCGGCTGGAGAAGATTCACCAGGACGACTTCGCCTCATTCCTTGAAGGCCGGTTTGCCGGGAGCGGCATTCGCCCCGAGGCCGGCCTTGGAGCGGCCATTGTCGAGCTGGCCGGCAACGTGCCGTATGACGTGCAGCGGCTGGCGCACGAATTGTGGGACGACATGCGCGCCGCCGGCCGGAAGACCGCCACACTCGACGACCTGCACGCCACCTTGTCGCGGCTGCTGCAGGAACACGGCCCCATGTTTGAAGAGGCCTGGCAGCGGCTGACGCTCGCGCAGCGCGCCACGCTGCGCGCGCTGGTACTCGAGCAGGGGCGCGAGGTGCTGTCAGCCGATGTTCGGGCGCGACACCGGCTGGCAGGGGCATCAAGCGTCCAGTCGTCGCTCGCGGGTCTCGTGAAGGCCGACCTCGTCACCAAAGACGGCCCACGCTACACCATGGTGGATTCGCTGCTCCGCGAATGGGTCGCGCGCCAGACGTATTAGAAGAACCGGGAATCGGGTAAAGTTTTGTTCGAAGGTGAGACCTCTATGACCACTCGACAGTTGCGACTCCTTTCTCTGTGCGCGGGCGCGTTCGCGTTGTCTGCGGCCACATTCACTCCGCTGTTCGCCCGACAGGCGCCGCCGCCGGTGGTATCGGACCAGGCGATGTTCCAGGGCCTGAAGTACCGATCAATCGGGCCGTCGCGTGGCGGCCGTGTGACGGCGGTGACCGGCGTGCCCTCGCAGCCGACGACGTTCTACATGGGCGTGGCCAGCGGCGGGGTGTTCCGCACCACGAACAACGGTCAGAGCTGGGAACCCATCACTGACGGGCAGATGCCGGTGGGGTCGATCGGAGCCATTGCGGTCGCCGACTCGGACCCGAACATCATCTACGTCGGCACCGGGTCCGATGGTGCGCGCAGCAATGTGTCCACCGGGCGCGGGGTCTACAAGTCCACAGATGCCGGCAAGACGTGGGCGTTCGCGGGCCTGTACAACGCCGGCCAGATCGGCGCCGTGCGCATCCATCCCACCAACCCAGGCATCGTGTGGGTCTCAGCCACCGGCGACGTGTTCAAGCCCAATAACGAACGAGGCATCTTCAAGACCATTGACGGCGGCGGGACGTGGAAGAAGGTCCTGTATCTGTCGGACGAAGTGGGCGGCGCGGACGTGGAGATCCAGCCCGGCAACCCGAACGTGGTCTACGCGTGGATGGCGCGCCTCGAGCGAAAGCCGTGGACGATCATCAGCGGCGGCAAGGTGGGCGGCTTCTTCAAAAGCACCGACGCCGGTGAGACGTTCACCAAAATTGCCACAGGGCTTCCCCAAGAACTGGTTGGCAAGGGCAATCTGGCGGTCACCGCGGCCAACCCCAATCGCATTTATGCCCTGATCGAAGCCCTGCCCGGCGGCGGGTTCTACCGATCCGACGATGGCGGACAGACGTGGGCCAACACCGGCGCCCCGGCCAACATTCAGGCCGCGATGACGCAGCGCCCGTTCTACTACACGACGCTTGGCGCAGACCCGACAAACGCGGACGTGGTGTACGGAGGCGCCGAAGGGTTCTACAAATCCACCGACGCTGGCAAAACCTTCCAGTCGATGCGCACGCCGCACGGCGACAACCACGACATCTGGGTGAACCCGACCAACGGCCAGATCATGGTGCAGGCGAACGACGGGGGCGCGAATGTGTCCAGCGATGGCGGCCGAACGTGGTCGGCGCAGAACAATCAGCCGACCGGCGAGTTCTACGGTGCGGCCGTGGACAACGAATTTCCGTACCGAGTTTATGGCGCGCAGCAGGACAACAGTACGCTGGTACTTGAAAGCGATCGCGACGTGTACGACACGAATCTGGCGGGCGGGCCGGGATGCGAGACCGGGCCAATCATTCCTCACCCGAGCAAGCCCGACATCATTTACGGATCCTGCAAGGGGCAGTACGCGGTGATGAGCCGAAAAACAGGCCAGTCCAAGAATTACTGGATCGGCGGCCAGTCGCTCTACGGCAATGACGGCGGCGATCTGATTTTCCGGTTCCAGCGTGTGTCGCCGATGGCGCTGTCGCCCCACGACCCGCTGGTGCTCTACTACGGGTCGCAGCATGTGCATCGCACACGCGACCTTGGCGTCACGTGGGAAAAGATCTCGCCCGATCTGACCGCGTTCCCGCCGTGCTGCCAGGGCGGCAGCGGCGAGCCGATTACGCGCGACGTGACCGGCGAAGAGTTCTACAGCACGCTCTACGCGATTACCGAATCGCCACTCGAGGCCGGGGTCATCTGGACTGGCGCCAACGACGGACCATTCCACGTCACCCGCGACAACGGCAAGACGTGGAAGAACATCACGCCGAAGGACCTGCCGACCGGCGGGCGCGTGGCCTGGATTGATGCGTCTCAGCATCGCCGCGGCTCGGCGTACTTCGCCGTGTATCGGTACCTGCTCGGTGACTATCAGCCGTACATCTATCGCACCGACGACTACGGTACGACGTGGAAGCGGTTGACCGACGGCAAGAACGGCATTCCGGCGGACTGGCCGACGCGTGTCGTACGCGAAGATCGCACCCGTCAGGGACTGCTCTACGCCGGCACAGAATTCGGCATGTTCATCTCGTTTGACAACGGCGCCAGCTGGAAATCATTCCAGCTCAACATGCCGAATGTGCCGATCAATGAGATCACGCTCCACAAGGGCGACATGGTCATTGCCACGCAGGGCCGGGCGTTCTGGATTTTCGACAACCTCAGCCCGTTGCAGCAGATGGCGCCGTCCGCCGCACCGGTGGCCGCACCCTCCGCGCCGACATTGTTCAAGCCGCGCGACGGCTATCGGACGCGTAGCAGCCCGGAGACGCTGGGACCGACCGTGGACTACTTCCTGCCGGCGGCGCCTGAGGGCCACGTGACGATCGAAGTGCTCGATGGGAAAGGCCAGGTGGTCAACTCCTATAGCAGCGCCGCGGCCGCAGGTGGTGGCGGCGGCCGTGGAGGCCGCGGCGGGCGGGGCGGCGGCGCGCCGGCGGCACAGGCCGACCCTGATGCGCCGATGATGGCAGGCCGCACGGCCCCTGCCAACGCGCAGCCCGTGGGACGCGTGACCCGCACCGCCGGTTTCAACCGCTTCGTGTGGGACGTGCGCCACCAGAACGGATTGACCATGGCGCCGGCGCAGTACCAGGTGCGCATGAAAGTGGGCGACGCCACCCTCACCGAGAACTTCACGGTGCTGATCGATCCTCGCGTCGCGGCCGACGGCGTCACCTCTGCCGACCTGCAGGAGCAGTTCGACCACGGCGTGAAGATGGCCGCGCTCGTGACCAGCGTCAATGAGACTGTGGCGCGTGTGCGCACGGCGCAGACACAGCTCGGCAGCGGGGCAACCGCTGACCCCGTGAAGCTGAAGCAGGTCACTGCCCTGGCCGACAAGCTCAATACCCAGACGATTCGGTATGGCCGCCCCGGGCTTCAAGCGCACGTGCAGTACGTCTCGCGCCTGGGCATGGCCGTGGATCAGAAGGTGGGCCGCGATGCGATCGAGAGATACGGCGTTCTCAAGGCCGAGCTCGACAAGATCATCGAAGAGCTCAATGCGATCGTGAAATAGGACACCAGAGACCGCGGGTCCGTGGGTCCGTAGGTTCTGGGTGCCGGCGCCATTCAGGCGCCGGGGCTTAGTTTGGCAAGGAAGCTCCGCGAAGCGGTTCCACGAACTGACGGACCCACGGACCAGCGGACCCACGGACCTTTGCTAGAGGAGCTCCCTCCCGTGCGCGCGGAGCCACTGTTCGGCCGCGCGCCAACCTTCGCAGACCGCCGCCACTTCCCTCCAGAACTGGCGCGAGTGGTTGGGCTGCTTCAGGTGCATGAGTTCGTGCAGGATCACGTAGTCGGACACCTCGGGGGGCATCTGGATCAGGCGCCAGTTGAGGGCGACCGCGCCGCGCGATGAGCAGCTTCCCCACCGCGACCGCTGATTGCGAATGGTCACCCGGCTGACCGTGAGTCCGTGACGCTGCGCCAGTTCCACGCAGCGCGCGGGGAGTTCGGTATTGGCGACGGTGCGCAACGCGGCTTCGAACGCCTCGGGCGGATTGCTGGCGCCGCGGGGCCGTGGCAGAGCCTGCGAGCCAACTGCGATGGTGGTCTCAGCCAACTCCACACGCACACGCTGGCCTCGAAACCACACGAGGCCACCATCCGACCAGGCGCCGTTGCGCAAGACCCGCCGCGCATGTTCCCGGGCGATCCACGCGCCCTGGCCCGTCGCGAACGCAAGTCCGCCAGCCACTGAGGCCCCACGCGGCACCGTGATTCGCAGGGCGCCATCTGGCGTCATGCGCAGCACATACCGCCGTGCCCTTCGGTGCCGGGCGATGGTGACCGGATAGGAATGCGGCCCCACCTCAATGGACGCCGGAGCCTTTTCCACACCGGTCACCAGGCGTTTCGGGCTGATCCACGGCAGCACCAACTGCATCCGGGGAGATTACCACCTCACCATGTAAGCAAGTAACCGCTTGCTTGCCAAACCAGAAACCGGTAACGTCAAGGACATGGTTGCCGTTGACGTCCACGAAGCCCTCCTGAAAGCCACCCTGAAGTTGTTCGCCGAAATGGGCAGCCGCGGGGCCACCACCCGCCGGATCGCCAAGGAAGCCGGGGTCAACGAGGTAACCCTGTTCCGCCACTTCCCCACCAAAGAAGCCCTGATCCATGCCGCGCTCCATGCGTTCGTGGAACAGACGCAGTACATGCGCCTGCAGGAGGTGCCCGTGGACCCGGCCAACGAACTCACCGAATGGGCGCGCGATCACCACAAACATCTCTACAAACTTCGCTCCCTGATTCGTACATCTATGGGGGAGTTTGAAGAACACCCCGAACAGTGCAAACAGGCCATGTGCGTGTCGATCACTATTAATAACGAGCTGACGAGATACCTGGCTGATGCCCGTGCGCGGGGGTTGCTCAGCGCCGACTTCGAACCTCGCGCCGCCGCGGCGATGCTGATGGGCACACTGTTTGCCGATGCCATGGGCCGCGATCCCATGCCGGAGCGTTACCCCTACTCGATGAAGGACGGCATCGATCTCTATCTCGGCCTCTTCCTCCGCGCGATTGGCGCGCGCCCGGTGAATCTGTAATGCGTATTGCTCCCGCGTTTCTCGTCTTGGTCCTGTTCGCCCCACCGGCAGCCGCACAGTCGCCGGTCGTGCTGTCTCTCGAAGAGGCGCTGCGCCGCGCCGAGGCACACAGCGAGTCCCTGGTGATTGCCGGCGCCGGTGAATCCCGCGCGCAGGCCGGCCTCGGGCGCGTCAACAGCCAGCGCTATCCGCAGATCACTTTCGCCGGTGCGTACGATCGCACGCTGGCGTCCGAGTTCAGCGGCATCTTCGACGACAGCAACACGACCGGCAACGACGGGACGGATTTCAGCGAGTTGCCGTTCGGCCAGGCCAACACGTACCGCCTCACGTTTTCACTCTCACGGTCGTTGTATTCGGGTGGACGCATCTGGGCGCAACGCCAGCAGGCCACGGCGGGCATTCGTGCGGCCGAACTGGGCACATCCGCCGCGCGCGCGCTGATGCAACTGGACGTGACCCGCGCCTACTACGACGCGGCGCTCAGCGACCGCCTCGCCGCCATCGCCCAGTCGGGTTATGAACAGGCAGACGCCGCGTATCAGCAGACCCGGCAGGCGTTCGATGCGGGCCGCCAGGCCGAGTTCGAGGTCCTGCGCGCGCAGGTGCAACGCGACAACCAGCGCCCGGCTGTCATTCGTGCACGTGCCAATCGCGATGCGGCCTACCGGCGCTTGCGACAGTTGGTCGAATTACCGACCGACACCAACCTCCGCCTGGACGTGGACCTTGAAGCGGCCGAACTGGCCGCGCCGGCGCCATTCGCGGTCGCACTCGCTGAAGCCCAGGGTTCGGCCGACGGTGCATTCCGCACCACGCTCGAACAAGCCGAACTCACGGTGCGTGTGCGCGAACTGGGCCTCACGATCGTGGGCTCGGCCAAAAAACCAGCCGTCAGTTTCGTGTCGGGTTTCGGCCTCACGAACTACCCGAGCAACATCCTTCCTGACTTCGGCAAGATCAGAAACAACTGGACCCTCGGCGCACAAGTCACGATGCCGGTGTTCATGGGTTATCTGGCGCAGGCCGAGACCCGTGCCGCCCGCGCGGATCTCACTGAGGCGGAAGCGCGCCTGAAGCAGGCGCGTGAAGCCGCGATCCTTCAACGAGACACAGCCCTGCGCGATCTGGAGGCCGCTCAGGCCGCGTGGGAAGCCACGGCGGGCACCATCACGCAGGCGGCCCGCGCCTTCGAAATCGCCGACCTGCGATTTCGTGAGGGACTCTCCACCCAGCTCGAACTTTCGGACTCCCGCCTCGCGCTGCAATCAGCGCAGGCCAATCGCGCCCAGGCCGCGCGCGACCTCCAGTTGGCGCGGGCACGAGTCGCCCTGCTGCCATACCTCCCCGTAGGAAACGAATGATGCGTCACTCACGAACTGTACTGACGACGGCTCTTGCCGCCTTGGCCGTCACCCTTGCCGCCTGCGGCGGCGCCGCACCCGAGGCTGCTCCTGACACCGCAGCGACGGCTGCGCCAGCGGTCGTCCAACTCGCGCCGGAAAACGTCGCGACCGCAACGGTCGCCGACATCACATCCGGCCCGTTTGTCTCGGGCCAGCTGACGCCCGCCCGCGAAGCGACGGTCCGGGCCCAGGTGGGAGGACCGCTCGTGTCACTCACGGTCGATCGTGGCCAGGCGGTGAGGGCCAATGCGGTCATTGGCCGCATCGCCGCGCGAGAACTGGATGACGCAATGGCGTCGGCGCAGGTGGCGGTCAAATCCGCCGAGGCGTCACTGACTGTGGCCCGGAGCGAAGCCGCACGCACCGAGTCGCTGGTCAAAGGCGGCGCGCTCGCGGCCCGTGACCTCGAGCAGGCGCGTAACATGGTCTCGGGCGCGGAAGCGCAACTGGCGGCCGCCCGCGCACGAGAGAAGGCCGTCTGGCAGCAACTCGACGACACGGTCGTCAAGGCGCCGATCAGCGGCATCGTCTCGGAGCGGCCCGCCAACGCCGGAGACATCGTCTCGCCAGGCACGGCGATCGTCACCATCATCGACCCGTCGAGCCTGCGGCTGGAAGCCGCGGTCACCTCCGACCAGGTCTCGCTCGTGCGCCCCGGCTTCAAGGTGCGGTTCCGCATCCGTGGCCTGGCGAACGAGGTGGTGACGGGTACCATTGATCGCCTGAGTCCCACCGCAGATCCGCTCACGCGCCAAGTGACGATCTTCGTGACGCTGCCCAATACCGGGGGCCGGCTCATCGCCGGACTGTTCGCTGAAGGCCGCGTCGACGCCGAAACCAGGCGTGGCGTCATCGTGCCGGCCGGCGCGGTGGACGAAACGGGCCCCACCGCCACGGTCACGCGCATCCGCGACGGCAAGGCCGAACGCGTCACGGTGACGCTTGGCATCAGGCAATCGGACACCGAACTCATCGAAGTGCGGAGCGGCGTGGCCGAAGGCGACGTCCTGATTCTGGGGGCGGGAAAGACGCTCACGCCTGGCACTCCCGTACGCGTGGTCGGTATCTAACACATGGTCATCTCAGATTTTGCCATCCGGCGGCCGGTCATCACGGTCGTCTCCATGCTCGCTCTGGTGGTCTTCGGCCTCGTGGCGCTGACACAGCTCCATACCGATGAGTTTCCGGAGGTCCAGCCGCCGATCGTCGTCATTGCCGTGCCGTACCCCGGGGCATCACCCGACAACGTTGAGCGGGAGATTGTCGAACCGATTGAAGAATCCCTCGCCGGCATCAGCGGCGTGAAGGAAATTCAGTCGTCGTCACTCGACAGCTTCGCGACGATCACGATTCAGTTCACCTACGAAAAGGACCTGCAGGAAGCGGTGCAGGAAATTCGCGATGAGATCAACGAGATCCGGAATGACCTTCCTCCCGAGATGGAAGAGCCGGTGCTCACCAAGATCAGCCTCACGGACTTTCCGGTCGTTTCGCTGGCGTTGTCGTCCGACATACTCGCCATTCCCGAACTGACACTGCTCGCCGACCCGGGGATTACGCGCCGGCTGCGCGCGCTGCCAGGTGTGGGGTCGGTGGATGTGTCGGGCGCGAACACGCGCGAGATGTCCGTGGAGATCCGCCCCGAGGCATTGCAGATGGCCGGTGTCAGCGTGGCGGAGGTCGTGGCGGCGGTCCGCGTCCAGAATCTGGCTGCGCCGGTGGGCCGCCTGCAGGGCACGAGCGACGAGCGCACGATCAGGCTCCGGGGTCGCGTGGAGACGGCGGAAGATTTCGAACGAGTCACGGTGGCCCAACGCGACGGCCGGGTGATCCGGCTGGGGGACGTGGCCACGATCCGGGTGGGCGTCGAGGAGCCCCGAACCACGGCGGTGTACTCGGGGCAGGACGCCGTCGGCATCGACATCAAGAAGTCGCGCGGTTTCAGCACGACGGCTGTGGCCGACGCCGTCCGCGCCGAAGCCGACAGCATCAAGGCGTCGCTACCTGAGGGGGTGGTGCTGCACATCGTGCGCGATGCGGGCACTCGTGTCGAGAACTCTGTAGCCAACGTCCGGTCCGCGCTCATCGAAGGCGCGTTGCTGACCGTGCTGGTGGTGTTCCTCTTTCTCAACTCCTGGCGCTCGACGGTCATTACCGGCCTGGCGCTGCCCGTATCGGTGCTCGCATCGTTCATCGCCGTGATGGCGTTCGGCTTCACCCTCAACACGATGTCGCTGCTCGGTCTTTCGCTCGCCATCGGCATCCTGATTGATGACGCGATCGTGGTCCGCGAGAACATCGTGCGCCACATCGAGATGGGCAAGAGCCACTACGACGCCTCGCGGGAGGGCACGTCTGAAATCGGGCTCGCGGTCACCGCCACCACCCTGTCGATCATCGTTGTCTTCGTGCCGATCGCGTTCATGGGCGGCGAGGCGGAGCAATGGTTCGCGCCGTTTGCTTTGACGATCGCGTGTTCGGTGATGGTCTCGCTGTTCGTGTCGTTTTCGCTGGACCCAATGCTGTCGGCGTACTGGCCCGATCCCCACATCCCCATGGCCGAGCGGTGGTTCATCTCACGCGGCCTTGGGGCATTCAACCGGTGGTTCGATCGGCAGGCCGACCGGTACAAGACGGTGATTGGCTGGGCGCTGCGTCACCGCATCGCCATGGTGGCGCTGGCCATCGGGTCGTTCATGTTTGCGCTCGCCATGCCGGCGCTGGGCTACCTGGGCGGCGGGCTCTTCCCGGTGCAGGACGTCTCCGAGTTCATCGTGCAGATCGAAACGCCTCCGGGATCGAGCCTGGCCTACACCAAACGCAAGGCCGAGGAAGCGGCCGCACTGGCGCGCGCGAAGACGGGTGAGGTGCTCTACACCTACACCACGATCGGCAATCAGACCGGCGCGGTGGATGAAGGCACGGTCTACGTGCGGCTGACGCCGAAAGCCACGCGTGCGCGTCACCAGGACGAAATCGCGGCGGACCTTCGACACGAATACGGCCAGTTGGGAGGCGTCGTGGCGTCGATTTCGAGCGGGCGGCTCGACAACCAGAAGCAGATTCAAGTGCAGGTGCGGGGCGCGGATTCACGGGAGTTGACGCGCATCGCCGACGAGGTGATCGCGCAAGTACGACAGGTGCCTGGAGCGGTGGACGTTGGATTCTCCACGCGCGGCCAGAAGCCCGAGATGGACGTGCGCGTGGATCGGGCGCTCGCCGGCTCGCTCGGCATCAGCGTGTCGGACGTGGCCCAGGCGCTCAGGCCGGCATTCGCGGGCGTTGATGCCGGCGACTGGGTGGACCCCACCGGCAAAACCCGGGACGTGACCGTGCGCCTCGCACCAGACGCCCGACAGCGGTCGAGCGACCTCGCGGCGCTGCCCATCATGGTCCGTGGCGCCGATGGACGTCAGGGCGCGATTCCATTGGGCCAGGTGGCGACAATTACCTCGGCCTTGGGCCCCGCCCGCATCGACCACCTGGATCGCGATCGCGTGATCGCCATTCAGGCCAACACGCAGGGCCGACCGCTCACCGAAGTCATCAACGACATTCAGACGCGCATCGACAGGGTTGCCCTGCCCGCCGGCTACGCCATCACGCAGGGTGGCGAGACCGAGGATCAGGCCGAGGTGTTCTCACGCATCATCATCGCGCTGGGCGTGGCGGTGGTGCTGATGTACCTCGTGCTTGTGGTGCAGTTCGGGTCGTTTCTCGACCCGCTGGCGATCATGCTCTCGCTGCCGCTGTCGCTCATCGGTGTGGTGCTCATGCTCATGCTGACCGGCGACACGCTCAACATCATGAGCCTCATCGGCGTCATCCTGCTCATGGGCATCGTCGCCAAAAATGCGATCCTGCTCATCGACTTCGCGAAGATGGCTGAGGCCACCGGGATGCCTCGTCAACAGGCGATTATCGAAGCCGGACGGCAGCGGCTGCGGCCGATTCTGATGACGACCTTTGCGCTGATCGCGGGAATGGTGCCCGTTGCGTTGGGGATTGGCGAAGGCGCCGACTTCAGGGCGCCGCTGGGCCGTGCCGTCATCGGCGGCGTCATCACGTCAACCGTGCTGACCCTGCTCGTCATCCCGACGTTCTACGACGTCCTGTCGGGCCTGCGAATCAGGGTCAGCCGGCTGGTGCGCCAGCGGGCGTAAGGACTGATACAGTCTCGTCTCTATGAGATGGGTCGCTTTTTTCCTTACCCTGCTGGCCGTGCCGGCCGCCGCGCAACCACCGGCCTCCGCGCGACGATGGCACGTGGAGGCCGTGGGCGGACTCTCACTCTTTGATTTGCCCACCGGAGGCGAAGCCGCGCTGCCTCCAGCCGGTGCGCCATTGACGACCTCGGGGCCCATCAACCCGAGCCGCCGCGTGTCCACGTGGTTTCTGGGTGACGGATCACGCCTCCTCAACGGTGTGAATGCGGAATTCGTCCTGGCCGGACGCATCGCGCCACTCGACGCGGCGCTGGCGTCACTGGGCCTCTCCGGCAACAATGCGTCCGCGTTTGGCCTGCGCATCAGGCGCGTGCTCAGCGATCGCCTGGCCCTTGAGTTGAGCGCGGACATGCTGCCTGGCTCGCGGGAAGTCTCGCCTGAATTGACCACCGCGGTGGAAGCCGCACGGGGGAGTTTTGTGACGGCCTTCTCCGACCTCCTCACGACCGGGCCGTTTACCAACACGTCGGTCGCGGCAACGGCATCGGTATCCGATCCCTCCAGCCGCGACCTGACGACCACTGTGGCCGCCCAATGGACGTTCGGAGCCCACAGGTTGTCACCCTACGTCACGCTCGGCGCGGGTCTCGTGCATCGGGTCGGCGAGTTGCCGTCGCTCACGCTGACCGGCACCTACCGATTCAACATTCTTGGTAGCGTGCCAATCAACGAAACGGACATACTCCGTCTGCGCTACGAACAGGGAACGGCCCTGGTGGGAGTTGTCGGGGCAGGCATCAGGCGCACGCTCAGCGACCGTCTCGGGTTTTCTCTCGACGGTCGCCTGTTGCTGGGCCAGCAGACGCTCGCGCTCCGGCTCGACTCTGAGCCAACGGTCGCAACCGGCACTCCTGAAGGCTTCATCGAGTCTTTCACTACGCCCGCGATTCAGTTCAGCAACAACCGCACCACCGGCCGCGAATCGAGCCTCAGCGGCGTGCCCCTTCAAGACTTCAAGGCGTTCTCAACCTCCGGGCTTCAGACCCGCTACATCATCACCGCAGGACTCTTCGTCAGGTTCTAGCTTCCAAAACGACCTCTGAGGTAATTACCGTCGGCGCGTCATCGGTAATTACCTCAGAGGTCGTTTTGCACCTCTCACCGCAAATTGAGTGCAAAGATGCCCATGCCGTGCGTGGCGGCGACGAGCACGCCGTGTGCCGGTGAGATTTCGAGATCCACAATCACGACCTCGGGGAACCCGCGGCCGGCCAGCACCCATCGCGACGTTCCGGCCTTGAGTACCAGCGGGCCGAAGTCTGTGCCCGCATACAGATCCCCCCGCACGTCGTCGTACGCCAGCGTGTTGACCGGCAGGTCTCCCAGGTCGAAGTCTGACGACGTGAACGTCGCGCCTCCCGTTGCCGGGTCATACACCACGCGGAACACATGCCCTGGAGTAGACGGCGTAATCGCGTTGAATCCGGTGTACGAGACAAACGCGACATTGGGGTTCGCGCGATCCACAACGATGCGTGTGACGAAACGATTGGGAAGCGCGGGTGTGTCGATGCGAGTGAACGTGACGTTTGCCGAAGCGTCATCAGCATTCTTCGAGACAAAGAGCCGGCCGAAGGAGGTGGCGGCCCACAACGTACCGGCATCAGCCGGCGTACGCTCAGCGGCGACAATCAGCCCGCCCACACGGTCCGTGCTATAAAAATCAGATGTCAGGTCGCCCGGCTTGCGCGACGACGAGTCTGGCGTACTCTGCGCCGCGAACGGGTACGGCACCCCCAACGGGCGCCAATCACCGCACGTGGCGCCCGCGACGGCTCCAGTGGTGCGGCAGTTCGCCTCGAGAAACGCCTGGCCGCCCCCGTTCGTCTGTGTGCGCCAGACGTGCTGGAACGCGGTGAATTGCGTGTCGGGATTGACCTGGTCGAACGTAATGAACTGCCGCCCTGTGGACGCCGTGATCGTCGCTCGCTCTCCGGAATTCACGATGGGAACGTCCGTCCGCACCCAGAAGTTCTGATCGCCGTTCCGGAAATTCGTGAAATACCGGTTGCTCTGAAAACTGGCAAACCCCACTTCGGGACGAGTCGGGTGAAACCCGGACGCCGACGTGCCGTCGCCGGAGGCAAAAAACGGCCTCCACACACGCGGCTCTGCGATGCCGTCGTGCCAGATCGTCCCGTTGTCCTGCAGGCCGCCGATGAGCCGCTTGAGTGGATCCCTCGGATCAATCGACACGTTGTAAAACTGCATCGTCTGCAACCCGCGGTTCATGAAGATCAACCGGCTGGGCACACGCGCCAGCACCGTGGCACATTGCGGCGCGGTGGGAAACAACGACGCACAGCGGCTGCTGATGTCCACGAACAACCCGTCGGTGCGCACCACACCGCCGTCAGACCCGACAAACGCGATGTCCGGGTCTTCGGGATGGAACACGACCGACCGCACATCCACGTGGCTGTTCACGCGCGGATTCTGCGCATCCCTGCCGTGCGCCGAGAAACTCACCCCCGCATTAGTCGACCGAATCGTAGCCTCGCCAAACGTCGGCAACTGCACGCCGCCGAGAATCACCGTGTCGGGCTGCCCTTCGGGCACGGCCACCACGAGATCGTAGAAACACTGCGACGAGCAGATGCCCTGGCTGGTGGAACCAGGCTGGGACGTGTTTGACGACGAAAGCCCAACCCACGCGGATGTATTGACGGCACCGCTCACCAGCGCAGACGCGGCCACCTCGGCATTGTCGAGGCGATACAGCCCCTGTGGGGCGGTGGCCTGCGTCCCGTTGTAGACATAGATCCGTGTGCGGCCGTCCTTGACCGTCAAGTCGAACATCGCCAGGTCCTGAAACCGTTGAAGACTGACGATGGCATAGACCTGCTTGAAGGAGGCGTCGCCGGCTTCAAGGCTCGGAGCCGATCGGAAGATGCCGTTGTTCCAGGCCGACGCATACACGATCTTCGCGTTGCGCAGGTCGAGCTTCACATGCCGAACGCCGGTCATCGTGTCGCTGACGCCGACGCCCAGGTGGGGATTCACAGGCAGGATCGGCGCGAGCGGCGGCACCCAGACCAATGACCATGTCGTGCCGCCGTTGTCGGTCTTGTAGAGCCCCGGGCGCGGTTGAAGCGAGCCGGTGATCTGGCTCTGGCCGCCTCGCACGGCGGTCATGCCGTACATCGCTGTCGCCGTGGCGACGTAGATGGTCTGTGAGTTGCCGGGCTCGATCACCACGGTGCTGATGCCGCGGGTAGCGGTGAAATCAATCGGCACCGGAGACAGCACCGGATCGATCACCATCGTGTTGACGCGAACCCAGCGATCACCGCCGTCGGTGGACCGATAAAGACCCGTGCCTGCCGCCGAGTTGTTAGGCTGATTGGTTTCACCCGTGCCGACGAAGATGGTGTTGCCCGAGCGATCATTGGGGTCGAGCCCCAAGGCGCCGATGCTGTTGGTGCCAAGACCGCGCCCGATCCACTGCCATTTGGGATCCAACGTGTTCAGCGCATCGTCTGTCCGCCAAACACCGCCGCCGGCTGTGCCCACCCAGAGACGGCAAAGGCCCTCGCGTTTGCAGAGGGGCGAAATGGCCAGCGTCGAGACGCGGCCCGACACACTGTTGGCCAGACCTGACGTCGTGGTTTGCAGGACGGTTTCTGGTCCGAGACTGGACCACACGGGGGCGAGTGGGTCGGGCGACGAGCGATAGGCCAGTCCGCGAAAGGCCCAGAACCGTTGCGCCTGTGCCGCGCGAACCTCGGCGCTCCCAACCACGCCGGGGTACGCCTGCTCGTGCAGGACGAGGTCGTAGTACCCGAGGGGCGAGTACTCGGCCTGGGCCTGGGCCGGTGCCTGCGCCGCGCCCAGGCTGCCGGCCATGATGATCAACAGAAGCGTCGCCGCTGTGCGCATGGGTGGATTGTAGTGAAAGTGAATCCCTCCTGTAACTACAACGTAGTATCAGGCTGTGAGCACCTATCTGGGCGAATTTGAGCAATTGGTGTTGCTGGCCATCCTGCGGCTCGGCAAAGACGCATCGGGATCGGCGATTCGCGAAGCCGTGCAGGACGGCAGCGCCCGAACCGTCTGGATCGGCGCGATCTATACCACCCTGCAGCGGATGGCCGACAAGGGCCTCGTGACGTCGTCGGTGGCCGAACCGGCAGCGCCCGGCGAACGCCGGCGGAAGATTTTCTCCCTTGAGCCGGCCGGGCAGGCCGCGCTCAGTCAGGCGTACGCCACCTGGGCCCGAATGACACGCGGACTCAAGCCCAGGCTGGAGTCGATGTGACACCAAAGCCCTCGCGCCTGCTGCGCTGGATTGCCGGGCGCCTTCTGCCTGTTGCGGAACGCGAGTGGATGTCGGGTGATCTCGATGAAGATTTCGCCCGGCGTCCCCGCTGGCGTCGCTCCATGTACCTGGCGCAGACCCTTCACGTGCGCGTGAAGGGATCAACCGGCGCCTCTGACCAGCACCCCCCCCCCCAACCCCGAGGCCCCATGTTTTCCACGCTCTTGCAGGACGCGCGTTATGCGGCGCGAACCCTTCGGCAACAACCGGGCTTCACACTGGTGGCGACGCTGTCACTCGCGGTCGGCATCGGCTTGAACACCGCACTCTTCGCGGTCGTCGACAATCTGCTGTTTCGGCCCCTGCCGTTCGACCGGCCCGAAACACTGGTGTCGGTCTACACCAGCGATGAACGCGGCAGCGGCTTCGGGTCCATGTCTTATCCAGACCTCCAGGACTTGTCGGGGCCAGGTTCGCCCTTCGAGCACCTGATTGGACACGCGATGATGTTCGCCGCAGTCGGAATCAACGGCGACAACCGACTGGCGTTTGGCGAGGTGGTCACCGTCAACTATTTTTCCGCACTCGGTGTGCGACCCGTGGCCGGCCGCGATTTTTCGGCTGACGACGGGAAGAGTGAGGGCGGACATCCGGTCACGGTGATTAGCGAACGTCTGTGGCGGAACAGCTTCGCGAGTCGAAGCGACATCGTCGGCGCCACCCTCTTCATCAAGAACAAGCCGTACACCGTGATCGGCGTGGCGCCCGAGGCTTTCAACGGCATGATGCCGGGCGTCTCGGCGGAACTCTGGATTCCACTGAACATGGTGGCCGACGTGGAGCCGGCTGGCCAGATCCGACGTGGTGCCCTCGGCGACCGGCGCCACGCGATTGCAGCAGCGGAGCAACCGGTGGATGTTCGCCAAGGCGCGGCTGCGTGAAGGGGTGACGGCCGAACAAGCGTAGGCCGCAGCGGCTCCTTGTGACGGCTACGCTCGCCAGTGTGATTCCCGCGCGCCGCGCAGCTTCGGTCGATCCGCTGATTGCGCTGCGAGCGAGTTAGGGGGACCTACCCGATGCTCACCGCCATCATCGTCGCGTCGTCGAACGGCTCGCGGGTGCCGCGGAAGGCCGTCACAGACTGCTCAACCTGATGCAGTACGCGGTCGGGCGTCACTGGGCCTTGGGTGGCGATCGATACGAGCAGTGATTCGAGACGGCCGTTACCAAACATCTCGTCGGCTTCGTTCTCAGTTTCGACGCAGCCGTCGGTATAGAAGAACAGCAGGTCGCCGGACGCGAGACTGACTTCACGCTGCTGATAGCCTCGACCAGCGAGCAGGCCGATGGGAATGCCGGTGGCCGTCATCGTTTCGATCGGTTGATTCGGACGCAGCACGAACTGCGGGTTGTGACCCGCGTTCACGTACAGCAGTCGTCGAGTAGCGGGATCAAACACGCCCAGGAACAATGTCACGTAGAGCCGGGTGGTGGCGGTGGTCGCCAGGTCACGATCGATAGCCACCGCGATATCCGCCAGGCTCTGACCCAGGGCCAGGCGCGTGCGCAGCGACGCCTGGATGTTGGCCATCAGCAGCGCAGCGCCGACGCCCTTGCCGGAAACGTCGCCGACGATCAGCGCGACCTGGCCGTTCTCAAGCGCGAAGTAGTTGAAGAAATCGCCGCCGACTTCGCGCGCCGGAATGGACACGCCCTGCGCCTGTGTGAGCCCAAACAGCATGGGCTCGCGCGGCAACATGTCGTTCTGAATCTGCCGGCCCAGTTCCAGTTCGCGGTGGAGCCGCTCCTGCTCGATCGCTGCCTGCTGATGCAGTTCTACATCGGCGGCCATCCTGTTGAACGCCACCGCCAGATCGCCAATCTCATCCTTCGATCGCACGGGCACGCGGGCGCGATAGTCACCGTGGGCGATGCGATCCACGCCTTCGGTCAGCGCCGACAGATTGCGCGTGAGGCGCCCGGACAGGGGCACCACCAGAACAATCGCGAGGCTGATGAGCATCAGGCCGAGGCCGGCATTGCGTCCTGCTGTCCGCCGCAATGCACCCAGTGAGTCGCCGACCGGACGCGCGATCCCGAATCGCAGGCCCGATCCGCTCGGATCGGTTTGTGTGAACACCACCCAGTCCGGCAGCACGGTCTTGCCCAATGGGCCGTCAGGGCGCGCCACGGCGCCCAGGTCCTCCACCGTCTTCCGGTCCGCATCTGTCGCCGTGTAGACGCGACCATCGGCGCCCACGGCAAATGCCACTTCGCCCCGTTCGCGCCGCGTCGGCGAGAACACGGTGGCCAGCACGTTTTCGAGATCGATGGTGGCGTTGACCTGGCTGACCACTTTGCCGTTCTGGCTCATCGTGACGTCAAGGCGGTTGCCGACGAGCTTGGACGCGCGGGTGACGGGCGCCGGCGCAGGCGCAGGCGCAGGCGATATGGCAACGGTCTTGGTTGTTGGATTCAGCTCCGCTTCGTCGGCCTTCTTCTGCAGCTGCTCGGCGCTGAGCCGTATGCCTTCCGCAATGCCCTGCATGCGCTGGTTGATGTCTCGACCGATCTGCTGCCGCTGCTCACTCGTCAGCTTGTCGAGGCCACCCTCGGGCACGTACTTGTTGAACATCTCGCGCGTGATCGCGCCCATGTCGATGACGATGCGCTCGGAGGGGGCGGCCGGCGGCACAGGCGCGCCTGGGGCGATCTTCGGCGTCTCACCGACCTTTGGCGGGTCCAGAACCACCGCCGGTGATCCGGCCGGCGGCAGGGGCATCGGCACCGGTGTTCGCGCGGGATCACCCTTCGGTCGTGGTGGACGCGTCCGCTGTACCGTGGGCGACTGTGTCGCGCTCCGTCCTGAGCCACCGCGACCCTGGTCGCCGCGGCCACCACCGGGAGGTCTCCCGATGCCCCTGGCGCCGCGCAGCTCGACGGACTTGAGCAACATCGCGGCTGCGCCAAGCGCCTCGGCGGCCTGTGTCTCGTTGGTCGCCACTTCGACAAGCGTGACTGGCGCGGGGATGGCCGGCGTTGGCGCCGGGGCCGGTGCCGCCGAGGTAACCGCCGTGCGTGCAGCCTGCACGGGAACGGGCTGCATGTCCATCAGCTGCTCGACCCTGGTGGTCAGCTCACCGGTGACGAGTTGCATCCGCTGAGTCATCTCACCCGACAGCGCGTCGGCTTCACTGGTGGCGAGTTCCCGTAACGCGCGCACCTGACTGGTGTACGAGTAGAACGTCACCGCGCCCAGGGGCACGACCGAAAGGACCAGGAAAGCAACGATGAGTCGAGTGCGAAGTCTCATAGTGAAAAAGTGGCGATCACCGGGGCATGGTCACTGGTCCCAAACTCGCGCATGGAGACACAGTGGGTGGCGGTTTGGGACAGCGAGGGCGTGGCCAGAATGTAGTCGATGCGCCATCCGATGTTCCGCTGACGCAAGCCACGCCACGGGGCCCACCACGTAAAGAGTTGGTCGTTGTCGGGATCGAGCGCGCGGCCCACATCCGACAGGCCGCCCGCAAGCACGCCTGAGAGCAGCGCCCGCTCTTCGGAACGAGTGCCGATCTGATTCAGCTTGCGTTCTTTTGGATGCACGTCCCGCTCCTCGAGGGCGATGTTCAAGTCCCCACACAGGACTAGCGCCGTACCAGGGGTGACCGTTTCAGCCAGCCACTCGCGCAACGCCTGGGCGAAGCGCATCTTTGCCTCGAAGTCTTTGCCGCCATTAGGCACATATACCGAGACGAACCGAAGCTCGCCAGGGTTGGTGACCCTGGCCTCCACAATCCGATGCTCGAAATCAAAAGCCGGGTGGGTGAATTGCGGTGGCTCTGGCGCAAATGCCCGGCGAATCAGCAACGCGACCCCCGAATATCCTCCGCCCCCATGCCAGTACGTCCAGTACTCACCGGGCGACACCATCAACGCGGGCACCTGTTCCGGGGTGGCCTTGATCTCCTGCAGGCACACCACGTCTGGCTGCTCAGCGGTGAGCAGATCCTGCAGTTGCGCCTGCCGGGCGCGGATGCCGTTGACGTTCCAGGTGGCGATTTTCATGGCAGATCTTTCAGTCCACCAACCAGCCGCGAGACACCCTCGGCAGCCGTTTCTGCGTCCAGCGCACCATACGACACCCGAATGCGGCAACCGTCCGAGGCACCGAACGCCGACCCAGGAATCACCGCGACCCGGTGCTTCCGGATCAGCCGCTCGGCGAGCGTATGCGAATCGAGCGACGTGCGCACATCGATGAAGTAGTAAAACGCCCCACGCGCCTCAGGCACAACACAGGGCAGCCCCGGCGCCGACAGGGCCTCGGCCATCATCGTCCGCATCTGGTCGAGTCGCGCAACATGTCCGGCGCAATAGGAGCGACCCACACGAAGCGCAGCCACTGCGGCGTGCTGCGACACCAGCGGCGGACACCCAAGCAGCGTGTCCTGGATCTTGTTCACGGCTTCCCACAGCAACTCGGGAATCACCATGTACCCCATCCGCCAGCTCGCCATGCCATACGCCTTCGAAAGCGAGAACAAAGAGATGGTATGCGGCGCCGCACCGGCAATGGCCCCGGCCGAGAAGTGCGGCGTTTGTTGGTACATAAAATACTCGTACACCTCGTCGGAGATGTGGAACAGGCCGCGAGTACGGCACAGGTCGTTGACCGCGCGAATGGCGCTTTCCGGATACACCGCGCCCGTGGGATTGTTGGGCGACACGGTCACGATGGCTCGGGTCCTGGCGGTAATCGCGGCCTCGATGGCTGCGACGTCAAGCTGGCACGCGTCATCAGTGCGCACCGGCACCACCACTGCGCCGGCCATTTCAATCGCCATTTCATGGTTGAAGTAATACGGCACCTGCAGGATGACTTCGTCGCCGGGATCCGTGACTGCCAGGATGGCGTTCATGAACGCCTGGTTGCCGCCGGCCGTCACCACCACGCGACTTGCGCCCCTCACCTCAATGCCATTCTCGAGGCGGAGTTTGTTTTCGACGAGAGCAATTAGCGTGGCCTCACCCCCAACCGCGCCGTACCGATGATCGCCGGGATGCACCGGAAACGCGTGCGCTGCGTTGACGGCCTCGTCAGGGGGCCCGTACGAGACAACGCCCTGCCCGAGCGAAACCGTTCCCGGTGTCTCTTCAATCCAGCGACTGACGATCGGGATGATGGGCGATTGCACGGCCGCGAGGCGCCGCGATTGCGACAGAGCCTTCAACGTCATTGAGCGGGGGCCTGCCCCACAACGGTGATCCACTTGCCGTCGGGGCTCACGGTGAGGCGGGTGATGTTGGTCACGCCCTGCTTGCTCAGGTCTGCAATCTCGGTCCATCCACTGGCGTCGGGCCGCCACAAAAACAGTTTCGACTTCTGGCCCATGACGATGGAGCCCACCGGGGTCCAGGCGAGGTCTTCACTGCCCTCGAGTGTTGGCGTCAGTGCCGTCACGGTACGCGTGACGGGGTCCAGTTCCTTGATCTGCCACGGCGCCCCCTGGGGCTTCTGCACGAAACTCACCGTGCCCCGGCCCGGACGCATCAGGAGCGATCGGCCGATGCTGCTCTCAATGACGGTCGAGGCACCGCTCCGCATGTCGAGCAACTGGAGTGTGGCGGGCTGACGCTGAGCGCCAAGGATGAAGGTGGCCAACTGCGTGGGCGAGACCCACACGTGATACCCGATCAGGCCCGCATGCGTCCACGCGAGGCCGGCATCCTCACCCTCGAGCGTATAGCGCCACAAACGCTGCGCTGACCCACGCACCGTGGTGAACGTCCGTCCGTCTGGTGTCAATGTCGGCGAGTTCTCGTTGTCGGCAGTGGCCGTGACCTGCACGATCTTCTTCAGGGCAATGTCGTACCGATAGACATCACTCTGCGCGCCATCACGGTTGGACGAGAACAAGATGCCGCTCGAGTCGGCCAGGAACTGAGGCTGATTGTCATAGCCCGGATTGTTCGTGACATTCACGGCTCGGCCTACGGTGACTTTTCCGCCGCTTTCTGTGAACGGGGCCAGATAGATCTCTGTGGCAGGCGCCTGCGCCACCATCACACTTGCCGCCACCAGGGTCAGTCCTGCCGCCGCACCGTATCGACGCATCATCAGTCCGTCCTCCACGCATAGAGTGCCACAGCCGCCGCGACTGCGACGTTCAGGGAATCTGCTGTTGACGCCATGGGGATATTGGCCTCGAAGTCGGCAAGTGCGCGGGCCTCTGGTGTCAAGCCCTCCCCTTCTGAGCCGAGCACAAGCACCGCCGGCCGATTGCCCACAGCGGCCCTGGCCGCCGAGAGAACGTCTCGCCCGTCAGGTGTGAGGGCCACAATCACACGCCCACGCGCCTTGAGCCTTCGAAGGGCCTCCGGCCACTCGGGCGCGGCACCGAGCGGCAGCGTGAACACCGATCCCATCGAAGTGCGCACGGCCTTCCGATAGAACGGATCGGCGCATTCGGGGCCGAGCAGCAATCCGGCGCCACCCAATGCGGCGGCGCTGCGAATGATGCTGCCCACGTTGTCGGGGTCGCGTACGCGCTCGAGGGCGATGATGGGATCGTCCGTTGCGCCAGGCAGTTCGACCGGCATGACCGGGCGTTTACCGAGGGCCACACAGCCTTGATGCAGGCGAAACCCGGTGATGGCATCGAGTTCGGCCTGCGTTCGCACAAGTATCTCGGGCCGCTTGTGTGGATCCACGGCGTCAATGGCCTCAGCCATGGCGACCTGTGCCGTAGGCGTCACCATCAGCGCGACCGTACGGAAGAGCGGAGACTGGATCAGCCGCGTCGCCACATGGCGGCCTTCGGCCACGAACAGGTTGTTCGCGCGCAGCCACGCGTGATCGCGGATGTGTTCAAACGCCGCGTCGGGCAGCGGGCCGGTCACGCACGCGTGACCTGACGATGGCTGCGGTGTGCGTCGAGTACGGAGAGTCCGAGGCGCTTGCTCAGGTAAACCTTCGCATCAAGGACGTCCGGTGCCACTTCGAGCTTGATGACATTGAACTGCAGTATGTCCAGCGTCGCACGCATATCGAAGTAGCGGTTCTTCGTTTTCACCACCGCTTCATCGAAGCCACGACTGACCGCCCATACTTCTTGTTCTTCAGTGAGCGCGCGGAAGTGCCCCTGGCCGCGCCAGTCGCGCCGTGTGGCACCCAACCATGTGTAGAGAATGCGCCGGTCTGAGAACACCACCGCCCCCCGGAGGCGCTCCACCAGATCCGCCAGCACGAGATCGGTTTCATGCTCGCGCAATTCGTGCGACACCTTGTAGGACACCGGCACCACCGTGCCTGGGTCATCTGGCAGTGGTGCTTCGGCCATAAGAATCTGACATTCGCGATCCTGCAGCCGCGTCATGATCTCGGTTGCGTTCTTCCGCTTCGGGAACTCGTTGAAGAATTCTTCGATGTACGCGATTTCAAGCGCGCCCTGCTGAAGGGGATACTCGCGAAGGTGGTAATGCACGCGGGCTTATTATAACGGCCCGCGATGCTCACGAGGGATCACGACGGATTACAGGAGTTGCGGAGACTCTGAGGTCTCTTTGGGGGATTTCGCAGCGCCACTGCACGCTGCGGCAGGCTCACTCGCTCCGCAGAGAGGCGACCAGTGGCAACCGGCGCACGGCGCGTGTGGCAAGGAGCGACGCGATTACACCGGATACGGCCACAGCCGCGAGCCAGATCATCGACAGCGCCGGTGGGCGGCCGCCGCGCGCCATCAGCACCGGCGCGATGGAGAGAAGCGCGGCCACGACTCCCACGCCAAGACCGATCATCACGAGCGCGAGCGTCTCGGACACAACGAGCACCGAGAGTTCGCTGCCGCGGTAACCGGCGGCGGCCAGAAGTGCGAGTTCACGTCGGCGCTCGAAGACATTGCGCAACGTGACAGCCGCCAGGCCGATGGTGCCGAGGATGAGGCCGAGCCCGCCAAGCGTCTGGAACGTGGAGAGGTAGGTGTTTTCCACGCGGTGGTACGCCTCGAGCTTGCGCAACGAAGATTGTGCGTCCACGCCGTAGGGCTCGAGCCGCTCTTCAAGCGTCGCGGCCACGTCATCCAACGCACCGGCACGCTCCGGAGCCACGTCTGCCAGCAGGACTCGGTAACCGGCGATCTCCGGGAACAACCGCGTGAATGACGTTTCGCCGATCATGATCTCGCCCTGCAGGACGCTGTCGGCAAGCGTCCCCACGATCCGAACGCGGATGGGCCGGGCCGTCTCGGCATCGATCACCACTTCGTCTCCCACCGCGGCGTGCAGGACGTACTGAAGCGAAGTCGCGTCAACGATCGCAGGAACCGCACCATCGCCTTGTGGCTGCCGCAGCAGAATCCAGGGATTGGCGCGTTCCTGGTCGGTTGCGGCAAGGCTGGCCGCAAAGGTGAACCTGCCCTCATCAATCAGGCGATCCGACACACCGAGTACGCGCGGCTGTTTCGGTTGGTACAAATTCAGGCAACTCGCATCGTCGCCAGGCCGAAGGCGGGCGGCAACGAGTGACACCCCTAAGAGCGCGTTGTCGCTCTGATCGAACGCCAGGCCAAGGGTCTCGCGGCCGGCGGGGTCAACCGGGTCGTTGACCAGCGGCAGGACCGACTCGGCGATGAGCGCAAAGCCGCCCGTGCCGCCCGATCGACCAGCGGCCGTGCTCGTGTCCTTGCGGAATGCGTCAACCGATACCAGGAGGAACGCTGCGGCGGCGACGAGGGCAGTAGAGGTGAGGCTGCGGCCCGGCCTCCAGGCGGCGTTTTGCCAGCCGAGGCGCGCAAGCGCCATGGAACCGGAGCCATGCAGCACCGCCGCAGTCCGGCGGCGCAACCATCCCGACAGAGCCGCGAGGCCGCTGACGAGCACAAGGGCGCCGGCGCCGAAGAAGCCGGCGGCGGCTGGGACGACGCCGGCTGCTGTCGCGGCGGTTAACGCGAGAGCGGCAACCGCTGTCGCCATCGCCCAAACAAAGCCGCGCGACCGGCGACCCACTCTTGTGGCGTCGGCGCTGCCGGCCAGCAGCTCACGCGGCGAGCGACGGCTCAGGCCACGCACCGTCCACGCAATGCAGGCGACCGACGCGATCACACCACCGAGGGCACCAATGACCAGCGTGACGACGTCGATGTGCAGAGTCAGCGCGGTGGTGCCGACCGCTCCCACCCACCAGGTGCGCAGGCCGTACATCATCAGCTCGGCCCAGGCCACCGCGAGGCCAATGCCAGCAACGCCGCCTGCGACCGCCACAAGGACACCTTCGATGATGAAGACCCGCCCGATCGCACGAAGCGAGTAGCCGGTGGCGCGCAAAACGCCGATCTCGCGCAGCCGTTGTTCCACGCCCAGCCGGAAGAACAACGCCGTCAGAAGCAACGCAGAGACGACGAGGAAGAAGCTGAAGTAGGAGAAATACGCGCCGAAGTCGGTGGCGCCGGCCGAGGCCGCGATGTTCTGGGTGCGGACATCGACCACCGTGAGCCCAGCGCCGGCACTGCCCACCGCGCGCGTGACAGCTGCCGCGACAGAACGTGATACCGCCTCGGCGGGTCCGTCCTCGCTGCCCGGCACCCGCAATGAACTGACGTTGCCGTAGCGAGTACTCCACAGACGCTGTGCCGCCTCGATCGGGACGAAGGCCTTTGCCGTGGTCTTGTAACGGTCCCAGTAGTCTTCATCGGTCGGTCGCACCAGCGTGAGATCGATCGGGAATGGAGGGTCCCAGTCGGCCACACTCTCGCTGTCTGTAATTCCCGGATACGCAGGCGACAGCCGCCGGTCGGCCGCGAGCCCCGCGATGGGCACAATTCCCGCGACACGGAACGTCGCGCGTTCGGTCAGCAGCCGGCCCTCGTCTGCCCAGCGGTAGTACTCCATCTCGAGTGAGTCGCCGATTTTCGCCGAGAGGTCCCGAGCCGTCCAGTCATTGAGAACGATCGGAGGATCGGCGGACCTGAAGGTCCGCCCTACGTCCGGCGCGAAGAACGCGTGCAAGGCCGGGTCACCCGCGGCG